>NZ_PDKE01000001.1:0-450045 GCF_004116715.1 Arcobacter sp. CECT 8989 | reverse complement strand
AGATTTCACAAGCTCTGTCAATAGCTAATTGCTCAGCTTTGTCAGCAAATTCACATCCACCATAATATCTTTTATATGGATAACCCTCTGCATACTTGTTAGTAAATACAGAACCCATTGCTTCCATTACAGCTGGAGATGTGAAGTTTTCACTTGCAATCATCTCTAAGTGTGTTGTTTGTCTTTCTAGTTCTGCTTCTACGATATCAAAAATCTCTTTATCTGCTTGTTCTAGTCTTGCTTCTGTTATGTAGCTCATAGTATTACCTTTTAAAAATTTTTAAAAAGTATATCAAAAAGGAAAATTTATAACAATCCAGATATTGCTAAAAATAGTTTTTGTTATATAAATAAGAAAAATACTGCATCAATTGCAAGTTTTTTAGGCTCTTCACCTAGTGCAAATAAAGTATTCTCAACATTATAAATCATTTGAGTTAATAATACTTCAAAAGTAAAGTTAGAACGGCTTAATAAAGACTCTTTTCCATCTTTTATATATGTAAGGTTCTTGATATCTTCATAAGTAATTTCTTCATTATTATTTAATCTTTTTTCTAACTCTATTTGCCAGTTATTTTGCCAAGTTAAAAATAGATAATCATTGTTTAGGTCTTTATCTACTTTAAGTTTCCATTTTAATATTTGAAGGTTTTTATGTAGTTTGTGAAGTTTCTCTTTTTCATATGCTAAGGCAATTATCTTATGCCCATCTTCAATATCATAAGCATCATATAATGAGTAGTATAAACCTAAAACTAAAAAGTCATTTCTATTTTTTATAGTGTCTTTACTAAATGCTAATTGTAGGTAGTCTTTGTAGTTTTCAAGTATTTTGTTGTTGTATTTTAATAGTAGTGTTTTTTCAGAAGACTCAATTAAGGCATAAATCTTTTTTTCTATAGATTTATCAAAGGCTTTTGGGTTTCTTAAATCAAGTTTCTTTTTAAATGAGATTAAAAGTTTTTGACTTTTTTTATAGTCTCTTTTAATTATATTTGCAGAGTCAGATTGGAATACATTTTTTACATCATCTTGTTTAGGCATACAACCCGTAAACAAAACTCCTAAAAATATAACTAATAAAAAACTTTTAAAACTCATTTATCCCCTTTAAAAGGCTATTATGAAATAGCCTTTAATTCATTTTCAATTTTTTCTAATTTTGCTTGTGCATCTGCTAAAGCTTGTTTGTTTTCAGCAACAACAGCTTCAGGAGCATTTGCAACAAATCTTTCATTTGAAAGCATTCCATTTAGTTTATTAACTTCTTTTTC
The DNA here is from genome assembly GCF_004116715.1 of Arcobacter sp. CECT 8989. Taxonomy (NCBI): domain Bacteria; kingdom Pseudomonadati; phylum Campylobacterota; class Epsilonproteobacteria; order Campylobacterales; family Arcobacteraceae; genus Arcobacter; species Arcobacter sp. CECT 8989. Next base: position 448,768 of record NZ_PDKE01000001.1, on the reverse strand, counting down.
TACTTTCTCTTTTTGTTTAGTTAATTTATCAATGATTGGACTCATATCAATTTCACTTGTTGGTAAGTAAACTTCTAAGTTATCAGATACATCTGTAATAGAGTTCTCTACTTTAGCTTCAACAAACTCAATATCTTCAACTTTTGCAAGTTTTTGAATAAATGGTTTTGCTAACTGCGTATCTATTTTAGTATCTAATTTGATATATGCTTTTGCAATTTTTGAGTTACCCATATCAATAATAACTTTTGCACGTCTAAGTGCTGTAATTGCTTCTTCAATGATTGCAAACATTGCTTCAGTCTCTTTATCTTGTGCAATCTCTTTAGGGAATGAAGAAACCATTAAAGATTCTGCTCCATCTTCTAAAGAAGTTCCTGATAATTTGTGATATAAATAATCAGAAATAAATGGCATAAATGGAGATACTAATTTAAGTGTCTCTTTGAAAATAGCTCCAAGCTCAGAAATAGAATCTTTACTAGCTTTAGAGTACTCAATACCCCAATCACAGAACTCTGTCCATACAAATTTATATAAAATAGATGCTGCTTCATTAAATTTAAATGTTTCAAGTGCTTCTCTTACATCTTCAACTGCATGAGAAAGTCTTGATTGCATATATTTTCCAAGTGCTGTTTTAATCTCAATATCTTTTAAATCTTCAAATGTATCTACATTTAAAGTTAAGAAATTGGCAGCATTGTAAAGTTTGTTTGTAAAGTTTCTAAATTGCTCTAAGTTTTTAGCACCAAGTTTAATATCTCTACCTTGAACTGCTAAGTATGCAAGTGTAAATCTAATAATATCAGCAGAATGTTCTTCTACCATATCAAGTGGGTCGATTACATTTCCTTTTGATTTAGACATTTTAGCACCGTGCTCATCTCTTACAAGAGCGTGCATATAAATATCTTTAAATGGTAACTCACCTTGGAAGTGATCACCCATCATCATCATTCTAGCAACCCAGAAGAACATAATATCAAAACCTGTGATTAATAAAGAGTTTGGATAGAAGTCTTTCATATCTTGCTCTAAATTATAAAGCTCAGGTAATTTCCCATTATTTCCCCAACCTAATGGTGACATAGCCCATAGTGCAGAAGAGAACCAAGTATCTAATACATCAGGGTCTTGAGTATAGTGTTTATTTCCACATTTTGGACAAGCTTCAGGTTCATCAGCTTTATCTGCCCATTGGTGATTACAAGAGTCACAAGTAAATACAGGAATTCTATGTCCCCACCATAATTGTCTTGAAATACACCAAGGTCTTAATTCATCCATCCATGCTGTATATGAGTTAATCCAGTGAGCAGGGTGGAAGTTATTATGTGCTTTTGTTTTATTAATTGAAGATTTTGCAACTTTTTCAGATAAAAACCATTGTTGAGAAATAAATGGCTCAACAATATTTTTACATCTATAACAGTGACCAACTTGGTGAGTATGCTCATCTATTTTTACAATATAACCTTCTGCTTGTAGTTTTTTAACGATAGGTTCTCTTGCTTCTAGTCTTTCAAGCCCTGCAAACTCTCCACAATAGTCATTTAAAATACCTGCTTCATCAAATACTTTGATGAATTCTAAATCGTGTCTTTTTCCAACTTCGTAGTCATTTTGGTCATGCGCTGGAGTAACTTTTACAACACCTGTTCCAAACTCCATATCAACATGAGAGTCAGTAATAACTTTGATTTTTCTATCAGTTAGAGGAAGTAATACTTCTTTTCCAACGATATCTTTATATCTTTCATCTTCAGGGTGAACCATAATAGCAGTATCCCCAAAATAAGTCTCAGGTCTAGTAGTTGCAACTTGTACTTCACCACTTCCATCAGCAAACTTATAAATCATATGATAAAACTTACCATTTACTTCTTCATGCTCAACTTCGATATCTGATAAAGCACCATCGTGAGTACACCAGTTTACCATGTAGTTGTTTTGAGTGATAAATCCATCATTATATAAAGATACAAAAGCTTCTTTAACAGCTTCTTTTAGACCTTCATCCATAGTGAATCTTTCCCTTGACCATGCAGGAGTAACACCAAGTTTTCTCATTTGGTGAACAATGCTTCCACCCGAAGTCTCTTTTTGAAGCCAAGCTCTTTCAAGAAACTTTTCTCTTCCAATCTCTTCTTTAGTAGTACCTTCTGCTAATAATTGCTTTTCAACAACATTCTGTGTTGCTATACCAGCGTGGTCAGTTCCAGGTTGCCATAAAGTTTTAAACCCATCCATTCTTTTATATCTAGTAATAATATCTTGCAGTGTAAATGTAAGAGCATGTCCAATATGTAAGCTACCAGTTACATTTGGAGGAGGCATCATAATTGAAAAGTTTTTTCCCTCTTCTTGAATATCTTTGTTTCCGTCAATTTCAAAATAACCTCTATCTTCACAGATTTTGTAATAGTTGTCTTCTACTTTTGATGGTTCGTATTTTCCGCTCATTTATGTTCCTATGTGATTATTATGATTTTGTTTAATAAAATATCCGCGATTATATCTAAAAAAGATTTTATTTAAGGTAATACTATAAATAGCTTTTTATTTTGCTATCTTGCTGTGCAAGTTTAGCAATACTCAAACTTGTGATATTTCTTTCCATGTTTAAGTTATCAAGTAAGTAGTTTAGTTTTAAGATATTTGTTTTGATTTGTTCTAGGTAGTTTTTTAAAGATTTGATATGATTTTTGTCATTTGTATTTGTGTTGCTTAGTTCATTGATAGTTAGTTGTTCTCTTACTTTTTCTTCTTTTAGAACTTTTTCTATTTTCTGAATATAGTTGTGTGAATCTTTAGGGCTTTTTAGCATAATATATACCTTCAACTTTCTTTGAAGGTATATGATAACTAAAAAATGTCACATATGTGTCACGTGTTTAAGAAAACTCTTAATCTTCAGGAGACTCTTTTTTTATTAAGCCAGCTTCTTTTAAAAATGGTGAGTGAATAAAATCTAGTTTTTTTACTTTGTCATATTTTGCAAAACTAAGGTAAAGTACATCTTTAGCTCTTGTTACAGCAACATAGAAAAGCCTTCTTTCTTCTTCTATACTTCCACCTTTGCTCATTAGTTTTCTATTTGGGAATCTTCCATCCATAAGGTCGATTACGAAAACTTCTTTAAACTCTAACCCTTTACTAGCATGAACAGAAAGAAGATTTACTCCATCTCCTTCACTCATCTCTCCACCACCAAGAATCATCGAGTTAACAAATTTTGATAGGTCATTAAAGTTTCTAGCAAGGTTTTTTAGAAGCATTACTTTTCTATTGATTTTAGCATGGGCTTTAGTTTTTTGCATCATGTTTACAGTACCATCTTTTTGTGTTGCTCTTTTTGTAGCTAAATTCTCTTTTAGCCTTGAGTACATCATAGATGAAGTAACCGATGAAACAAGTGATTCTGGAACTTTTGTTCTTCTAATCATTTTCATAAGTAAATAGAAGTCATAAAGATATTTTGCTCCATCAACAGATAGTTTAGGGTGTTTTAAAATAGCATTAGATAAAAAGGCTTCTTCAAAACCACAATCTTTGAATTTAGATACACTTCCTAATTCAATAAAATCATCAAATAAACCTAACTGTACATTTTTAACTCTATTTGATTGATAAGGGTTTTTTATACTTGAATCAGGTGTAAATAGACCTTTGAAAACATCTCCATTTCCTAGTTTTACTAAGGCATCAAAGATATCTTTAGCAATTGCTTTTCCAATACCTTTTCCGTGTTCAAGTACATGAATAAATGCCATCATATCATTGTGTGATAGTTGCATAACTAAAATATCAAGTACAAACTTTATCTCAACAGAATCAAAAAATGACATTCCACCTTTTCTTTTTGCAGGAATTCCATATTCTCTTAGATTTGCTTCAATTCCATCGGCACTTGAGTTGTTTCTAAAGATAATTGCTATATCACTATGGGGTGTTGAACTTTGTGAAATCTTTTCCGAGATATGATGATATTGTGCAAACAACTCAGTAAACTCTAAAAGCTTTGGCGGAATAGAAATATCTGTTCTCATAACTTGAAGTTGCTTTTCATAGATTCTTTCATTATGTTCAATAACTTTTGTAGCTAAGTCTAAAATAGGTCTACTTGAACGATAGTTTTTTCTTAGTGTATATACCTTTGAACCTTTATATCTTGTATCAAATGTTGAGATAATACCAATATCAGAGCCATTAAAAGCATAAATACTTTGGTCATAATCTCCTACACAAAAAAGTGATTTAGGTCTAAAAGCATCAAGAAGTCTTCCTTGTAAAGGGTTTGTGTCTTGGTACTCATCAACTAAAATCTCTTTAAAGTCAAACTCTTCTTCTTTTAGAGTATCAAGCATAATAGTTAGCAAATCATCAAAGTTAGCGTAACCATATTTTGTTTTTAGTTCATTAAACTCTAATACAACATCATCATAAATAGGTGTATAGATTTCATGGTCAGGGTTTTTATTTTTTATCCACTCTTCAAAACCTTCACCTTCGTTTGAGTTAAGGTATAGTGAATACATATCATAAAGATATCCACCATCGTATGGATTTACACCATCTTCTCTTTCATAAAAAACTCTTTTTTCATATAAAGACCTAAAAAGAGTTTTTAGCTCATTTGGTTGTTTTAATGTAATATTTTTATTTAGTTTTTTTAAAAGTTTATATGAAACTGAGTGAAATGTTCCAGCCATAATTTTTGCAGCCATATCTTTTCCAAAGAACTTAGCAACCCTTGCTACCATTTCAGCGGCAGCTTTATTTGTAAAAGTTAATAGTAAAATTTCATCAGGTTGTACACCATTGTTGATAAGATTAGCAATTCTTCCTACAATAGTTGAAGTTTTTCCTGTACCTGCACTAGCAATAATAAGGTTAAAACCTTTTTCACATGTTGCAGCTTCGAGTTGTTCTTTATTTAAATTAGATAGAGGCATTTATTTAATATTCTTTAGTAGTATTTTCATTTGGCGAATATTAGCATAATGATTCTTATTTTTCGGGCAAAAAAAAAGCTCCCAGGGAGAGGAGCTTTTTTACACACAAGGAAATAAGTTTTTGGAAAACTTTAAAAAATTCGCAATTTAAAGTTAAGAAGTTTCGCGTTTCTTCTTAATCCATATGAAAATTATAATAGATGAGCATTAACTAAAGTCAAATAAAAAGTTAACGAAGAGTTAACTAGTATATACTTTCACTAATCAAAAACAAAAATATGCTCATTTTTCAGGTATTTATATTTTAAAGAGACTTTATTTTTTTCAATATAATTTTGTGTTGTATGAGAAATATGCATTAAATATCCATTTTTAACATTTAAACTATTTAAAATTTTACTTGCTTGAAAATAATTTAAATGATTTCCTACTTCTTTTCTCTCATCATAACAAGCATCAATGAAGCAATAGTCTAGCTTCTTTGATTTTAAGAACTTTACTACTTTTTCTGAAACCTTAGAAGTATCTGTTAAATAAGCAATCGTATAATTTTTGTATTCTATTAAGTATCCATTACATTTTTTAGAGTGCACCAAAGGAATAGCTGTAAAGCTTATATTATCTATGCATACGCTTTCAAATTCATCTAATTTATTATATAAAATAGAATGTGTATGTTTAAATAGATCTGAAAAACCATCTTTATCATTAGGGTGAAAGCATTTAATAGTATCCTTAGAGTGTCTAAGTTTAAGTAGACCTAAGCAGTGATCTGCATGAAAATGAGTTAAGAAAATTGCTTTGATTTCCTTTCCATCAAATATTGTAGAAATATTTTCAACTCCTGCATCAAAGAGAATTATTTTATCTTCGATTTCTAGATAAGCACTGGTTGCTAAATTCTGTATATTGTTTTTTCTGTACTTATTGCAAACATTACAGGTACAATTATGAACAGGAATACCTGCACTATCTGCAGTTCCTAAAAATTTAAGTTTCAAGGTTTCTCATTTTTAATTTTTTCTAAAAGATTTATAAAGCTTTTTTTTGACTCTTCTAAAGATCTTGAGTTATCAAATTCTATAAGCTTTTTTGCTTCAATTTTTTCATAGCTTCTTATTAGTCTTTTTTCAATCTGCTCTAAAGTCTCTCTCCCTCTATTAAATAATCTTTGCCTAAGTAGTTCTTTTTTAATAGTTATATTTATTGTGTAAACATTATCATAGCTATTTTCAAAGTCTTTAATTCTTGCTCTTGAAATGGAAATAATGTTTACTCCATTTTTCAAAAAACTTTTTGGTATACCATAAGCATTTCCGTGAGCATTCCAGCTTGAAAGAAAATAACCATTGTTTTTTAATACTTCAAAAGCATAGTCATCTACAAAGTAGTTATTTTCATTTGTATCTGCTACTCTTGTGATATATCTTTTTACAAAATTAATATTTTCTTTATATATTTCTTTTGCATATTTTAAAAGAGTATCTTTCCCCACACCACTAGGACCTACAATTAAAACTATTTTTGTATCCATGTAACCTTCTCATTTTAAAAATTTATAATTTAATCTTTTTTACTAACTTCTGTAACTATGGTATTTAAGCCTATAATTATACCATTCCTTATTTAGCTATTTTTACTTTTTATCTTTATCATTGTATCTAACTTCTAAATGTAAAATACTTCTATAAATTGTAACCATTTTTAATCCTTATAGTTTAAAGCCTCTAATCCCATTGTAGATAGAATCACCATCTTTTAAAGTAAGAACTACTTTTGGAATATGTGTATCATCAACTACTATAATATCAGCTCTTTTACCCTCTTTTATTTCACCTCTATCCTCTAAGTTAGCATATCTTGCAGGAGTTGAAGTTACCATAGAGAAACCTTTTGCAATATCAAGGTTTGCATCTTCTTTCATTTTATATACTGCTTGAAGCATTGATGTTGGATGGTAATCTGAACAAAGGTATTTACAAACTCCTTCTTTTACTAAATCAATAGCAGCAATATTACCACTCTGAGAACCACCTCTTACAATATTTGGTGCTCCCATTCCTGTAGCTATACCTTTTGAAACTGCATATTTTGCTACTTCTAAATCAAGTGGAAACTCTGAAATTTGCACACCTAAATTAAGTAAACCATCAAGTTTTTCAATACAATCATCATCATGACTTAAGAGTGTTAAATTATGCTCTTTTGTATAAGCGATTAAATCATTGATTTTATCTTCATTTTTATTTGTTTTTTTATCAATTACTTTTTGTAATTCTTCTTCATTTAAATCATAATAACTTCCGTAATAACTTTTAAAAGATTCTAATGATTTAAATTGTCCTTGCCCTGGACTATGATCCATAAGAGAAACAAGTTTAACCATTCCTTTTGAAATCACTTCTTTGATTGGTTCAACAGCTTCATCACAACTTAACTCAAATCTTGCATGAACATAGTTATCAACACCTAGGTGTTTATCATTTGCTTTATTTATTTCTTCTATTTGTGAAATTGCTAAATCAATACTTCTTTTTTTCTTTGGGTTTTCTTCAAAACCAATAGCATGAAACATTGTAGTAACACCTGCCATTGATAGCTTTTTATCAAGTTCTGCAACTGCAAGTTTAACTGGAAAAGTAGCATTTGGTCTTGGTTCTATTTCTTTTTCAATAGCATCTGAGTGTAAATCTACAATCCCTGGAGCTATTTTTTTATCTCCTAAATCAACTGCTACTTCATTTTTCCCATATTCATCTATTCTTTCTATAAATTCCCCTTTGATTACAACATCAGCAGGAACGAACTCTTCGTTTATTAATACATTTTTACTTCTTAAAATTGTTTCCAAATTTTATCCTTTTAAAATGTCCCATTTTCAAAAGGGGACCAAATTTTTATTTAACTCTCTCTAATTTATAAATCTTATCACTAATCATTTCCATTGCTTCAAGGTCATGGAAAATACCAACCATAGCAACACCTTGAGTTTTTAGCTCTTTTAACTTCTCTACTACTTTCATAGTGTTTGTTTTATCTAGTGAAGCTGTTGGTTCATCCAGTAAAAGTAAACTCTTTGGAGCTATGATACCTTTTGCGATGTTTACTCTTTGTTGCTCACCACCTGAAAAAGTTAAAGGCGATAAATCAAAAAGTTCTTCTCTAATTGATAAGTAATCTAACATCTCTTTTGCTTTAATTCTCGCAACTTCTTCACTTTCACCTTTTAATATCAACTGTTCTGCTACAACATCAACAGCACTAATTCTAGGTAAGATTTGTAAAAACTGTGATACATAACCTATCTCTGCTTTTCTTAAGTTTAAAATCTCACTTTCAGTTGCAGTTGCTATATCTATTTTACTTCCATTGTCTCTGTGAAATATGATATTTCCACTTGTTGTAGTGTATGTTCTAAATAGTGTTTTTAAAATAGATGATTTACCTGCACCACTTGGTCCAAATAGTGATAAAAACTCACCTTTTTTTACATCAAAACCAATATTTTCAAAACCTTTAACTTCAATACTTCCTTGTGTATGTACTTTAAAAGTTTTATTTAAATCTTTTACTTCTAATCTAATCATTACATTCCTTATAAAATGTCCCATTTTCTAAGGGACCAGTTTTTTAATAACTTCTTTTTAGTGTAGGAAATGAATTCCTACGAAAAGAAGCAAAATTCTAAAGGGGCTAACGAGTTAGCCTCTACAGAATTGATGACACAAGTAATTGTGTATATGGGTGTTGAGGATCTTCAAGTATTTGATCAGTTAATCCTCTTTCAACAATTTGTCCATTTTTCATAACAACTGTAATATCTGTTAAGTGTTTGATAACCCCTAAATCATGGGATACAACTACCATAGCAAAACCTATTTCATGTTGTAACTCTTTGATTAAATCAAGAATCTTAGCTTGAACTGATAAATCAAGTCCTGTTGTTGGCTCATCAAGTAATAAAATTTTTGGATTACTTGATAAAGCTTTAGAGATTTGGATTCTTTGTTGTTGTCCACCTGAAAAGTACTCAGGATAAGCATCAATTCTACTTGTTGGAATTTCTGTTTTATCTAAAAAATATAAAGCTCTATCTCTAATCTCATCATACTTTTTATTTCCACTCATGATAACTTTTTGGGCAATATTGCCACCTGCTGAAAAGTTATAATTAAGTCCTAATCTTGGGTTTTGATAAATCATAGACATTAAAGAGTTTCTTAAATGTGATAACTCATTTAAATTAGCATCTAAAATATTTTTTTTCTTTCCATCTTTTCCAACAAAATCTTTTACAAAAATCTCTCCAAGACTTGCTTTTTGGTCTTGATAAATTAGTTGTAAAAGTGTAGATTTTCCACTACCACTCTCACCTACTATTCCTAATACTTCCCCATTAGCTAGTGTTAAATTTATATCATTTACCCCAACAACACTTTTACAAGTAGGACAAATAGAACTGTTATAATTTGCACCAGTTGTTTCTAAACATTTTGGACAAAATTTTCCAAAAACTTTAGATACATTTCTCATATCTAGTATCATTAGTTAATTCCTTGTTTTTCTTTTTGAGTATCACAATAATCTGTGTCATTACAATAGTATGTTGCTTTACCTTCATCATCATATACTTCATCTAAGAAGCTATGAGTACTTCCACATCTTGCACAAGCTTTTCCTTCAAAGTTTTCAACTTTAAACTCTCTATCTTCAAATTTTAAAGGCTCTACATGAGTATATGGAGGAATAGCATAAATCTTTTTTTCTCTTCCTGCTCCAAAAATTTGTAAAGCTTTACAATCATTTAATTTTGGCGTATCATATTTTGGAATAGGACTTGGATCCATTGCATATCTGTCATTTACCATTACAGGGTATCTATTTGAAATTCTTGAATCTCCAAACATAGATGTATCTTCATATAGTAAAACCCATAACTTAGAATAATCAGCATTTGCATGTAAAAGCTTAGCTTTTGAGATATTTGGCTCAACTGTTTCTAAAATATCAGGCATTGGAACTTGAAAAACTAATGTTTGTCCTTCTTGTAAATCAATCTCTGGAATTCTATGTCTTGTCTGAATAATAGTTGCATCAAGCGTTTTAGTTGTAGTTTCAACTTTTGTAACTGACTTGATAAAATTTCTAATATTTACAGCATTTACACTTCCATCACAACCTTGGTCAATTACTTTTAAAGTATCTTCTTCATTGATGATTGATAATGTAACTTGTAATCCACCAGTTCCCCAACCACGTGCTACTGGCAGTTCTCTTGAAGCAAAGCCTACAATATATCCAGGAATTGCGATAGCTTTTAAAATAGATCTTCTAATCTCTTTTTTTGCTTCTTCATCTAAAAATGCATATCTCATTTTTCAACTCCTTTTTCATTTTCTTTTTTTTCTTCTGTATATTTTTGTGCTGATTTAAAGATTTGATAATCAGTTTGGAATGTCACATAGTGTGGCAGTTTAAAGTGATTTGTCATACCATAAGACTCTATTCCATCTAAATGGTGCATAATCATGTCAAAATCAGCTGCAATTACGTGCTCCCCACCCACAGAATAGTGAGTATTATAAAGTGATAAATCAATCATCGACATAGAAATAGCTTTTGTTTCATTTTTTCCAAAACAAAAACCAAAACCAGTTGTAAGTTTTGTATCTCCATCTTCATCTTGATTAAAAGTACCAACACACTCAACAGCTGTAGCTTCTATAGTTCCAACTTTTACTTCATTTTTTGTAAAAGGATGTGTAAACTCAACATCTAATTCACCTATTCTTAAATCACCAATTGTAGGGTGAATATCTCCATAACCTCTCATAGTTGTATATCCAACACATAAAAGTGAACCCGTTTCAGCTCTTGCCATTACTTGTAAAACTGCACTTCTAGGATAAGGTTCAGTTGGATAACTTCTTGTAATATCCCAAGGTTCTTCTTCTTTTGGTAATGTTTTTATTAAATTATCTTCTCGTAGAGGTGTTAAAGCAGATTTTATAATATTATCTTTATTACTATACTCTTCAATCTCTACTTCTTCATTTTTTAAATCAATTAACAACTTAATTTCATAATCATTTGAAGGACCAAGTAATTGACCACCTTCAATATCTTTAAAAGCTGATGAAATTCTTCTTGTTAATCTCATATCATTTATATCAATTGTTTTACAAATGCCAATTCTTTGGCAAGATGATCTATGAGCCCTTAAGAAAAATGAAGCATTAAGTAAATCTCCAGCACTTCTTTTTATAGCTTGTGCTGCTAATTTCTTAGAGTATAAAGACCCTTCACTAATAACTCTATCAATAGAATAAGTTAAACCTTCAATGATACTTTTATCATCAATTTTTTGAGCATGAGAAGTTATATCTGAATAAAAATCCAAAGAGTTTTTTATAGCTTCTTCCCCACCTTTTATCGCATAATAAGCCATTATATAACCTCCATTTTAGTTGTTCTGGAAATAGCAATGATTTCACTATTTTCATTTAAAAAGAAAACTTCATTCCCTAATGGATAGTAAGAATTTTTCTCATTGAAAGAGTCAACAAAAGATTCATCGATAGGAAGTTCTACTTCTTTCACCCCATCAATGCCAGGACCTGTTAATTTTATTTTTAAGCCATTAAAGTCTTTACATTTAAAAATAAAAGTTGCAGAAAATTCAGGATTTTTTGAAGTTCCTATTTTGCCTTTGTTAAAAAGGTGTTCATTTAATTCATCACAAAAAATGTAGTCAGCTTTATTCGCTTTTTCATCTTTTGGGTTTGTTATTGCTTTAATTAATTCAAATTCTTCTTTTCCTTTATAGTAAAAGCTAACCTCAGAGTATAAAAGAGTATTTGCTATTGCTAAAAATGATGACTCAAAGAGTGAACTAATTTTCTCCACCTTACCTGGCATTGACAGTGCATTCATCATTGATTTAAAGTTATCTCTATTTAATTTCTCAATATCAACTGCTTCCACTTTTTCTCCTTACATTAAGTCAAAAGAAACTCTTGTTGAGTTAACTTTCTTGTTTGTTTTTTTGATACTTTCTTCTCTACCTTGTTTTGCATCTAAAAGAAGTGATTTAATATTTTCTTTATAGATATTTGCTTCAAAACAAGCATCAAGTACAGCTATATATAAAGACTTCTCTTCATTTAAATCCATTACCATCGACCAGCCTTTAGTTTTCTCAACTTGAACAATTGTTGAGGTAACTAGTACTTCCCCCGCATAAAAAGAACCACCTGAAATGGGATCTTTAACTGGAACTAAAAGTGTTTGTTCCGTTGGTTTAGTTAAGACTTTAATCTTATAGTCTTGATCAATTTTTTTATAAATCTTTTCAAGCTCAGTAAGTGGAACTAGTTGAGCTAAACTATTTACATCTTCACGTTTCATTTTTTTCCTTTTTTTTTGCAATAAGAATCCTTTTGTTCATTTGTATCTTTAAAAAAGTCTATATAAAGGGGTTTTCTTAATTGTTGTTAAATATATTTTTTTCTAATTAATGCACTTATCTTGTCAATTACCCATACTGTTGTAACAATTACTATTAAGATAGTACAAACATCAGCATTTTCAAAAGCTCTTAACTTATCAAATAAATAGAAACCAATACCACCAGCTCCTACAAAACCTAATATTGAAGCAGACCTTACATCACTTTCAAATCTATATAAAACCATTGATATAAAGTGTGGCATTGTCTGAGGAATTACAGCATAAATTAATATTTTGATAAAACCTGCACCACTAGCTGTTAGAGCTTCAACTGGTCCTGGGTCAATTGCTTCATTCCCTTCACTTAATAATTTTGATAATACACCAGCTGTATGAACTCCAAGTGCTAAAATACCTGCCATTGGTCCTAATCCTACTGCACTTACAAAAATAAGAGCCCAAACTATCTCATTGATTGATCTAAATATATTTGCAAACAGTGTTGATGTTCCATAAAGAAATGATCTTAATCCTTTATGAAACCAAGATTGTCCTGGAATTAATATAAGTAAAATATTTCTTGAGCTCATATATGAAAGAGGAACAGCAATTATTACTGAAAGTAAAAGTGCAATTACCGCCATTTGTACTGTCTCAAGCATTGACCAAAAATATACAGTTATATCTGCTGTATTTGTGTTTGGTGGAAAGTAAGCACTTCCTTCAATATTTGGGTTTCCTTTTATATAATCTACCATGTGATGCCAACCATCAAATAGTGATTTAAAACTCATCTCAGTATCAATCCAACTTTGGAAAATTACATAAATTGAAATTCCAATTATTAGGAATGTATAAAGTTTAAAAGGGGATGAACCTTTTTTTAATTCAGTTAGTTCCATTACTATTATTTCCTTTTTTTATATCTAACTATCTGCAAAATGCAGATAGTTTAAAGCTATACTATTGAGCTTTTAATTTCTTTTTTAGTTCAATTAACTCTCTAATAGAGTTATAAACTGAATCATCACCAGGAATGAAACCTTTGTTTTTAAGTCTTTTAAGACCTTCTGCATCTTTATACGAAACTAAGGCACCTTTAAGAGCCATTTTTAAAGAAATTGGTAACTCTTTTTTTATAGCTACAGGAGCACCTGGAATTAGTTCTGAAGTATAAATTACATTGAATTCATCTTTTGTCCATTGTTTTCCTAATCCTCTATTAAAATCAAGATTGTTTGTAGATGCAGCATCAACTTTTCCAGCTTTTACAGAAAGAATAGATGCTTCATGTCCACCTGAGTAGATAACTTTAGAGAAGTACTTTTTAGGGTCAATTCCTTTTTTAGAAAACATTACAGTTGGAACTAAAGTTCCTGACGTTGATTGAGAAGAAGTGAATGCCCACTTTTTACCTTTAATATCTTCTAATGTTTTTAAGCCAGAACCTTTTTTTGTAATGATTGTTCCTCTATAACCTGGTAAGCCAGATTCACCATCAACTTCAACAACTAAAGCTTCTGCATTTGCTCTTCTTGCTGCTTCAACATAAGATTTTGGTCCTAAGTATGCAAAATCAATATGATTGTGAGCCATACCGGTAATAATTCCTGTATAGTCTCCAGCAAGTTTCATTTCAACTTTAATCCCTAGTGAATCTTCTAAATATTTAGTTAGAGGACCAAAGTTTTCTTTCATAGACGTAGAACCAGCAACAGGAATTACACCAAATGTTAATTTTTCTGGCCATTTAGCTGAATCAGCAATTAATGTACTAATACCTAAGGTTAAAGTTGTAGTAGCAACTACAATCTTCTTTAAAAAATCTCTTCTCATTTTTTTCTCCGTAATTTTTAAATCTTCTACTCAAAGATAACTCTAAACTACTCTTATAGTTTAGAGTCATCTCACCCCAATCTCTATCCTTTCAGTTGATAAGTGATTATTGGCTCACTAAATCAAAGCCAAGTTTTGTATTTAATTATCATCATCAGAGTCTGATAAGTAAGATTTATCATCCTCATAAATTTGATCTAAAATTTCTTCTGTTAACTCTTCTCCTTTTCCATCAAAAATAATTTTTCCTTTGTTAATACCAAGTATTCTGTCACAATACTCTTGTGCAACATCAATATGATGAAAGTTTCCAATAATTGTTACACCGAGTTCTTGGTTTACTTTTTTTAAGATATTCATTACTTTTTTAGCACTCTTTTGATCAAGTGCAGCAATTGGTTCATCTGCTAAAATAATTTTTGGATTAGCAGCTAGAGCTCTTGCAATTGCAACCCTTTGTCTTTGTCCACCACTTAGTTCATCACATCTTTTAAATGAGTGCTTTTGAATACTCACTATCTCCATAAGCTCTTTTGCTTTTTTTAGCTCTTTTTCTCTATAGTGTTTAATAAGTGCTCTTGATAAAGGTATATCCTTAAGCATCCCACTTACAATATTGTCAAGTACACTTAATCTATCAACTAAGTAGTAGCCTTGAAAAATAATTCCAATTTGTTTTCTTAGTTTTACAAGATCTTTTTTCTTTATACCTTTCATATCATTGTTTAAAACTTCAAATTTTCCATCAAAAACTTTAATTCCACCAGTAACTGACATAAGAAGTGTAGATTTTCCAGCTCCACTTGAGCCAATGATTCCAACAAACTCACCTTTTTTAACATTTAAATTAATGTTTTTTAATATTTTTTCTTTTTTATAACCTAAAGTTAGGTCTTTCATTTTAATCACTTCTTTTTCTCCTTATTTATTAAATCTACTTTTATTTTGACTGCATCTGCTCTAGAGAATGAAGTACCATACTCTACGAAATTTCCATCTTGATCTTTTGATATTGTACTTGCTGCAATTATTGGTGTGTTTGCTTGAAGCATAAGAAGTTTGTTTAATTCTGAATTTGAGTTTAGTGCTTCGAATACAGTCGATACTTTTGTTACTTCTAATTGGGGATAACAAGTATTTAGTAAGCTATATAAAGAGAAAGGTTCTATATCTAAGTGATTTACTAACTCTCTATATCTATATGCATCAAAATATGAATGAGAAACTGTTATTGGCAAGCCATTTGCATATCTTAACAGTCTAATTTCAATAACATTTAGCTTTTTATTAATGCCCAAGTTTTGAGCAACTTCATCACTTGGTGTAATAATATCTGCACTTAAAAGTTTTGTTTTAGGTTCATATCCTAAGTCTAAAATTTTTTGAGAATATGAACTTTTATCAGAAATAGAATAGGGAACTTTAATATTAGAGATAAAGTTACCTTTTCCTTTAACAGTATATATTACTCCTTCGTCTTTTAGTATTTGAAGTGCTTGTCTTACAGTATGTCTATTTACATTAAATTCATTGGCAAAATGATTTTCAGATGGTAATCTATCACAATAATTGTATTTGTTATTTCTTATATTTTTTAATATTTCATCATGAAGTTTCATATATATTGGTTTAACCAATTTTATTCCTTTATACTTGTCTATACATCTTTGATGCTGGAAGTATAAATGACTAAAATTACATGATAGTTACAGGTATTCTATACAAGATATAGAACTTGTCTAGATAAGCGAATAGTGATGTACGTTTTTATGGAAAACCTCTTAGATTTTAGTAAGTATATATTTTTGATAAATTTATATGTATATTAAGTTGTAATAAGAAAGGAAGATAAGTTTTAGGCATAAAAAAAGGTAGAAGTAAAATACTTCTACCTTTTTTATAATAATTGGGATTAGTCTTCTACAGGCACAACTACAGGAGTTGATTCCCATATTCCGTGCTTAGTACAGTAACCATGTGCAACTAAGTTTAATTTCTTAGAAGTTGGGATAATTGTAAAAGTCGTAGTATTGTGAGCTTTAACATTACCTAGTGTTCCTGGAACATAAGTAGCTTTAGCTAATAGAGTTTCTCCATTAAATAATGAAACAGACTCAATATAGTGATCAAAATCATCTGGGTGAGTATATTCATTTCCCATTTTAACAGTTACTTCAAAAGGCTCACCTTTTTTAGCAGTTTCAGCACAGTGAATAAATGGTGAATGTCTATCAATTAAATCTTTCTTTGCTTCTCTTTCTACAGTATCAATATCAACATATTTGTTAATTTTTGGCATTTCTTCTCCTAATAATAAAATTGGCGTATTATACAAAAAAATAATTAAAATAGAAAGCAAGTACAATTATGCTATTATCTCGCCTATGAATAAAGAAGATTTTTTTATAAAACAGTTTGTTAGTAATACAAAACTTATTGGTGATGACGGTGCTGTTATTGGTAAATGGGTTTATAGCAATGATGCTTTTTTTGAAAATGTTCACTTTAAAAAAGAGTGGATGAGTTTAAAACAAATAGCTCAAAAAGCAATGCTAGTAAATATCTCAGATGCAATTGCAATGAATGCTAAGCCTAAATATGCACTTTTAACTGTAGCAATTCCAAAAGAGTACACTAATAAAGATTTAAAAGAGTTAGCAAAAGGTTTTAAAAAAGTAGCCAAAGAGTTTGGTATTGAAATTATTGGTGGAGATACAATCTCAAATATAAAGCTAGATATTTCAGTAACAATTATTTCTAAAACAAAAAAGCCAATTCTTAGAAGTGGAATAAAAAAAGATGATTTACTTTGTTACACAGGAAGTTTAGGCTCATCTAAAAGAGATTTAGAAAAACTATTCTTAGGCGAAAAAATATCAAAGAAATCTAAATTTATAAAACCAAAACTTAATGCAGAGTTTTTCTATAAAATTTCAAAATATGTAAATGCTTCTATGGACATATCTGATGGTTTATTTTTTGAGCTTGAAAGAATGTCAAAACAAAGTAAGGTTGGATTTGAGTTTTTTGAAAAAATTGATAAAGATATAGGTTGTTCAGGGGAAGAGTATGAATTGCTTTTCTCATTTGATAAAAAACATAAAGAAAAAATAGAAAAAATAGCAAGAAAGTATGATGTGCCATTAAGTATATTTGCCAAAGCAGTTAAGGGTAAATACTCTTGTGAGTGCGCAAATCATCATTTCAAAGATTAATAAAGTATAAGGAAAAATGTGGAAAAAGTTCAAAGGTATTTAAACCATTCAAAGATTGATGTTCTATTTAAACAAAACAAAGATGATTTTGTTGTAACAGAAATACCTCTATATGAGTTTAGTGGAGAAGGTGAACATTTAATTGTAAAGTTTAGAAAAAAAGATTTAACTACATGGGATGCAGTTAGAATATTTTCAGAACATTTAGGATGTAAAGGAAGAGATATAGGTTATGCAGGATTGAAAGATAAGAATGCAATGACGATTCAGCATATTTCTATTCCAAAGCAGTTTGAAGAAAAACTAAATAGCTTTAACCATGAACAGATAAAAGTTTTAGATGTAACAAGACACAATAATAAAATAAGAGTAGGGCATTTAAAAGGAAATAAATTCTTTATTAGACTAAAAAGAGTAAATCTAATTGATGCTAAAAAGATTGAACAAGCAGTTCAAAGTATTGCAACTTTTGGTATGCCAAACTATTTTGGGTTTCAAAGATTTGGAATAGAAGGTGATAACTATAAAAAAGGTGAAGCGATAGTAAAAGGTGAACTAAAAGAGAGAAATAGAAAACTAAAACAGATGTTTGTTAACTCTTATCAAAGTTACCTTTTCAATAATTGGCTTTCAAAGAGAATAGAAGTTTCAAAACTAGTTGACTCTTTTAAAGCTGAAGAGATTTATGAAAAACTTGAATTACCATTAGATGTAGTTAAAGATATGAAAAAACAAGAGCATCCTTTCAAACTTATTCCTGGTGACTTAATGAGTCACTATCCTTATGGAAAGATATTCCATGTTGAAAACTTAAATGAAGAAGCTGAAAAGTTCTTTGCAAGAGATAGAGTTGCTACTGGACTTCTTTGTGGTAAAAGAGTTAAAAAAGCAGATGGTTTAGCGCAAAATATTGAAAAAGAGTTTGATGTTGAAATCAAAGAAGATGGTGCAAGAAGATTTGCATGGATTTTCCCTGAAGAAATTGAAACAAATTTTAAAGAAGAAAAAAACTGGATGGAGTTACAATTTACTCTTCCAAAAGGTTCATATGCAACTGAGTTCGTTGCTGAGGTAATTCACTAAAATATCTTTTTTGTAGTTATAAATAACTAATTAGTCATAATATTATTAAGGTAAAATAAGATACACTTTTCTTACTTTTGATAAAGGGTTATATTATGACATACGAGGATCTTATAAAAGATTTATGTGATGTGATTAAAGAGTCAGAAAACAATGCTGTTTCTATTTATGAAAATTTAGAAAATGTTGACAGTATTATTTCTGAACTTGATCTTCCATTACATAAAGCTAAAAAAATTGAAGAACTGATTTCTAATTCTTTCGGTTTATTACAGCATCAAGACTTACATAGACAAAAAATAGAAAGAGTTGTAAATCACGTTTGTGAAACTAACAATATTGACTCAAAAGAGTATAATATTGCTTCTTCTGCTAAACATATATCGGGGGATGAAACATCAGATGTAGTTTCTGATGATGAGTTAGAAGCATTAATTAAAAGTATGCAAGCAGCTAACTAAAATAAAAAGGTTTTTAAACCTTTTTATTTATTATTCTTACAAGCCTCTTTTTTCAGACTATTTAGTGTTCCAAATATTCTTAAAGACTCTACTTCAACAGCCTTAGCTTTTTCATTTAGAACTTCATTATCTGCTTTAGCAGCATTTGCATCTACTAGTTCTTGAAGTTTACCTTTTAAACTTACATTTAGTTTTTCAAGGTCTTCAATTGCACTATAGTCACAACTTGGATTAATCTCTAAATACTCTTTAATCCAATCAGAAACAGTATAACAAGATGATGTAGTCCATTTTTCATAAGAACCAAGTTTAGAGTAAACATCATCTTTAAGACCAAGTACATTTACTTTTAACTTAGCTGTATCATAAACTAAATCTACATTACAAACTTCTTCTCTTGCTTCTTGTAAGAAGCTTGCTCTTGAAGCTGCTGTTACAAGTGAATCTGACATATTAGCAATATCACTTGACATTTTAGAGATTTGGTCAGCAACTTGTGCATTTTCTTGAGTTGCTCTATCTAATAAGTTAACTGCATCATTGATTTGAACAATTCCTGCTTCTTGTTCTTTAGAAGCATTTGCAACTTGCTCAATCTTTTCAATAGTTAAGTTAATATTTTGATTTAACTCTTCATATCCTGTAATCATATTATCAGATATTTGTTTACCAGTATTTGTTTTTTGTGTTGCTTTTTCAACTAATTCTTTAATCTCTTTTGCTGCTTCAGCTGATCTAGAAGCTAGGTTTCTAACTTCACCTGCAACAACGGCAAACCCTTTTCCAGCTTCACCAGCTGTTGCCGCTTCAACAGCTGCATTTAGTGATAAAATATTTGTTTGGAAAGCAATTTGGTCAATAACTTCAATAGCTTCGTTAATAGAGCTAACTTGTGCATTGATATCATCCATAGCAACAGCTGTTTCATTTGCAAGGCTATGACCATTTTGTGCAGATTTTGTTACATACCCTGCTAAAGAAGACATTTCATTAGAAGCTTCAGTATTACCTTTGATATTTGCAGTAATTTGTTCTAATGCAGCAGCTGTTTCTTCTAAAGATGCAGCTTGTTGATTTGATGATGTAGACAACTGATTTGATGCAGTTGATAAAGTATGAGTACTCTCTTTAAGTGAATCTCCAGTATTCATAATCATCGCTAAAATTTCAGATGTATTATTACCTACAAGTTTAATTCCAGCAGCTAGTGAACCTAAATCACCATAAATACCTTTATCATTTATCTTATAATCAAATTTAGACTCAGAGTAGTTCTTAAGAGTATCATTGATTCTATCAAGAGTCTCTTTTGTATGATTAATCATTGAGTTTAGTTTATTTTTTAAATCTTCAACATATGGGTTAGAAGCAGTTGAGTTTACTTGGTATACAAAGAAACCATTTCCAGTTTTTTCTAAAATATCATTTGCTTCTTCAATAACTTTTTCATCCTGTTTTAGACCTGCTCTTACTTTATCCATATAAGAGTTAAATAGATTTGCTACTTCTCCAATCTCATCTTTTGATTCAACATCAAGTTTAATACTTGGGTCATTTGATTTAAGAAGGTTCTCAAATCCACTTTTAAGTGTAGCAATAGGTTTTGTTGCTCTTTTTACAATTATAAAGATTAAACCAATAGTAATCCAGCCAAATACTGTAGATACCATTAAGATTTCAATTACTAAAGTACTAATTTTATCATCAGATTCTGCAAGTGAGAATGTAAGGTCCATTATACCAATTACATCACCTTCTTTTTGATTAGCATGACACATTAAACACTCTTGTGTTGCAACCATTGGTTTAATCATTCTTAGATTATGACCTTCTTCATCATCAGTTTCTAACAGTTGGTTCTCTTTTGTTTTGAATGATTTTAAAATATCTGGGTCTGTAGTAAATTTTGCACCTGGGTCGTACATATCAATAAGAGGTTGACTTTTTGCAATTACAAGTTCTTTAACACCTTCAATAGTAGCAGCTTCATCTTCTGCTTTTTTAATTTGTGCAGGATCTCCTGTATTCATGGCATTTCTTAAGCTTTGAAACATTGCAGTATTAAGCATGTCAAGATTTTTTTTAGTAGTAACAATGGAGTCTGCTCTTACTTGTTCAGTAGTCATATATGTTACTATTAAACTCGAAAGAGACATTAAAATAAAGAGTGAAACTATTATTTTATTACTTATTTTTTTTGTAATTAATTCAATCATCAAAACAACCTTGATATTAAGCTTCAATATTATATAATGAATATTATTTATTGTATATAAAACAAAAAGAAAATTTAAAATTTTGAAAGAAAAATATGATTGTAGGTATTGAAGGAAGCATTGAGAAAAAGGAGCCAACTCACTTACACCTTAATGTAAATGGTCTAATTTATGAGGTTTTTGTTTCAGTAAACTGTAGCTCAAAAGTAACAGATAAGCGTGTTAAGCTTCATACAACTCACATTATTAGAGAAGATTCTCAAACACTTTATGGCTTTTTAGACCCCAATGAAAAAAAATTATTTGACACAGTTATCAAGATAAATGGAGTGGGTCCAAAAGTAGCACTTGCTATTTGTTCTACCTTTACACCAAGCTCTTTTGCACAAATTGTTAGTGAAAATGATGTATCAATGTTAAAAAGAGTTCCAGGTATTGGTCCAAAAGGTGCTAGTAGAATTTTAGTTGAGTTATCAGGGTTTATTGTTGAAGATGATGAGGATGGAGCAGTTAGTGGTTCAAATGCAACACTTGAAGCTTCTCTTGCTTTAGAGTCTTTAGGATTTAAAAAAGATGTTGTATCAAAAGCACTTAAAGCTTGTACTGGTACAAATACAAGTGATTTAGTAAAACAAGCACTTAAGCAATTACAAAAATAAAATATAATAGTAAAAGCAACTCGTTGCTTTCTTTAGAATTTTGATACTTTTAAGGATTTTTTATAAATCCTGCTAAAAAGTAGTTATTATGAAATGGGTCCCTTTTAAATGGGACATTTAAAAGGAGATAGATTGAAGTTAGGAATAGTTTTTGGTGGTAAATCATATGAGCATGAAATATCAATTGTTTCTGCTATTGCTATGAAAGATGTTTTAAAAGAAGAGTTAGTTTATATTTTTTGTGATTCAAATAGAGAGTTTTATCATATTCCAACAGATAAAATAAAATCAAAACTATTTAGTAGTGGTGAGTATAAAAAGTGTGATGTTTTAAACTTCTCAAAAGATGGTTTTTCTAAGAAAGCTATGTTTGGAACAAAACCTTTTGAAGTTGATGCTGTTTTAAATATAACTCACGGTGGTGATGGAGAAGATGGACTATTAGCTTCATTATTTGAGTTTGCAAATATTCCTTATATAGGTCCACGAAAAGGTGCTTGTGCTGTTAGTTTTAATAAGTTTTTAACAAAAGGTTATGCCCATAGTGTTGGTGTAAAAGCTATTGATTATAAATATTATACAAAAAATGACAAAGTAGAAGTTCACTCATTCCCTGTGATTATCAAGCCAGTTACTTTAGGTAGTTCTATTGGTGTTTCAATTGTAAAAACTCAAGAAGAGTTAGATTATGCACTTGATGTAGCTTTTGAGTTTGATGAAGCAATTATTGTAGAACCATTTATTGCAGGTATTAAAGAGTATAACTTAGCAGGTACTAAAATAAATGGTGAGTTTGTTTTCTCTATCATTGAAGAACCACAAAAAGCTGAGTTCTTGGATTTTGATAAAAAATATTTAGACTTTGCTAGAACTTCTGCTGCTTTAGAAGCTGATATTTCTGAAGAGCTTAAAGATAGAATAAAAGAGTCTTTCAAAGCTATTTATAACAATACTTTTGATGGTTCACTTATTAGATGTGACTTCTTTGTTCAAGAAGAGGAAGTATATTTAAATGAGATAAATCCAATTCCTGGTTCTATGGCAAACTATTTATTTAAAGATTTTAATAATGTATTAATAACATTAGCTAAATCTTTACCAAATCAAAAAGATATTAAAATAACATACGAATATGTAAACAAAATACAAGCATCAAAAGGTAAATAGATTTGGCTTTAAAAAGCATTGAAGTACAAGAAAGAAAATTTAGTATCTCATATGAGATTGTAAATCCTAGCCAAAAGAAGGATATAGTTATTCTTCATGGTTGGGGTTCAAATAAAGAGATTATGAAACAAGCATTTGGTAACTTGCTTCAAGACTTTAGACATATATATATTGATATGCCTGGTTTTGGAAAAAGTTCAAATGACTATGTTCTTACTACAAAAGATTACTCACTTATTATAAAGAAGTTTTTAGAAACTTTAAATACAAATGTTGTAGTAATAGCTGGACACTCATTTGGTGGAAAAGTTGCAACACTTATAAATCCTGAAAATCTTATCTTACTAAGTACTGCTGGAATTTTAGAAGAGAAAAGTTTCAATGTTAAAACAAAAATCTTTTTTGCAAAGATTTTTAACAAACTAGGACTTAGAAAAGTTACAAAGTCATTTAGAAGTGATGATGTAAAACAAATGAGTCATGAAATGTATGAGACTTTTAAAAATGTAGTAGATGAAGACTTTTCTTTTATCTTTTCTTCTTTTGAAAAAAATGCTATGATTTTTTGGGGAAAAGCAGATACTGCTACAACTCTTCCTGCTGGGAAAAAAATTCACGAGCTAATTAAAAATAGTAGTTTTACAGCCTATGAAGGTGACCACTACTTCTTTTTAAAACATGCAAAAGATATTTGTGAAAAAATTGAAAATGGATTAAAATAATGGAAATACTAGAATACTTTTATATATTTACTCATGTTTTACTAATCATGTCTTTAGGTTGGTATTTAATTACAAACTTACAATGGTATAACTATAAGTTAGAAAGAGTTTTATTTAAACACCACAAATGGCAATGGCATATCACATACTTTGCTGCTCCAGTTGTACTTTTTCATCTTTTACCTGATTTATATTTTTCTATCTATTTTTATTTGATTTATATGACTAGTTTTGTTCTTTGGAATAGAAAACTTGATAGGTCTTTGGTTTTAACTTCTAGGGTTAAAAGATTTTTAGGGGTACTTTTATTTATAACTTTTGCACTTCACTTACTTTGTATTTTAAGTGAATCTTGTCATGCAACGGCTATTTTTGTACCTATCATTTTAACACTTGCCGTTACATACTTAATGGAAAAGATGTTTTTTATCTCTTTTAAACACAAAGGTAAACAAAGATTAGAAACTATTCCTCAGCTTAGAACTATTGCTATTACAGCTTCATATGGAAAAACTTCTATTAAAAACTATTTATACCATGTATTAAAAAGAAAATACAAAGTATACAAAACTCCAAGGTCAGTAAATACAATCGCTGGAATAGTTCTAGATGTAAATAGAGACTTACCACTTGATACACAAATATATATCGCAGAAGCTGGTGCTAGACAAGAAGGTGATATCGAAGAAATCACTATGTACTTAGAACCTCAATATTGTATTTTAGGAAGTGTTGGAGAGCAACATATCGAATATTTTAAAACTATAGAAAATATTATTCATACAAAAATGGAAATACTAAAATCTCCAAAGATGCTAAGAGGTTTTGTGCATGAATCAGTTCCTTTAAAACAAGATTATGATGAGATTACAAAATTCCCTGATAATCTAAATGTAACTATGTCAAATCTTGATGGTATTTGGTTTGATATTTTAATTGATGGGGAACAACAACATTTCCATGCTCCAGTTCTTGGAAGTTTCAATGCAATAAATCTTACAGCTGTTATTTTAGTAGCTTATGAGCTTGGGATGACAATTGATGAAATCAAACTTGCAATAAAAGATTTACCACAAGTAGAACATAGACTTCAAAAAATAGAAGCAGGTGGTAAGATAATCATCGATGATAGTTTCAATGGAAACTTAGAAGGTATGCTTGAAGCTATAAATATTTGTACTAATCATGAAGGAAGAAAAGTTATTATCACTCCAGGATTAGTTGAGTCAACTTCTGAAGCAAATATTTTACTTGCAAAAGAGATAAATGAGAAGTTTGATTTAGCAATAGTTACGGGTGAATTAAACTCACACTTACTTAGTTCTAATATTGATGAAGACAAAGTATTTGTATTAAAAGATAAATCAAAACTAGAAGATACTTTAGCATCAGTTACAAAAGAGGGTGACTTAATCCTTTTTGCAAATGATGCACCAAACTTTATATAAGCACTTGCTTATATAATGAATAAGGAATAGTGAACAATGAATAATGTTTTGAAAAATAAATCTTATGACTTTGCTCTTCGAATTGTAAATTTAACTAAATATTTACAAGAAGAGAAAAAAGAGTTTATTTTATTAAAACAGATACTACGAAGTGGCACTGCGATTGGTGCACTAATTGCAGAGTCAGAGTACGCTCAATCTAAATCTGATTTTATATCAAAGCTACATATTTCTATTAAAGAAGCAAATGAAACTAACTATTGGTTAAATTTATTAAAAGACTCTTCATATATAAATGATAAAATGCATAAAAGTATAAGTCCTGATTTAATCGAGTTACTAAAGATATTAACCTCAAGTATAAAAACTGCTAAGGAAAACAATGTTTGATTTAAGATATTATTCACTATTCACTGTTCACTGTTCATTTATTTCTCAAGGAGAAATATAATGGAACATCTATATGCACCTTGGCGATACTCTTATGTTAGTGAAGAAAAAATAGAAGGGTGTGTATTCTGCCATATAGCAAAAAATAAAGAGGAAGAAAAATATCAAGTTCTTTTTCACGATGAACTTTGTTATGTAGTTATGAATAAGTTTCCTTACTCTCCTGGGCATATGATGGTGATTCCATATTTTCATACAGACAAAATAGAAGAACTAGAAGAAGAGACTTGGCTAAGAGTTTCTAAAAGAGCAAGACAAGCAGTGAAACTATTAAAAGAAGTTATGCCTTGCGAAGGTGTAAATATTGGTATGAATCTTGGTAAAGCTGCTGGTGCTGGTATAGAACAACATGTACACTATCATGTACTTCCTAGATGGATAGGTGATACAAACTTTATCTCAACTGTTGGTGGAGCAAGGGTTTATCCTGCGCAATTTGATGAGATATTTAATAAATTAAAAGAAAATTCTAAAAACTATTTCCTATGAAAATTCTTATTTTTTTATTATTTCTTTGCAATTTTATATTTGCTGATAATGATTTATCTTTAGAAAAAATTTTTAAGAAAAACAAAGTAAAAGGTACAATTGTAATTCAATCACTAAGCTCAAATAAAAGTTATGTATTTAATCCAAAAAGAGCAAATACTCGATTATTACCTGCATCTACATTTAAAATACCTAATTCATTGATTGTACTAGATACTAAAGTAATTAAAGATGAAAAAGAGATTATCCTTTGGGATAGAAAAAAAAGGTTTTTAGATGTATGGAATAAAAACCAAACTTTGAAAACAGCTTTTAAATATTCATGTGTTTGGTGTTATCAATATTTTGCAAGTAAGTTATCTCTAGATATCTATAATGATTATTTAATAAAACTAAAATATGGAAATATGAAAACGGGTAATAACCTTACAGGTTTTTGGTTAAGTGGAGATATAAAAATTTCGTCTTATGAACAAATAGAATTTCTTAAAAAATTATATACTGAAAAACTTCCTTTTAAAAGTAAGCATTTAAAGTTAGTAAAAAAGATTATGATAGAAGAGAAAAACAACAAATACATATTACATGCAAAAACAGGCTGGGCTACTTCTCCTGAGAATAAACATGGATGGTATGTAGGATATATTGAAACTTCAAAAGATACATGGTTTTTTTCAACTAATCTTTTAATTAGCGATTTTAAAAGATTATATCTTAGAAAAGAATTAACTCTAGAAGTATTTAAATATTATAATATTATATAGAAAAGAGGCCTAAATGATTTTCAAGAAAAAAGAGTGCCCAATAGCAAAACTTGGTGAAAAAGCTTTAAGACAAAAAGCCAAAGAAGTAGAAAATATAAACTCAAAAGAGATATTAACTATTATAAAGAAAATGCTTGATTGTGTAAAATCAAGTAGGGGAGTTGGACTTGCTGCTCCTCAAATCTTTGAAAGCTATCAAATACTTATAATCTCATCTCACCCAAATGACAGATACCCAAACGCTCCACTTATGGAAGATGAGATACTTATAAATCCTAAAATCATAAATAAATCAGAAACTATAGAAAAAGATTGGGAAGGGTGTTTAAGTATTCCAGGTATTAGAGCTTTAGTTCCAAGACATAAAACAATTGAAGTAGAATACACTACACTAGATAATAAAAAGGTACAAGTAGTATTTGAGGATTTTGTTGCAAGAATATTTCAGCATGAATATGACCATTTATTAGGTAAGGTATATTTGGACAGAGTAGAGACTCCTAAAGATATAATATCAGAAGAAGTCTATTTTAAAACTATAAAGTAGTAAGAGCTAGACTCTTTGTACTTTAGTGTTCGCTGTGCTCAGCAATCATAGTTTGAATTTTTTCTAAAATCTCTTTTGCTTGTTCTTCATCCATTTTTTCTTCATCTAATGCTAAAAGAATATTTTGAAGTTCTACTAAAAAAGATTCCATATCTCTAACTTCTTCTAGTGTATCATCTGTTTGTTCATTTTTCTCAATAACTTTATGTAAATCCTCAACATAACTTTCAACTTCAGGTATCATAGTATCGTGAACAATTGAATATAACTCTTTTTTTATTTCTGACATTTTGTCCCTTTTTTGATTTTGGCTATTATATCTTTATATATTCAATACTTAGGTTAACTTTATCATAGGATGATATACTTTCAATTAAAAATTTTCAGGACACAAAATGATTACTAGAAAAATAATAAACGAAAAAATGAGCAGAATAGTAGAGCACAATGGTACTATATATTTTGCAGGAATTGTATCTGATGATAAAGAGTTAGATATCAAAGTTCAAGCTAAAAGAGCTTTAGAAATAGCAGAAGAGAGATTTAAAGAAGCTGGAACAGATAAACATCATCTTCTAAGAGCAGAAATTTGCCTAAAAGATATCTATAGAGATTTTAAAGCTTTCAATGAAGTTTGGAACGAGTGGGTTTCAGATGAAAAGCCAGCACGAGCTTGTGTTGAAGCAAATATGGCAAGTTATAATACTCTTGTAGAAATCATCTTCACAGCAGCAAAAAAATAAATCCTTATGTTTGAAGTTATCTACAAGTATCTTACTATCATTTTTTTGATAGTACTGATGTTTATACTTTCCTTTACTGCATATGAATTTTATATTGGTTCAATTACAGATGATAGTATATTTTTACATAAAGTAGCAGGAATAGCTCTACTTGTAGTAACTTTAATACATATATTAATAAGAAGAAAAAAACTAAAAAAATTAACTCAAGAGTTTTTTAATATCTTTTCACAAAATAAAAAAGTCACACTAGATAGTGATATGGATAGACTGCTTGATTCTTTGGAACCAAAAACTTTAAAGCAAGTATGTGATACTTTTAATCTTGATACTAAAGAGCTTGATAAAATCTTTTCACAAAACAATATTTCTTATGAAAGTTTAGAGCAAACACTAAAAGAAATATCTAAAATAAACTCATTTAAAACCTTTGCAATAATAGTAAAAATAATAGAATATAAAGCTTGTTAATCAAAAGATTATTCTATGTTTAATAAAATAAACTATATATAATTTTTTTTATAATATATACTTTTCTTTTGTATGATTTCAGTATATGGATTTGAAAGGATACTTCTATGAAAAAAGATGTAATAGTTATTGGTGGTGGTATAGTTGGACTTATGTGTGCTTACAATCTTCATAAAAGAGGACGACAAGTTACAGTAATAGACGAGGGTACTATTGAAAATGCAACATCCTTTGGAAATGCAGGGCTTTTATCTTCTTTTGATAAAACACCATTAAGTTACCCTGGAGTTGTATCAAACACTTTAAAACTTATGCTAAAGGGACAATCTCCTGCTATCTTTCATCCAAACTTAGATTTAAAACTTTATAAGTGGTTATATAGATTTGTACAAAGTGCAAATGAAGTTCGTACAAAAAAGACAATGATGTTATTTGAAAAGTATGGACAAATCTCACTTGATATTTACAAAGATTTAGTTTATAAAGAAGGTATTGATTTTGACTTTCATCATGATGGAATGTTATCAGTCTTTACTCAAAAACATACATATAAAGAAAAACTTGAGAAATACAACTATATAGATGATGAAGATAGGTTTGAGATTTTTGATGATGCAAAAATTAAAGAGTATCTGCCTTTTGCAAATGATAAAATAGAAGGAGCAATTTTATTTAAGAAAAATGCTCGAATAGATCCAAAGAAGTTAATGCTAGGACTTAAAAAGTATTTACAAGATGAAGGAGTAGAGTTTATCTTAAATGAAGAGATTACAGATATAAAATATGAAAACAAGAAAGTAAAATATATCTATTCTCAAAATAGAAACTTCTATGAGGCTGAGACTTTTATTATGTCAACAGGGTACAAAACTGATTTGGCTAAAAAAAGCAATAAAGAACTTATTCTAACTCCTGCAAAAGGTTATAGTATAACTTTCACTATGCCAAAAGAGCTAAAACCAAAAACATCAACACTATTTAATGATTTATTTATAGTCATGACTCCAAGATTCAATGACGTAAGACTTACTTCAAAACTAGAACTAGGAAGTGATGACCCAGAAGTAGTACAAAAACAAATAGATAGTATAAAGAAAAACTTTAAAGAGTATAGTATTCCTTTTGAAATGAAAGATGAAGTTACATGGAGTGGTTTTAGACCTCTTACTCCAAATGACGTTCCTCTTATAGGAAGAGACGAAAACTATTCAAACTTAGTATATGCTATGGGATTAGGTTGGCTAGGTATGACCTTTGCACCTTCTATTGGACATATAATTGGTGACTTAGTAGAGTTTGACCAATCAAATGCAAAGAATGATGACATACTTTTATTTTCAGGATTTTATCAGTATTAAACTCTAATAGTACCTTTTCGATACCATTTTTTATTATACTTTTCATTATAAAGAGGTGTAATAATGAATGGAAACAATATAAATTTAATGTATGTAGAAGATGATGTTATTGTAAATGATACTATTACGAGCTTATTGCAAAAGTTAGGTTATACAGTTTATAACTTTTTTAATGGTGCAGATGCTTACAACTATTTTAAAGACAATAAAATTGATATAGTTATCTCTGATATTGATATGCCAAAGATGAATGGTATTGAACTAGTAGAAAAGATAAAAAAAGTAAATACAAAAACACCTATAATATTTACAACTGCAATTAGCGATGAAAAATATCTTCTTGATTCTATTAAATTAGGTATTGATTTATTTATGAAAAAACCTATTGACTGTAGTGTCCTAAAAGAGAATGTTGATAAGGTTTTAAAGCCATACTTCTTAGAACTTGAAAATGAAAAAAAAGAAGAGAAAATAAGAGAACAAGCAAAAGAGATTCTTATTGCAAAAACTGTTTCTATGATTTCACACCAGTGGAGACAACCCTTATCAAAAATAGGTTCTATTACAAGTAAGATTAGAGTCTACTCACAAATGAACAAACTTACCGATGAAATTTTAATTGCCAATTTAGAGAAAATAGAAAAAGAGAATATCTACCTTTCTTCAACAATAAATAAGTTTAATAATCTTTTAGAGAAAAAAGATATTAGAGAATTCTCTTTAAAAGAATTACTAAAAAATATAATAGAGGATGAAATCTCAATTGAGATGCAAAACAATGTTTTTATAAAAAGTGACTATGATGAGTTTAAAAATATTTTTGAAAGTATTCTAAAAAACTCTTATGAGCAGTTTGATAAAAATGACATTAAAAATAGAAAGATAGATATAACAACATTTCAAGATGATGACTTTTTAAATATAAAAATATGTGACAATGCAGGTGGAATAGATAAAGACACTTTATCAAATGTATTTGATTTGTACCATTCAGATAAATCCTTAAATGGTAGAGGACTAGGACTTTATTTAGCTAAAGTTTCATTAACTCTTTTAACAAATGGTGAAATTAGTTTAGAAAATATTGAGAGTGAAAATGGCAAAGGAGTTTGCGTAAAGATTAAAATACCAACTATGTATGTAAGTTAAACTTACACACTAGCTTTGTAGAACATAATAGCTGCAACAGCCATAAAAAATATACCAAGAAGTATTAGGTTAAATGCTTTCTCTTTTCTTACTTTTTCTTCATCTACTTCAAATACAGCAACAGACTTTAAAGCTCCATTGTCTATATAATGTATAAACTTGTAACCTTTTTTTGAGTATTTAGCTCTTATCTTTTCTAACTCTTTTTCTCTTTGTTCTTTTGAAAATCCACCAACTACAATCTGTTTTTTCATATTAAACATATTCCTTAAAAGTTTTTTGAGATTATACAATATTTTATTGTAATCAAACTGTAGTCTATATCTTTGACTTTACTTAAATTATATAGTAAAACATATACACTTATCCTTTTTAAAAGGAAATAAATTAATTAAATAAAAGGGCAAAAGCCCATAATACTTGACATTTAACTAATATTAAGTTATAATCCGCGTCCATAAAAATGGTTAGAGTGCCTTTTTTGGTATATCTAACGAGTTCTTTAAAGGAAAATACATGGAAAAAATTAGATTAAAGCTTAAAGCTTATGATCATAGAGTTTTAGACAGAAGTGTTGCTTCAATTGTTGAAGCTGTTAAACGAACTGGTGCTGAGTTAAGAGGTCCTATTCCTCTTCCAACGAAGATCAGAAAATACACTGTTCTTAAAGGTCCTCACGTAAATAAGGATTCTAGAGAGCAATTCGAAATCAGAGTACACTCAAGAATGATTGATATCATTGCAGCGACTCCTGATACTGTAGATTCATTAATGAAACTTGACTTAGCTCCTGAAGTTGATGTTGAAGTTAGATCAATGGGTCAAGAATAATAAAGAAAGGGTAATAAATGGAATTTATCGTAGAAAAAATCGGTATGAGTAGAACTGTTACAGTTCCTGCAACACCAGTTACACTTTTAAAAGTTCTTGATACTAAAGTATGTGACGTTAATGAAGGTGTAGCACTTGTTTCATATAGCAAAGGGAAGAAATTCAACAAAGCTATTGAAGGTCAACAAAAAAAATATGGTTTAAGCAAAGAGTTTAATAGATTTGCAACAATTAATGTAGCAAATACTGAAGCTGGTGACTTAGATGTTTCTGGATTATCTGAAGCTGCTGTTTTAAAAACAACTTTTAAAACAAAAGGTAGAGGTTTCCAAGGTGGAGTTAAAAGATGGAACTTCGCTGGTGGTAGAGCATCTCACGGACACAGAATGGGTAGAAGAACTGGTTCTATCGGTAATGCAGAGTGGCCAGGTAGAGTTCAACCAGGTAAGAAAATGCCAGGACAATACGGAAATACAAATGTAACTGTTAAAAATGATATTGTTTCATTCGATGCAGAAACTGGTATATTAGTTGTAAAAGGTTCAGTATCTGGACCAAATGGTGGATTAGGAAAAGTAAGGATTGCTAAATGAGTAACGCAGTTGCAGTAAAGACAAACGAGTTACCAGAGTCTTTCAAAGATATTAACTCACACAATTTATATTTATATGTAAAATCTTACTTAGCAGCACAAAGAGCAAACACTGCTAGAGTAAAAAACAGATCTGAAGTAAGCGGTGGTGGTAAAAAACCAAAAGCACAAAAAGGTTCTGGTGGAGCTAGATGGGGTTCTAAAAGATCACCATTATTCGTTGGTGGGGGTCAAGTATTTGGACCTACTAAGAGAAACTACAACCAAAAAATCAATAAGAAGCAAAAAGCTTTAGCATTAAACTTTGCTATTAACGCTCATGCTGAAAATGGTTCTTTATTTGTAGCTGATTCTATCAAAGTTGAATCAGGTAAAACTAAAGATGCGGTTTCAATCATTAATGGATTAAATCAAAGAGATACAGTAGTAATCGTTGATTCAATTGATGAAAAAACATATTTAGCGTTCAGAAACGTTAAAAACTGTTACATGATTGAAAAACAAGA
This sequence comes from Arcobacter sp. CECT 8989, assembly GCF_004116715.1. Classification (NCBI taxonomy): domain Bacteria; kingdom Pseudomonadati; phylum Campylobacterota; class Epsilonproteobacteria; order Campylobacterales; family Arcobacteraceae; genus Arcobacter; species Arcobacter sp. CECT 8989. The sequence goes on along the minus strand of NZ_PDKE01000001.1, from coordinate 415,654 downwards.
AATTAATGCATATTTAATTTCTGCATATCACTCAGTACTAATTGAGAAATCAGTACTTGAATCATTAACAAAAGAGGCGTAAGATGGCAGATATTACAGATATTAAAGCAATATTATATACAGAAAAAACAATCGAGCTTCAAGAAAACGGTGTAATCGTTGTACAAACTAGTCCAAGAATGACTAAAAACGGTTTAAAAGAGGTTTTTAAAGAGTATTTTGGAGTAACTCCAGCAAAAGTTAACTCTTTAAGACAAGATGGTAAAGTTAAAAGATTTAGAGGAAGACCTGGTAGAAGACCAGACTTCAAAAAATTCTATGTTACATTACCTGAGGGCGCTGAAATAGCGAACCTATCAGCTTAAGGAGTATAGAAGATGGCAATTAAAAAATTTAGACCAATAACTCCTGCAAGAAGATTCATGTCTGTAATGGATACTTCTGATATTACTTCTAAACCAACAGTTAGATCTTTACTTGTTAGAGTAAAAGCTTCAGCTGGTAGAAATAATAACGGTAGAATTACATCTAGACACAAAGAAGCAGGTGCTAAGAAATTATATAGAATTATTGATTTCAAAAGAAACAAATTCGGTGTTGAGGGAACTGTATCAACAATTGAGTACGACCCATATAGAAACTGTAGAATTTGTTTAGTAACTTATGCTGATGGTGACAAAAGATATATCTTACAACCATCTGGATTAAAAGTTGGTGACAAAGTTGCTGCTGCTGAATCTGGATTAGATATCGTTACTGGAAACGCTATGAGACTTCAAAGTATTCCTGTAGGTACAATGGTTCATAATATTGAATTAAAGCCTGGTAAAGGTGGACAACTTGCAAGATCTGCTGGTGCATATGCTCAAATCATGGGTAGAGAAGATAAATATGTTATCTTAAGATTACCATCTGGTGAAATGAGAAAGATTCTTGGTGTTTGTATTGCAACAATTGGTGTTGTAGGAAACGAAGACTTCTCAAACATGGTTGTAGGTAAAGCTGGTAGAACTAGACACCTTGGTATTAGACCTCAAACTAGAGGTTCTGCGATGAACCCAATTGATCACCCTCACGGTGGTGGTGAAGGTAAAACTAACTCGGGTAGACACCCAGTTACTCCATGGGGTATGCCAACTAAAGGTTATAAAACTAGAAAGAAAAAAGCTAGTGATAAATTAATCATTTCAAGAAGAAAGAAGTAAGGGTTTAAGATGGCAAGATCAGTAAAAAAAGGACCATTTGTAGACGCACACTTAATGAAGAAAGTTATCAAAGCTGTTGAAGCTAACGATAAAAAACCAATTAAAACTTGGTCAAGAAGATCAATGGTATTACCTGATATGATTGGTTTAACTTTTAATGTGCATAACGGTAGAAACTTTGTACCTGTAAACATTACAGAAAACCACGTTGGATATAAATTAGGCGAATTCGCTCCAACTAGAACATTCAAAGGGCACAAAGGTTCTGTGCAAAGAAAGGTATAATGATGGGTAAAGCAGTATTAAAATTTATTAGACTTTCACCTACTAAAGCAAGACTTATCGCAAGAGAAGTTCAAGGTATGAATGCAGAGTATGCAATTGCTTCATTAGAGTTCACTCCTAATAAAGCGGCAGGAATTATTTCAAAAGTAATCGCTTCAGCTGTAGCTAATGCTGGTTTAGAGCCAGAAGATGCAGTAATTACAAGTGCAAGAGTAGATAAAGGACCAGTTCTTAAAAGATTTACTCCAAGAGCTAGAGGAAGTGCATCACCAAAACATAAGCCAACTGCACACATTATGATTGAAGTTGCTGCTGCATCAGAAGGAGATAAGTAATGGGTCAAAAAGTTAATCCAATAGGTTTAAGACTAGGTATCAATAGAAACTGGGAATCAAGATGGTTTCCTAAGTTTGAAAATATGCCAGCAAATGTTGCTGAAGACGACAAAATTAGAAAATACGTTAAGAAAGAGTTATACTATGCAGGTGTTGCTCAAACTATCGTAGAAAGAACTGCTAAGAAAGTTAGAGTTACTATCGTAGCTGCAAGACCAGGAATTATCATTGGTAAAAAAGGTGCAGACGTAGAAAAACTTAAAAACAATCTTTCTAAATTAGTTGGAAAAGATATTGCAGTTAATATTAAAGAAGAGAGAAAACCACAACTTTCTGGACAATTAGCAGCTGAAAATGTTGCTCAACAATTAGAAAGAAGAGTTGCATTTAGAAGAGCTATGAAAAGAGTTATGCAAAACGCTCTTAAATCTGGTGCAAAAGGTATTAAAGTTTCTTGTTCTGGTAGACTTGGTGGAGCTGAAATGGCTAGAACTGAGTGGTACTTAGAAGGTAGAGTTCCTTTACATACTTTAAGAGCTAGAATTGATTATGGTTTTGCTGAAGCTCATACAACTTATGGTTGTATTGGTATTAAAGTTTGGATCTTCAAAGGTGAAGTACTAGCTAAAGGTATTCCAGCAGAAAAAGATACAGCTTCTAAACCAAAAAGAAGACCACAAAAGAGAAGAGGTAAATAATCATGTTAATGCCTAAAAGAACAAAATACAGAAAGCAAATGAAGGGTCGAAACAGAGGTAAATCTGCTAGAGCCAACACTTTAGCTTATGGTGAATTCGGAATCAAAGCTTTAGAGCATGGTAGAATCGACTCAAGACAAATCGAAGCTGCTAGGGTTGCAATGACAAGAGCAATCAAAAGACAAGGTAAAGTATGGATTATGGTATTCCCACACAAACCTTTAACTAAAAGACCATTAGAAGTAAGAATGGGTAAAGGTAAAGGTCCTATTGACAAGTGGGTTATGAATATTAAACCAGGTAGAGTGTGCTTTGAGATGGCTGGTGTTTCTGAAGAAATGGCCAAAGGTGCTTTAACTTTAGCTCAACACAAATTACCATTCAAAACTAAAATTGTAAGTAGAGAAAGTGAAAATGAACTATACTGATTTAAAAGATAAGAGCTTACAAGAGCTAAACGAATTGTTAAAAGAGAAAAAGGTGCTTCTTTTTGAATTAAAAGCTAAGCTAAAAACTATGCAGTTAACTAATACTTCTGAATTAAAAGCGTGCAAAAAAGATATTGCACAAGTTCAAACAGCTATTACTGCAGCAAAAGCTAACTAAGGATCTAAAGTATGACACATAAAAGAGAGATTCAAGGTGTAGTGGTAAAAACATCTGGAGATAAAACTGCATCAGTATTAGTTACTAGATACGTTTTACACCCAAAATATCACAAGACTGTAAAAAGATTTAAAAAGTACTTAGTTCATGATGAGAGAAACGAGTTAAATGAAGGTGATACTGTTATCGCTGTTGAGTGTAGACCACTTTCAAAAACTAAATCTTTCAGACTAAAGACAATAGTAGCTACAGGAGTTAAATAATGATTCAAAGTTTTACTAGATTAAACGTAGCTGATAACACTGGTGCAAAAGAAATCATGTGTATCAAAGTTCTTGGTGGATCTAAGAGAAGATATGCTTCTGTTGGTGATGTAATTGTTGCTTCAGTTAAGAAAGCTTTACCAACTGGTAAAGTTAAAAAAGGTCAAGTTGTTAAAGCAGTTGTAGTAAGAACTCACAAAGAAGTTCAAAGAGAAAATGGATCTTTAATTAGATTTGATGACAACGCTGCTGTAATTCTTGATGGTAAAAAAGAACCAATTGGAACAAGAATTTTTGGACCTGTAGCAAGAGAAGTTAGATACTCAGGTTTCATGAAAATTGTTTCACTTGCTCCGGAGGTATTATAATATGGCTGCTAAATTAAAAATCAAAAAAGGTGATACTGTAAAAATCATCGCTGGTGATGACAAAGGTAAAACTGGTGAAGTTTTAGCTGTATTACCTGCACAAAACAAAGTAATTGTAAAAGATTGCAAAGTTGCTAAAAAAACAGTTAAGCCTGACCAAGACAAAAACCCTGAAGGTGGTTTTGTAAACAAAGAGATGCCTATTGATATCTCTAATGTAGCAAAAGTAGAAGGTGAGTAAGATGGCAAACAGATTACAAGAAAAATATAATACTGAAATCAAACCAGCTTTAGAGACTGAGTTCCCAAAGAACAAAACTTTAACTGCTAAAGTAGAAAAAGTTGTTATTTCTGTAGGTGCTGGTGAAGCTATGAAAGATAGCAAATTAATGCAAAGTATGGAAGATACTATCTCTTTAATCGCTGGTCAAAAAGCTGTTAAAGTAATTGCTAAGAAATCAGTAGCTGGTTTTAAAGTAAGAGAAGGTTCACCAGTAGGAGTTAAAGTAACTCTAAGAGGTGAAAGAATGTATGCATTCTTAGATAAATTATGTTCTATTGCATTACCAAGAGTAAAAGACTTTAGAGGTCTAAACAGAAATGGTTTTGATGGTCAAGGTAACTTTAACTTTGGTCTTGATGAGCAATTAATGTTCCCAGAAGTTGTTTATGATGATATCATCAAAACTCACGGTATGAATATTTCAATTTCAACAAGCGCTACTGAAGATGCAGAAGCATTTAGACTATTAGAGTTAGTTGGAATTCCATTTACTAAAGGAAGAGCGTAATGGCAAAGAAGTCTATGATTGCTAAGCAAAAGAGAACTCCTAAGTTCTCTTCAAGAGCATATACAAGATGTTCTGTGTGTGGAAGACCACACTCTGTATACAGAGATTTCGGTCTTTGTAGAGTTTGTTTAAGAAAAATGGCTAACGAGGGATTACTTCCTGGCGTTAAAAAATCTAGTTGGTAGGAGAATAAAAGCTATGATGAATGATATTATCGCAGATGCTTTAACTAGAATTAGAAATGCTGCACTTAGAAAATTAGAAGTTGCAACATTATTACATTCTAATACAGTAGTAGGAATTTTAAATGTACTTGAAAAGAAAGAGTATATTGACGGATTCAAAGTAGTTGATGGTGAAAATAATAAAAAAACTGTTCAAGTAACATTAAAATATGATGACAATGATAACTCAGTTATCAATGAAATCACAAGAGTTTCTACTCCAGGAAGAAGAGTTTATAAAAACGCTTCTGAAATTAAATCTTTCAAAAACGGATATGGTACAATCATTGTTTCTACAAACAAAGGTGTTATCGCTAACGATGAAGCTTTCGCTGCAAACGTTGGTGGTGAAGTACTATGTACTGTATGGTAGGAGAGTGTAATGTCTAGAATTGGAAAAAAACCTATCGCAATCCCAAGTGGATTAGAAGTAACAGTTGACGGAACTGTTGTTAACGTTAAAAAAGGGAATAATGTAATTCCTGTTGAAACTCATGGAAGAGTTGAAGCTGAAGTAGCTGACAATCAAGTTGTATTAACTAAAGTTGGTGAAACAAAAGAATCAGCAGCTTTCTGGGGTACATATAGAGCTTTAATTAACAATGCTGTAGAAGGTCTTTCTAAAGGTTTCCAAAAATCTTTAGAGATCAACGGTGTTGGTTATAGAGCTGCAGTTAAAGGTAAGGTATTAGAACTTCAGTTAGGATACTCTCACCCAATTAACTATGATATTCCTGAGGGATTAGATATTTCTGTTGAGAAAAATATCATCCATGTTAAAGGTGCTGATAAACAACAAGTTGGTCAAGCGGCTGCAATTATTAGAGGCTTTAGAAAACCTGAACCATATAAAGGTAAAGGTGTTAAGTATACTGACGAGCATATCGTTAGAAAAGCTGGTAAAACTGCTAAGTAAGGTGTGAAAAATGAGTAGAATTAAAGATATAGCAAAAAAGAATTCTTCTAGAATCGTAAGAAAAAGAAGAGTTAGAGGAGATATCGGTAGAGGTACTGCTGAAACACCTAGAGTAACTGTTTTCAAATCAAACAGATATTTAAGTGCACAAGCAATTAATGATATTGCTGGTGTTACATTAGCAGCAATAAATTCTAAAGCACTAAACTTAAGTGTAAGTAGAGAAAATGCAGCAAAAGTTGCAGCAGAATTTGCTGAAAAACTTAAAGCTGCTGGAATTGAAAAAGTAGTATTTGATAGAAATGGATACCTTTATCACGGTGTAGTTGCAGCATTTGCTGATGGACTTAGAGAAAATGGTATCAAATTATAAGGGTTAATGATGGCAGCAGTAAATAGAGAAGATTTTCAAGAAGCAATCGTTAAAATCGGAAGAGTAACAAAAGTTGTAAAAGGTGGTAGAAGATTCAGATTTACAGCTTTAGTTGTTGTTGGAGATAAAAACGGTACAGTTGGATTTGGTACAGGAAAAGCTAAAGAGGTTCCTGATGCAATTAAAAAAGCTTTAGATGACGCATTTAAATCTTTAGTAAAAGTTAATATTCATGGAACAACTATTGCTCATGATATTCAACATAAATACAACTCAAGTGTTATTTTATTAAAGCCAGCTCCTGAAGGTTCGGGTCTTATCGCAGGTGGTGCGGCAAGACCAGTTCTTGAGCTTTCTGGAGTTAAAGATATTGTTGCAAAATCTTTAGGTTCAAATAATCCAAACAACCTTGTACAAGCTACAGTTGAAGCATTAGCAAGAATTAAAGGATAAGATGATGGCATTAGATAACTTACAACCAGCAACTGGTAGTACGAAAAATGTTAAAAGAGTAGGTAGAGGTCAAGGTTCTGGAACTGGTAAGACTTCTGCTAGAGGTCAAAAAGGTCAAAAGTCTAGATCTGGATACAAAATTAAGAGACACTTTGAGGGTGGACAAATGCCACTTCAAAAGAGAACTCCTAAAACTGGATTCGTTTCTAGAGTTGAGAAACCATACTCTATCAATGTTGATAAAGTAAAAAAAGTTGCAGAACTTGAAGAGATTACAGTTGAATCTATTAAAACAGTTTACAAACTTTCTAAGAGTGTTACTAAAGTTAAACTAGTTGGTTCATCTGCAAAAGATTTAGCATCTAAAATTAAAGACGAAAACGTAACAACTACTGGAAACTAATTATGAGTAAAGATCTAATAAATAAGATTCTTATTACATTAGGTTTTATTCTACTTTACAGGTTACTGGCATACGTGCCAGTTCCTGGAGTGAATATTGACGTAGTTAAAGAATTCTTCGATTCAAATGCTAACAACGCATTAGGTCTTGTAAATATGTTCAGTGGTAATGCAGTTGAAAGACTGTCAATTATCTCATTAGGTATTATGCCTTACATTACAGCTTCTATTATTATGGAGCTTCTAGCAGCAACTTTCCCCGCACTTGGTAAAATGAAAAAAGAAAGAGATGGTATGCAAAAATATATGCAAATCATCAGATATACTACAATTGTAATTACATTAATTCAATCTATTGGTGTATCAATGGGTCTAAATTCATTAACTGGTCAAAGTGGACAAGGCGCTATTTCAATTGATATGAATACGTTTATAGCCGTATCATCAATTTCTATGTTAACAGGTACAATGCTTCTTATGTGGATTGGTGAACAAATCACACAAAAAGGTATTGGTAACGGTATTTCATTAATTATCTTCGCTGGTATTGTTTCTGCAATTCCAAGTGCAATTGGTGGAACTGTTGATTTAGTTAACAATGGACAAATGAACTTCTTAACTGTTATCGCAATTTTAATAATTATTCTAGCTACTGTTGGAGCAATTATTTATGTTGAGTTAGGTGAAAGAAGAGTTCCAGTTTCTTATTCAAGAAAAGTTATGATGCAAGCTCAAAATAAAAGAGTAATGAATTATATTCCAATTAAGGTTAACTTATCTGGTGTTATTCCTGCTATTTTTGCATCTGCAATTTTAATGTTCCCTGCTACAGTTTTACAAGGTAGTCAAAATGAGTACCTTTTAGTTGTTGCAGATTATTTAAGTCCTACATCTTATACATTTAATGTATTTATGTTCTTATTTGTAGTTTTCTTTGCATTCTTCTATGCATCAATTACTTTTAATGCAAAAGATATCTCTGAAAACTTAAAGAAACAAGGTGGATTTATTCCAGGTGTTAGACCAGGAGCTTCTACAGCTGATTTCTTAAATGAGACTGCAAGTAGACTTACATTCTGGGGAGCTATTTATTTAGGTCTTATTTCTACTGTGCCTTGGTTACTAGTAAAAGCAATGGGTGTTCCTTTCTATTTTGGAGGGGTAGCAGTACTTATTGTTGTTCAAGTAGCAATTGATACAATGAGAAAGATTGAAGCTCAACAGTATACGAATAAATATGAAACATTAAGTGCAGTTGGACTTTAATATCATGGCTATTCCATTAAGAAAACAAAATGAAATAGAGAAACTTCGAACAGCTGGTCAAGCTGTTGCGAAGACTCTAAAACATTTAGAAGAAAATGTAAAGCCAGGCATGACTTTAAAAGAAGTTGATGCTATGGGTGAAAAATACTTAAATGATCTAGGCGCTAGACCATCTTTCAAAGGCCTTTATGGCTTTCCTGGTGCAATCTGCACATCTTTAAATGAAGTTATTATTCATGGTATTCCTGATGACACTGTTTTAAAAGAGGGTGACATTTTAGGAATAGATATTGGATCTGAAATCGATGGTTGGTATGGCGATGCAGCTATTACTATGCCTATTGGTAAAATTTCAAAAGAAGACGAAGAATTAATTGCTTGTTCGAAAGATGCACTGTATTATGCTATTGATATTATTGAAGAAGGTATGAGATTTAAAGAACTTTCTAAAGCAATAGAAGATTTTATTGTAAATAGAGGGTATCAACCATTAGTTAGATTTTGTGGACATGGTATTGGTAAAAAGCCTCACGGTGAACCAGAAATTCCAAACTATGTAAATGGTACAAATACTAAATCTGGACCAAAAATCAAAAATGGAATGGTGTTTTGTATTGAACCTATGATTTGTCATGAAGGAAGAGAACCAGTTATTTTAGAAAATGAGTGGGATGTTGTTTCTGAAGACGGAAAAAGAGGTAGTCATTATGAACATACAGTTGCTGTAGTAGATGGAAAAGCAGTAATTTTAAGTAAAGTAGATTGAGTAAACTTAGGAGAAAAAGTGGCAAAGAATGATGTAATAGTAATTGATGGTAAAGTAATTGAAGCTTTACCTAATGCTATGTTTAGGGTTGAATTAGATAATGGTCATGTAGTTTTATGTCATATCTCAGGAAAAATGAGAATGCACTACATTAAAATTTTACCAGGTGATAAAGTTAAGGTGGAAATTACACCTTACTCACTAGATAAGGGTAGAATTACTCACAGATACAAGTAATTTTTAAGAGATAATAAGTTTCTTATTTATTATCTCTTTTTCTTAAAGTAGTTATGTTATACTAAAAGAAATTCTTGAAAGTATATATAGTATAATGAACGATATAATCAATATTATTAGCTTAACTTTAGATAGTTTAGACAAGCAAAATAAACTTGCAAATCCTACAAATTTTGAAACTGAATTTTACAAACAACTTCAAAAAACTGATTTAATACTAGAAGAAACAGAAGAGATTAAAGATTTAATTACACAACTAACAACTTATGAAAAATCTCAACTTAATAATGAAATTCCTACTTTTAGAGAACTATCTCAAATACTCTCACAAAGAGTTTCTAATCAAACAATAAGAGAGTTTTTAAAAGACTTTTCATATTTTATTTCCCCTTCTATTGATAAAGAGATAAAAGTTGAAATAGACAAAATATGTATTGAGATAGCAGAAGATCCAAAGAAACTTTTAGATGATAGAGTTTTAAGGGAAATTAGAACTTTAACTGACAAAAGAATTAATAACGATAAAAATCTTTTTAAAGATAAATCAAATGATGTAAAAAAACTTATTAAATTTTTAGGTGAATATATAAATAAGTTTATAATAAATCATACTATTACATACGATGAAATTACAAAATTAAAAGAGGAAATTAATGCACTTAGTCTTTCAAAATCTTCTTTAAATGATTTAGAAAATATTAAATCAGATTTAATTAATACAATAGATAAGTTTGAAACTTCGGTAAAAAAGAGTTTAGATAATCAACTAGAGTGTAATAACTTATATGAACAAATTGAAGCTTTACAGCAAAACTTAGATAAAGCAGAGGAAGAGAAATCAATTGATTTCTTAACAGGAGTTTTAACAAGAAGAGCTTATGTTGTAGAAATTGAAAGATTAGAAAACGAGTATAAAGTTTATGACTCTAACTATGCTTTAGTATTTTTTGATATTGACTATTTTAAAGATATAAATGATACTCACGGACATGATTGTGGGGACTCAGTATTATCTACATTTGCACAAATATTAAAAAACCTAACAAGAACTGGGGATATAATTGCAAGATATGGTGGGGAAGAGTTTATCACAATTGTCAATTATAAAAACAAAATGGATATTAAAAACTACCTAAGAAGGGTTAAGAATATTATCTCAAATAATAAGTTTGTTTATAATGACATAAAATTAAGTGTAAAGTTTTCAGCAGGTGTTGCATTTAGAAATAATTATAGCACATATGAAGAGACTATTAAAAAAGCTGACGAATTACTTTATACTGCAAAAGCTCAAGGTAGAAATAAAATTATCGTAGATAATGGAGATATAGTATAAAATGAAGTAGAAAAGTTTACAGTTCGCGATATAAACTAACTACTTCTGTATACTATAAATGTAATAATAGCACTTTTTTATTTAAAAGTCACATATTTATAAATAATTTGTATATTTTTTAGCAAATTTATTCAAAAGAACTTTTTTTGTACAATTGCGTATGACAAAAGTAATTAAAAATAAAATCCTATCTCAGTTGCATTTTTTAAAATCGATTGGATACGAGTATCATGAACCAATAAAAGCTTTTAATAAAGAGGTTGAAGAGGATACTTTACCAAATGATATAAATAGTTTAGGGCAAATAGTAAATAACTGTTATTTGTGTGAACTTTCAAAAAATAGAAAAAATGTTTTATTTGGATATGGAAATATAAATGCAAGTATAATGTTCTTGATTGATGAACCAACAACTACTGAAGATGAACTTGATTCTTTTTATGTTGGAAAATCAGGTGAACAGTTAGCAAAAATGATTGAAAATGTATTACCTGTTAAAAAAGAAGATGTTTATATTACAAGTTTGGTAAAATGTAAAAGTCAAAATGGTTTTGAATCAACACATTTTAATAGTTGTAGTTCTTATTTATATAAACAAATTGATTTAATTCAACCTAAGTTAATTGTTACTTTAGGAGATAAAACTTACCAGTATCTATGTAAAGATAAAACACCTTTTTATCAAATTAGAGGTAAACTAACAAATTTTAAAAACTATGATGTGTTACCAACGTATAGTCCAGGATTTCTTTTAAGAAACCCATCTTTTAAGAAAGAAGCATTTCAAGATATGTTAAAAATAAAGTCGATTTTGGAGTCAAATTGAAAAATATAATTTTATTAGTATTAGTAGGTTTTTTTATAGTAGGTTGTGCACCTAAAGGAAAAGTTACTACTTCACAAAAGCAAGAAGTTAAAGAGACTGTTTACACTCAACCCCAAGAAGTTTATGAAGATGCCATTGAAAAAGAGCCCGTTGTTGCAGATGAAAAAGGTGCAAATAAAATTGCAGTACTTTATCCATCAAAAATAGTTGGTAAATATGCTAAATCAACTGTAAATGCTGTTATGGCTTATTTAATTTACAATAACAAAGAGTTTGAGATAGAGGCATTTGATAGTTATGATGAAAGCAATATTAATATCCTAACTCAAATTAAAAAAATTGAAGAGCAAGGATTCAAAAAAGTAATCACACTATTTACTCAAAATGGATATGAAATATTAAATAGAACTCATGCTTTACATTTTGCTAAAGTATATTTTCCCTTAATCAATAAAAGTGAAGTATCTTTTGCTAAAGATAACTTTGTATTTGGTGGAATCTCTTATGAAAAACAAGTAAAACTTTTAAAAACTTTATCAAGTGAAAAAAGTACTATGTTTTATGTACCATCTTATTTAGGAAACAAGTTAAAAGATTTATATAACAATGAGTTTATGGATACTGAGCCAATAACTAAAGAGATACAAAGAACAAACAATAAATATCAATATATCATGAATGATGAGAGAATCGCATATAATACTGTTTTATTAAATACACCAATTATTAAAACATCAATTATTTTATCTCAATTAACAGCATATGAGATTGATCCAATTAGAGTTTTGTCTACTCAATTAAACTATAATCCTTTGCTTGTAAAGTTAACACAACCAAGAGATAGAACAAACCTTTTTGTAGTAAACTCTATTGGAAAAGTTGATAGTTTTATTGAAGAGTATGCAGATTTATTAGGTGCAGATATTATTTACAACTGGGTTGATTATTCATCTTTAGTTGGAGCAGAATATTTAATGAATTTAGATACAGATGAAAACAAAAAAATCATTCAAACAGAGATTGAAGACAATCAAGTTAAGTATGAACCAATACTTTATAGAGGAACTTCTTATGGCTTTAAAGAAGTGACTGATATTGATGCAGCTTTAGAAGAAACATATAACACTCTTATTCAAAAACAAGAAGAGAAAAAAGCCAAAGCAGAGCAAGAGCTTTTAAAAAAACAGCAATTAGAAAATTAAGAAATCTTTCGATATAATCGCGAATATTTATAGAAACGGAGTAAGAATTGAGAACTCATTATTGTACTGATGTAACGGAAAAGAATATAGATGAAACTGTAACTGTTGCTGGTTGGGTAAACAGTAGAAGAGATCACGGTGGAATTATTTTTATTGACTTAAGAGATAGAGGTGGTTTAGTTCAACTTGTGTGTGACCCTGCTGATAACAAAGGAGCATGGGAAGTTGCTGATAGTGTTAGAGATGAATTTGTTTTAATAGCAACTGGTAAAGTTAGAGCTAGAGGTGAAGGTTTAGAAAACCCTAACTTAGTTACTGGAAAAATTGAAATTGTTGTAGAAGACTTAGTTATTGAAAACAGATCAAAACCTATGCCATTTGATTTAGGTGATGAAAAAGTAAATGAAGAGATTAGATTAAGAAATAGATTCTTAGAATTAAGAACTGAAAAATCTTTTGAAATCTTCAAATTAAGAAGTACTGCAAATATCGCAGTTAGAAACTGTCTAAATGAATTAGGATTCTTAGACGTAGAAACTCCAATTTTAACAAAATCAACACCAGAAGGTGCAAGAGATTATTTAGTTCCAAGTAGAGTTCACCCAGGTGAATTTTATGCACTTCCTCAATCACCACAATTATTTAAACAATTACTAATGGTTTCTGGATTTGATAAATACTTCCAAATTGCTAAATGTTTCAGAGATGAAGATTTAAGAGCTGATAGACAACCAGAATTTACTCAAATTGATGTTGAGATGTCTTTTTGTAATCAAGAAGATGTAATTAAAGTAGCTGAAAAATTAATTCACGATACATTTAAAGCTTGTGGTAAAGATGTTCCAACTACTTTCCCAAGAATTACTTACAAAGATGCTATGGAAAAATATGGTTCAGATAAACCAGATATGAGATTTGACATGGCTATGGTAGATGTTATTGATATTTTTGCTAACTCTACAAACGAAATCTTTGCAGAGATTGCAAAAGATACTAAAAACAATAGAATCAAAGCTCTAAGATGTCCAAATGGAGATAACTTATTCTCTAAAAGACAAATGAAAGGTTTTGAAGATTACGTTAGAAAGTTTGGAGCTAAAGGTCTTGGTTACTTCCAAATGAAAGAAGATGGATTAAAAGGTCCTTTAACTAAATTCTTCTCTGAAGCTGATTTAGAAGCAATCGTAAAAACAACTGAATTAGAAGTTGGTGATGTTGTATTCTTTGGAGCTGGAGATAAGAAAACTGTATGTGATTATATGGGAAGATTTAGACTTTATCTTGCAGAGCAAATGGAAATTATTCCAGCAGACGTTTATGAGTTTGTATGGGTTGTTGATTTCCCTATGTTTGAAGTTGAAGATGGAAAAACTAAAGCATTACACCATCCATTTACTATGCCTAACTTAGAAAAATGTGATTTAAACAATGTAGAAGATTTAGAAGATATTGAATCAATCGCTTATGATATCGTATTAAATGGTACTGAGCTTGGTGGTGGTTCAATCAGAATTCATAAAGAAGAAATTCAAGAAAAAGTATTTGAACTTATGGGAATCTCTCAAGAAGAGGCAAATGATAAATTTGGATTCTTACTTGAAGCATTAAGATATGGTGCACCAAGTCACGGTGGATTTGCAATGGGATTTGATAGACTTATCATGTTATTAGCTGGTACTGATTCTATTAGAGATGTAATTGCATTCCCTAAAACTCAAAGAGCTCAATGTTTATTAACTTCTGCACCTTCAGCTGTTGATAATGAACAATTAAAAGAATTAAGTCTTAGAATTAGAAAGACTGAAGTATAATTTAAAAGGGCAACAATATGATTAAATATATTATTGTATTGTTGTCACTACTCTCATTTTTACATGCAAAAACAAGCATCGTAGTTACTTTCCCCGTACATAAAGAGTTTATTCAAAAGATTGCAAAAGATGATTTTTTTATTAAAGTTATCGAAGATGGATATCAAAGTTTTGATAAAAGAGGAAATCTTTTTAAAAATGAAATCTATTATAGTGATGTATATTTGACTCTTGGTTTAGAAGAGGAAAAAAAGTACATAGAGCTTTTCAAAAAGAAAAATAGATATATGAAAATAATTGATGTATCTAAAGGAATTGAAAAAGATATAGTTAATGGAAAAGTTAATCACTATATCTGGACTGACCCTTTGTTAGTACGTGAATTAGTAAAGAATCTATACAATACATTAAGCACTCTAAAATCTTATAAGAAAGAGTTTTATGAAGCAAATCATAAAGTCCTATTAAAAGAGTTAGATGAGTTCTTTTTAGCTCTAAAAAAGAAGTTTGATAGAAATGAGTTTTACAATATTTATGTGTATGAACCTTATTGGCACTATATAGCTAAAAGATATAGAATTAATCTTTATTATAAAGAAAACAAATTTACTGATTTAGAAGAAGTACCTGCTTTAATAGAACATGCACAACTTCATAATATTGAAAAAGTATTAATAAAAAAAGGAAGTTCCTACGAACAAGCTCAATCATTAGCTTCCCATATAAACGCTGATATTGTAGAGCATGATATCACAGAATATAATTGGAAAATTAATATTCAATCTCTAGCTAGAAAAATCGCAAGATATAAAAAAAATCTATAATTGCATACTAAATATACAGTCTGTATAAAAAAACTGCTTACTTTTTAGAGTAAGATATTCCTATAAATATTTAGGAGATCTAAAATGTCAAAGAGTTTAGTAGACTATAAAGGTATTAAAGTAAAAAAAGAGCTTTATCCTATAATTAAACATATTGAAGATGTTGATAAGTATAGGGAAGAGTTAGGAAGATTAAGTTCTTCTTGGGATATTTTTGCACTTTTAGGTCAATTAGGTGATATTCACATCGACATTGGTAAGACTAAAGAAAACTTCTTAAACTTAACAACTACACTACTTAATCACTTAAGTGATGAAACAGTTAAAAAAGCAACTGCAGAGATGAAATTTAAAGCTCAGGTTGCTATTGATATTGTAAATAGAAACCTTTTTGAAAGAACTGCTGATATTGGATTTTTAGCAACTGATGATGATATTAGAGATTTTCTACAAAATTTTGTTTCAAGATACAACAGTGATAGTGTAGAACTAAAAGAAGAGATACAAAAAAGATTTTTAGAATACGTACAAAAATATTCTGTGTACTATGATATCGTTTTAGCTGATACAAAAGGAAAAGTTGTAGCAAGACTTGACGATGATGTAAAAGTGGATTGGTTAGATAAAGAGTTTACTCAAAAAGTAATCAACTCAAGTGATGAGTATGTGGAAACTTTCCAATACCATGATTTTATTCCACATAAAAAGCAGTCTTTAGTTTACTCATATAAAGTAACTCAAACAAATGATTCAGACTCAGAAGTTTTAGGGGTACTTTGTCTTTGTTTTAGATTTCGAGATGAAATGGAAGGAATCTTCAACAATCTAATAGAAACAAGAAATAAAGAGGCTTTAACTATTTTAGATGAAGATGGAATTGTAATTGCTTCAAGTGATAAAGACTATATTCCTTTAGAATCAAAGCTAGAAATAGTTTTAGATGAAGAGTATAAAATAGTATCTTTTTGTGGTAGAGATTATATAGCAAAAACTTGTGTAACTAATGGTTATCAAGGCTTTAAAGGACTTAAGTGGTATGGGCATATCATGGTTCCTTTAGAGTATGCATTTTTAAGTAATCAAAGTAATGAAGCAAAAGCTGATGATGCGATTATTGAATCTATGATGGAAAATGAACAACACTTTTCAAAAGATTTAAAAGATGTATTTAATAAAAGTAAAACTATTCAAGAAAATCTTGGACGTGTTATTTGGAATGGTAATGTTGCACAAAGTAAGTTAAACTCTTCAAATAGAGAGTTTTCAAAATCTCTTTTAAGTGAGATTGGAGTTACAGGTGTTAAAGCAAACTCTTCATTAAGCAACCTTAATCAAACTATCATAAACTCAATTTTAAAAGATAGTGAGTTCTTATCATCTTTAGCAATTGATATTATGGATAGAAACCTTTATGAAAGAGCAAATGACTGTAGATGGTGGGCATTAACTTCATACTTTAGAAAAGCATTTGATGACTATAACTCTTTAAGTTATAAAGAAAAAGAGATCTCTTCTATTTTAAAGTATATTAATGATTTATATACAGTATATACAAATCTACTTGTTTTTGATAAAAGTGGAAAAATAATTGCAGTTTCAAATGAGAAAGAGAACTATTTAGTAGGAAAAGTTTTACCACAAAAATGGGTAGGGGAAACTTTAAACCTAAAAGATACATCAAAGTATTGTGTATCAGATTTTGAAGAGACAAATCTTTATGCAAATGAGTCAACATATGTATATTGTGCAGCTATTAGGTCTTTTGAAAATCAAAATGAAATAAATGGTGGAATTGCTATTGTATTTGATTCTACACCTGAGTTTCATGCTATGTTAGAGGATAGCTTACCAAAAGGAAAAGATGGAGTATTTGCTTTATTTGCATCAAGGGATAAAAGAGTTATTTCTTCAACAAATAAAGATATAGAGGTAAACTCAATTATTGATATTGAAGATAAGTTTTTTGAACTAAAAAATGGTGAACAAAAAAGTGAAATTATTGAAATAGATAATAAATATTATGCTTTAGGTGTTAGATGTTCACAAGGGTATAGAGAGTATAAAAGTGCTAAAGATGACTATGTAAATGATGTTTTCTGTTTAGTATTTAATTATATTGGTGAAAAACACTTTGATAGTTTAAAGTATGAACAAAAATCAAAGTTCCTAAACTCAAATGCAAAAAAAGTATTTACGGACTCTTGTGTTGAGTTGGCAACTTTCCATTTAGGAAATAAATTCCTTGCAGTGGAAGCAAAAAATGTCATTGAATCTATCTCTATAGATAAACTTGAAGAATCAATTGATATGGATAAAAACAATCCTTTTAAAGGTATGGTTTTACATAAAGACAATCTAATCTCAGTACTTGATATTAGAAGTTTTATTAAAGAAGATATAACAGATACTGAGTTAAATACTATTATTCTTTTAGAGTATGATAAAGATAATAAAGAACATTGTGTAGGAATACTTGTTTCTTCTTTAGAGAGTGTTTCAGTTGTAGAGAAAAACTCTATCCAGCAAATACAAAGTCACTTCTTAGGAACTGGAACTTTAGTTGAAAGTCTTGCTGATATTAGTGATTATGAAGAGTCTCAAGTTGCAATGGTCCTTGATATTAAGAAGATTGATGACAATTTAACAAAGAAGGTTTAATTAGTTATAAATTTATATGAGAGGTTAAAATATCTTTTGGCACAATACGAAAAAATTAAAATGAAAGTATAAACTTATATGAGTGCCAATAACAAACAAAAAGAACAAAAATTTCTACCTACTACAAGAAAAGAGATGGATGCTTTAGGATGGGACCAATGTGATGTAATACTAGTAAGTGGGGATGCATATATTGACTCTCCATTTATTGGTGTTGCCGTTGTTGGAAGAATCCTTGAAGCTTTAGGTTTTAAAGTAGGAATTATAGGTCAACCTGATATTAAAAATGAAGATGTAAAAAGATTAGGTGAACCAAAATTATACTGGGGAGTTAGTGGTGGAAGTATTGACTCTATGGTATCAAACTACACTGCAACTAAAAAGTTTAGAAACAATGATGACTACACTCCTGGTGGAAAAAATGACAAAAGACCAGATAGAGCTACTTTAGTTTATACAAATTTAATTAGAAGACATTTTAAAAATACAGTTCCAATTGTTTTAGGTGGTATTGAAGCTAGTTTAAGAAGAGTTACTCACTATGACTTTTGGACAAATAAATTAAGAAAACCTATTCTTTTTGATGCGAAAGCTGATTATCTTATTTATGGAATGGGTGAAGTTGCTATTAGAGAGTTTTCAACTGCTTTAAGAGATGGAAAAGACCCAAGAGAGGTTAGGGGAGTTTGTTATATCTCTAAAGAACCAGTTGAAGACTTCTTGCAACTACCTTCCCACCAAGAGTGTTTAGAAGATAAAGAGAAATATATAGACCTTTTTGATGATTTTTATAAAAACAATGACCCAATATCTGCAAAGGGACTTTGTCAAAAAGTAGATACAAGATATGCTATTCAAAATCCTCCATGTGATTATCTAGATGAAAAAGAGATGGATGAGGTAGCTTCATATGATTATATTAGAGATTTACATCCATATCATAAACCACAAGGTAAGGTTAAATGTTTAGAGACTATTAAATTCTCTATTCAGACTCACCATGGATGTTGGGGTGAGTGTAACTTCTGTGCTATTGGAGTTCACCAAGGTAGAACTATTAGAACAAGAAGTGAAAAAAATATTCTAAGTGAAGCAAAAGAGTTTACACAAGATAAAGATTTTAAAGGTGTTATCTCTGATGTTGGTGGACCAACTGCAAATATGTATGGATATGAGTGTAATAAAAAACTTAAAAAAGGAACTTGTGCTGAGATTAGATGTGTTGATTATGATAGACTTTGTAGAGTTATGAAAGTTGACCATAGTAGACACTTAAATCTTTTAAGAGATATTAGAAAAGTTCCCGGTGTAAAAAAAGCCTTTGTTGCATCAGGTTTAAGATACGACTTTATTCCAGCAGATAAAAAATATGGATATGAGTATTTAAAAGAGCTTGTAAATCATCATATCTCTGGACAAATGAAAGTAGCCCCTGAACATACTTCAGATAGAGTTTTAAAGCTTATGGGGAAACCAGGGAAACAACCACTTATTGAGTTTAAAAAGATGTATGATAGATTAAATAAAGAAGCTGGTAAAAAACAGTTCTTAACTTACTACTTAATTGCAGCACATCCAGGTTGTGAAGAGAAAGATATGCATGAGTTAAAACAATTTACAACCCATGAATTAAAAATGAACCCAGAACAAGCACAGGTTTTCACACCAACACCAGGGACTTACTCTTCTGTTATGTATTACACAGAGATGGACCCAGAAACAAGAAAGAAAATCTATGTTGAAAAAGATAAAAATAGAAAAGAAAAACAAAAAAGTATAGTGATAGATAAAAAGTATCACCAAAGAAGAAAAAGTAATGGAGCAAGCTTACAAAGCTAGACTTCATCTCTTCTAAAAATAAGAAAGATGTAGATATAATAGCTGCTTTTAATTCATAACAATATTTAAAAGGAACTATATTTGAAGAAACTATTTTTAATAATTGGAGCTCCTGGTTCTGGTAAAACTACAGATGCTGAACTAATTGCAAGTAAACACGAAAATATCACTCACTATTCAACTGGAGATATGCTAAGAGCAGAGATTGCAAGTGGTAGCCAAAGAGGAAAAGAGATAGACTCTTTTGTATCAAAGGGTTTAATTGTACCTATTGAAATTGTAATTGAAACTATTGTAACTGCTATTAAAAATGCTTCAACTGATATTGTTGTAATTGATGGATATCCAAGATCAATTGAGCAAATGACTGAGTTAGATAAATATCTAAAAAATGAAAGTGAAGTTGAGCTAACAAATGTAATAGAAGTTGAGGTTTCACAAGATACTGCCTTTAAAAGAGTTTTAGGAAGAGCAGCGGATGCTGAGGTTGTTAGAGCTGATGATAATGAAGAAGTATTTTTAAATAGAATGAAACTATATATTGAACCACTTGCAGAGATTAAATCATTTTATACAAAACAAGATGTTTTAAAAGTAATCTCAGGTGAAGGAACAATTGAAGAAATTGTTGATGAAATGGATAACTTTATTCAATCAAGAGTATAACAATGATTAAAAAACCTAATTTTTACTCAGTAATTATTGGTACAGAACTTTTAAATGGGCGTCGAAAGGATGCCCATTTTGCTTTCTTAAATGAACAACTTCTAAATCGAGGTTGGACTCACAAAGCCTCATTTGTAATTGAAGATGACACCAAACTAATGGAAAACATCTATAATCTTATAAAAGCTGATGAAAACTCTGTTATGTTCTCTTATGGAGGTATTGGTGCTACTCCAGATGATTATACTAGGCAAATAGCTGCAAAGGTATTTCGTGATGGAGAGATGGAATACCATGAAAAAGCACAAGAGCTTATTATAAATCAATTTGGTGATGAAGCTTATCCTCATAGAATAGAAATGGGAAATCTTCCTGTAAATGCAAAGTTACTTAAAAATGTAGTAAACAATGTTGCAGGCTTTTATTTAGATGATAGGTTCTTTTTTACACCAGGTTTTCCTTCAATGAGCCAAGCAATGGTAATTGAAGCTTTAGACAAACACTACTCTAAAAATGATTTAGTAAAATATAGAAAAACATTAACTGCTTTTTGTGGAGAAAATGATTTGATTTCACTTATGAAAGAACTTCCAAGTGAAATCGAACTTTCATCACTACCAAAAATAATTGATGATAAAAGACAAGTTGTCTTATCACTAAGCTCTTTAGAGCAAACTCTTTTAGATAATAGTTTTCAAGAATTTATAGATTTTTGTGAAGAAAAAAATATAAAATATATTCTTGAAGATACAAATAAAATAAAATAAACTTACCTAAAAAGCCTAGAAATAAGAGTTTCTAGGCTCCTAAAACTTTTTAAGATTAAATTTAGTAAAAAACTTTTTTTTTAGATTATAATTCCATACTTTAAATCTTAGGAAAAAGCTTGAATTTAGATCAAATTAGTAACTTTGTCTTTTGTGATAGAAGACTAAATGATTTTGATTTAGAAGTTAAATTACTTCCAAACCCTTATTATGATTATCCTTTTTTAATTATCAAAGATTTTTTATCACCTACAATTTGTGATGGGCTTATTAGAAGCGTTAAAAAAGAAGATGATTATATTGATGCAAAAATCAAAAAAGAAAACTATTTAAACTATACAGATAAAAGTATTAGAAAAACAAAAATTTATAAACTGGGTGATGAATACAAATCAATTTATAAAAAAAGATTTTTAGAAGTACAAAAGCAAATTGAAGAGTATTTTTCACTAGCTTTAACAACTAGTACAAAAGTGCAAGTTTTAGAGTATTTAAAAGGTTCATTTTATAAAGCTCATAGTGATGATTCAAATATGATTTATAAAAATGATGAATTAGTTGGTTTTAAAAATGTAGCCATAAATAGAAAACTTACAACTGTATTTTTTGCTACATCATGTGAAGACAATGAAGATTTTAATACTTTTAGTGGAGGAGAGTTAGTTTTTAACTTTCTTTATAATGAAAAAGGTGAAGTTATTAAATACAAGCCTAAAGCAGGGGAAATGATAGTCTTTTTAAGTAACCCATTTTTCACCCATGAAGTACTAGAAGTGAAGTCTGGATATAGATTAAGTTTAGTTCAATGGCATGACGCAATTACTTCATAATAGGAACTATTATATAATATTTAGATAGAAAAATTCACATAAAGGTTTACTATGGATATAAATGGATTATCTCATGCTGTACTTTTAGATAAAAATGGTGGTGCAAAGAGTTTATCTTATGATGAAATACAAAACTACACTAAAAGTATGGGCTTACTTTGGGTTCACTTTGATTATTCTAGTAAAGAAGCAGTTGATTGGATAACAAATAGAAGTGGTATTGATGAAGTAGCTGTTGATGCTTTATTAACTTCTGAAACAAGACCAAGAACTACTATTTTAGATAATTCTATTTTATTGGCTTTAAGGGGAGTTAACCTAAACGCAAACTCTGACCCAGAAGATATGATTTCTATTAGATTATATATTTCAAAAGACTTAATAGTAAGTACTAAAAAAAGAGACCTTCTTTCAGTAAAAGATATTTTAAATAGTTTTGAAAAAAATAGAGGACCACAAAATAGTTCAGAGTTTTTAATTGAACTAACGGATAGATTAACATCTAGAATGGAAGGAACTATTGATAGTTTACACGATAGGGCAAGTGAAATAGAAGAGATGATTATAGAATCAAGTAACCTTTTCGTAAGAACAGAAATATCAAAGATAAGAAGAGAGGCTATTAGTCTAAGAAGATATCTATCGCCTCAAAAAGAAGCAATGCACAGGCTTTATAGTGATAAAGTATCGTGGTTAAGTGAACATGATAAAGTACAGTTAAGAGAGATTACTGACCAGCTAATAAGATATGTAGAAGAGCTTGATTCAATAAACGATAAAGTGACACTAATACAAGAAGAGATATTAAGTAAAATCAGTGAACAAATGAACCAAAGAATGTATGTGCTATCTATTATTTCAGCTATTTTTTTACCTCTAGGTTTTTTAACAGGACTTTTTGGTATAAATGTAGGTGGATTACCTGGAACTGAAAATAAAGATGCTTTTATGTTTTTTACTGTAGCTTTAAGTGCAATGGGAGTAGGGTTATTTTATCTGCTTAAAAGAAGCAAGTGGATTTAAATATTTAACTTGAAGGTTTAGTATAAAAATTAAACTTCCAGCCTTTGTCTTGGTCATACTTTTCAAGGTTGTAAGTTTCCCATACTTTTATACACTTTTTATTACCTTTTTTAACTCCCTCTTTAGCAAACTGATGAGCTCGTCCAAAGTTAGGAAAGGCACCTTTCCCATTTGCATACATAAAAGCTAGATTACAATGGGCATCTTCATGTCCTTGTTTTGAGGCATATTCAAAATATTTTATTGCTAGTTTATAGTCTTTTTCTACAGCAATTCCAGCAGCTAAAAACTGACCTATCATATTTTGTGCAGGAGCATAACCATCATTTGCAGCTTTTAAAAAAGTATTGAAGGCAAGTTTTTCATTGAAGTAAGGTGACTTTTTTGTAATATATAGTTTTCCTAAAAGGTAAGTTGATTTATGATGATTTAATAAACTCCCTTGTTCTAAAAAGGTTTTAGCTGTAGAGATACTTTTTTGTACACCTTTACCTTTTAGATATAAAGTTGCCAATCTATAGATTGATTGAGTGTCATCTCTTTTTGCTAAAACTCTATATGAGCTAAGAGCTTTTATAACACCTTGTTCTTCTTCTATTTTTTTTACTTCTTCAAAACTAAGACTAAAGGCAAAGCTTGTAATTAAAATAGTTAGAATTAGGTATTTCATAGTTACTCTTTTATTTAATCTCTTTTTCTATATTAGGATTAAGTGTTGTAGTTATTTCATAAGATATTGTATCATGTATTGTTGCTAATTGTCTAACATCATCAAAAATACAAACTTTATCATCTGTAGAATTAATAGAACAGTTATCCATAGAGACTCTACCTAGAATTTCATATCCTTTTGGAGTAGTATATGTTTTTTTGCCATTTAGTCTTAAGAACCCATCTCCATATCCAATATCATATGTTGATACATTCATTTCACTTTTTGCAGTAAAAATACCACCATATCCAACTCTTTGACCTTTTGTTATTTTTCTTGTAGAAATTCTATCTGCCCAAAGAGACATTACAGGTTTTAAATTTGGATTATCAAAGATAGAATCTGTATCTAAATAACCATATTGAGCTATCCCAACTCGAGCAAAATCTTCGTTGAAATTCTTAAATCTAAATAAACCTGAAGAGTTAGCAGAATGAAACTTAGGAATAGGCAAAAAAAGTTTTTCACATGTGTTCACAGCCAAAGTTTTTACTTGCCCAAAAATCTGTTGTTGCCAAAAGAATTCACATGATAAAGTATCAGCACTTCTGTAGTGAGTCATAATTCCAGTCAAGTTTAAATTTTTCCTTAAAGTACCATGAATAGCCTCTTTTAGAGTTTCAAGTGAAATACCATTTCTATGCATTCCGGTATCCACTTTTAGGTGAACATTCGTTTTTTCGGGTACTTTTTCAAGTTGTTCAAGGCTATTCACCACGATGTGAAAAGCATGTGAATAGTTGTGAAAAGTAGTGTCAGCCAAGATTAAGATTTGTTCAAAAAACGTCTCAATTTTCTCAGCTTCTTCACATGTTCTCACAACCGCTTTTGTTATTCCAAACTCTTTGGCCATTGATGCAATTTCAACAAGTCCATGACCATAGGCATTATCCTTTAAAACAACAGCAATTTTATCTTTAGAACCAGCGTGTTCAGAAATTATTTTTAGGTTGTGAAAGTAGTTTTCTTTATTTAAAATAATCTTAGGCAAGTTTTAATCTTCCTTTTCATCATGGAAATAATTATTAAGTAAAATAGCATCTTTTTCATTTAGAACTTCTTTTAGTTCTACTACTGATGCTTCTTTTATTTTTTCAAAACTTCCAAAATATAAAAGTAGTTTTTTAACCTTTGCTTCACCAATACCTTTTATTTGTAATAGTGAAACTTGTTTATCTTCTTTTCTTTTTTGTTTCTTATGAAAGTTTATAACAAATCTGTGGGCTTCATCCCTTTGTCTTTGTATAAATTGTAACCTTTGGTCACTAGGTTTTAGTTTTAAGCTTCTAATTTCACCACTTTTATCTTTATAGTGAACAATATCTTTTGCAGCACCTTTAGCTCTATGAGCTTTTGCATCTACTTTCTCTTTAGCAATTGCTACAATATCAAGGTTTACAGCAGCAGACTGTATAATGTCATAGGCAAGTTTTAGTAAAGTCTCTCCACCATCAATAACCCATAGGTCAGGAGGACTTACTTTTTCAAAGCTTTCAACTCTTCTTAAAAGCATTTCTCTCATTTGAGAGTATTCATCTTTTGATTCTAAGTTATAGTGTCTAAACTGTTTCTTATCAAAGGTATTAAGTTCTTCATTCCAAACAACCATAGCTCCAACTGTAGCTTGTCCCATCATATGTGAGTTATCAAAACTCTCTATTATATATGGAAGAGTTTGTAAGTTAAATAGCTCTTTTATCTCTTCATAGATAGTTATTTGGTTTTTAGAAGATTCTATTCTAAGTAGTTCATCGCAGTTATTTAGTGCAATATTCAATAAAGATTTTTTCTTATCTTTTTTAGGATTTACAACTTTTATATTTCTATCAAATCTCTCTTTTAAAAACTCTTCTATCTCTTCTTTTTCTTCTAACTCTTGTGCAACTAAAATCTCTTTTGGAAGTAGAGGAATTTCATTATTATAGTAATTGATAATTGCTCTTTGGTAAGCCTCGTTTAAATCAATATCTTTATTGTCCTCTAAGAAGTCAAGTTTGATAAAGTCATGGGAAGAAGAGGCAAGTTTTCCATCTCTAATAAACATTCTTACAACAACAGCTTTTTTTCTACCTGCTTTTATTGCAAAAAGGTCTAAGTCTTCATTTGAAGCTAAATCAATACCCGATTTGATTTGAGATTTTTCGATTGATTTTATTCTGTCTCTTAATTTCATCGCTTCTTCAAATCTAAACTCTTCTGAGTATTGCATCATTCTTTCACTAAGTTTATTGATTAGTTTATTTTTATTATAGATATATTCACAAGCTTCATCAACTAGCTTTGCATAATCAGCTGTTGTAATTTTACCTTCACAAGGAGCATGACATTTCTTGATTTGATGGAAAAGACAAGCTTCTTTACCTTTTATACAAGATTTCTTTTGAACTAAAGGAACTATTTCATAGATTGAATCAAGCATATCTCTAGCACCTGTCGAGTAGGGACCAAAGTATTTTATATTATTGTTTTTATGAACTCTTCTTGTTATTTCAAGTCTAGGAAAAAGTTCACTATTATCTAACATAATATATGGGTAAGTTTTATCATCTCGTAAAAGAATATTATATTTAGGTTTTAGTTGTTTAATAAGTGAATTCTCTAAAATTAGAGCTTCATGTTCATTTGGTACAACTATCCACTCTAAAGATACTACTTCTGTAATCATCTTGTAAATACGAGGACCTAGCTTCTCTGCTGGTTGTAAATTAGGCGTAAATTTAAAGTAAGATTTTACTCTGTTCTTAAGAACTTTTGCTTTACCGATATAAAGTAGGTGTCCATCTTTATCAAAGTATTGATAAACTCCTGCTTCGTTAGGGAGTTGTTTTAGTTTTTCTTCTAAATTCATTTAGGAATTTTATCTAAAAGTAGCTTTATGAAGTAGCCAAAAAGCCACTTCATAGATTATGTTTTAATGGTAGTTTATATAATAAGGTTGTCTTTTGATATTTCTTGTACCAACAGACTCTAATCCTAAGATTTGTCTTGGAGTCATTAAAGGTTTTTTATCATTTTTATAAAAGATTTTGAATCCACTATCTGCGATATTAGATTCATTTTGCGAATAAAGGTTGTTATATATTTGAACTTTGATTCCACCTCTACCATGACCATCAATATTGTAGATTAATTCAATATTATCATAGTTTTTAACTAACTCTTTTTTTCTTAACATTCTTTTGTGGAACATATGAACAATCAGTTTTTTCTTCTCTTTGATTCCATTTTCTATTAAGTAATTACTAATTAGCTCTTGTGCATCATTTACATCATTTCCAAAAATATGTCCAATAAACTTACCTGGAGGATACTTTCTATGTTTTGGAATTTTAAACTCTGGGTCTAATGCTAAATGTACATTTTCATATTGTAAGTATTTTAAAACAGGTTTTAATGCTTCAACTGGAGTATAAATTCCTAATTGTAAGTCAATAATTACTGCAAAACCTTCTTCTTGTGCTCTTTTGATATATTTCATCACAGTTCTATCTGGAAGGTTGATAATATAGTCATTATCTCTACCTGGATCGATAGTTGCTAATCCGTAGATTAAGTGAAATGCTAATTTTACATCAAAGTTTTCACCTAACTCTTTATCGTAGTACTCTTTTTTCTCTCTAAGTTTCTTTACAACATTGTCAATATGACTTTCACCTAAAATTCCTAAAGAAGGAGTATAAGGTCTTCCATAGAAACCTACCATAACTTCACTTTTTACTGCATCTCTTTGAACTACTATTTCTTCTGCTTTTTCAACTTCTGGTGTTATTGTAGTTGTGTTTGCTAGAAGAGGGTGAGTTACAAAAGTAAATAGTGTAATTATAAAAATTAAACTTTTTTTCATTTGCCTGCTTTTTCTAAATAGTTTTTATAGCGAAAGTATATTCAAATATATTAAAAAAAAATTTAAAAATTTGCTTTAAACCAAAGTTTCCAAAAATTTTTACAAATAACTTTATAATTTTTTAGTCTTTTGTAATACTTTTCTTTCACAATTGGAAAATAGGAGCTTAGAAGAATTTTTTCTTCTTGTTTAGAAAAATTATATTTTATACAAAGGGTTGCTAAATCAAAAAATCTGTTATTTTTTGAAGCAAATTCCCAGTCAATAAAATAGACCTTATTATTAAAAATTATGTTCTCTTTATTTAGGTCATTATGAGATAAAACTAAATCCTTTTTTTTATTATTTTTTTTTAGTTTTTCAAGGGAGTTTTTTATAATTTTTTTTGACTTTTTGTCATCTAATATTCTTTTGTAGTTTTTAAACTCTTTTTCTAAACAATAGACTTTTTTCTTGTGTTTGATTTTATGTAGTTTTTTTAAAGATTTAGCAAGGGCTTTGATTTGTTTTTTTGAAAGTTTATTTTTATGAAAGCCTTTTATAAAGTGACAAGTCATAAACTTATCACTTAAATAAACAGGCTTTGAAGCGATACCTTTTTTGTATGCTTTATTTTGTATTTTAAACTCTTGTTTTCTATCTATTTTTACAGTATGAGTTTTTTTGAAAACTCTTAATATAAAATCTTTTTTATCTTTTTTTATTTTATAAACTTCATTACAAAGTCCTTGATTCTTTAACTTTTTTACCATCTATAGAAGTTTTAAAATATCCTCTTCTATATCTTTTGGAGTTGTTGCTGAACCAAATCTATCTATTACTTTTCCATTTTTATCAACTAAAAACTTAGTAAAGTTCCATTTGATACTTTTTGTTCCTAGTATTCCTGAGGCTTCTTTTTTTAAGTATGTGTAAAGTGGATCTTCATTTTCTCCATTTACATCAATCTTTGCAAACATATCAAAATCAACTCCATAAGTTAGCCTACAAAACTGGGCAATCTCTTTATTTGTTCCTGGTTCTTGTCCTCCAAATTGATTTGAAGGAAAACCTAAAATCATAAAATCTTTATCTTTATGTTTTTGGTACAGATTTTCTAAACCTTCATATTGAGAAGTAAACCCACATTTACTTGCTACATTTACAATAAGTAGTACTTTACCTTTGTATTTAGATAAAGATACTTCTTCACCTTTTATGTTTTTTACTTTTAAATCATAAATACTCATAGTATTGTCCTTTGCATATAGAGATACTGATAAAAAAATCATTAAAGATATTATAACTTTAAAAAACATCTTAAATCCTTTTTTATTTATTTTAACCTAAATAAATATCTCTTTGTACTTATTTTTTGTTTTAAAATATATTTGTTTTACCAAAAATCACATCATTGTGATTAACAAACCTATTACATCGTTTCCCTTCTAAAGCCTTACAGATATTTTGCCATTTTAAAGAATGTCCACCATTTTCCCTGCTTAAGTCACCAAATACAAACATCAAAGCATGAGCATATTCGTGGGGTAATACATCATTAATCATATAATCAACACTCTCTTTAAATCTCTTCTTATTTAGAAAGACTACTATTTCTCCTGATTGACTTAAAGTTGCTGCACCAAAAAGATTAGAGGGCATTTTATTAGAAACTCTTACTGGAATCTCTCTTTTTACTCCAAACTTTTGATAAGCTAACTTTTGCAAATATTGAGTTTTTTGAGTGATTCTATTTTGTGTTTTTTCATTTAAATCAGAAGTTTTAAATTTATAAGTATTGTAGATTGAGTAGATTAAAAAGATTGTTCCTAAAACTGTAACAGTTATAAAAAATAGTTTTAATCTTTGAAGAAACATCTAAAACCTTTCTTTTATGGAAAGGCTTTTAGAAGAACATCTTTATAGTGATTTAGTTGTTGCATAAGTTCATCACCATGGTCATTTATATCTGGATGATATTTTCTTGCAAGCTCTTTATATCTTTTTTTTATCTCTTCTTTTGTTGGGTCACTTGTAAATCCAAAGAACTCTTTTGCTTTTGGTACTTCTCCAAAAGATGTACCTGCACCTTGGAAATTTCCTCTTCTAAACTGTTCTTGAAAATCATTAAAATCAAAGTTGTTTGCACCATTTGCTTGTGAAAAGTCTTGACCATTAAATGTAAATTTAAAGTGTTGACCGTTTCCAGATGAAGCTTCTCTTATCTTCTTTTTAAATTGATAAACTATGTAATAACCAATAGAAACTAGTATAAATAAAATAATTAAAAATGTTCCAAAGTTAGTAAATATTAAATATAAAATTCCAAAGAATATTGCCCATTTAATAAGACTACTTATAAGTTGTGCCAAAATATTAATCCTGTTTTTTGTAAATTTTGTGGGTATTATAGTATTTTATTGTGAAGTATTTGCTTATCAAAAATGTAGATTATAAAAAGGTATGAAAGTCATACCTTCTTATTTAAAGTTTTTTAGAATGATTCCCATTCATCATCACTACTTTTTTCTGCTTTAAAAGTATGATTTGATGTAGGTTTTTCTGTAGCTTTGCCTGTAGGTTTAGATTTTATTTCACTAGTATGAGTACTTAGAGTAGCTTTAGAAGAAGGCTTCTCTTTTTTAATACTTACGTTCTCTTTTCCAATAAACTCTTTACTTTGTGCATCAGCAACAATCTCTTTTGCAACTCTATCTGTATCTATTGCAATATCATGAGTTTTATTTGCAATAGAAGCATTCTCTTGAGTCTGTTTGTCTAACTGGTTAATTGCATCATTAATTTGAGTAATACCAGTCTCTTGCTCTTTACTTGCACTTGCAATTTCATTGATTTTTTCAGTTGAGTTACTGATGTTTTCAAGAAGTGAGTTATATCCTACAATCATATCTGCACTAATTGTTTTACCTTCATTTGCTTTTGCAGTTGCATTTTCAACTAAGTCTTTAATCTCTTTTGCTGCTTCAGCTGATCTAGATGCTAAGTTTCTTACTTCAGCTGCAACAACTGCGAAACCTTTACCTGCCTCACCAGCAGTTGCTGCTTCAACAGCTGCATTTAGTGAAAGGATATTTGTTTGGAATGCAATTTGGTCGATAATAGAAATAGATTCATTGATTAATGTAACTTGTTCTGTAATATCTTCCATTGCAGAAGTAGTTTTTTGTGCTAGGTTTTGACCTTGTTTTGCAGATGAGTTTAAGTCATCAGTGTATTGGTTCATTTGTTGAATATTTTGACCATTACTTACAATTGTACTTGTAATCTCTTCTAAAGCAGCAGCAGTCTCTTCTAAAGAAGCAGCAGCCGAGTTTGCTGAGTCATTTAGTGTATCAACATTTTCAATTAAAATATCAGAAGAACTATCAAGAGAAAGACCAATCTCTAAAGACTGCTTTAATAGTTCAGAAATACTATCACCTAAATCATTTACTCCTGTTGCAAGTTGTTCTAAGTGTGCTTTGATTCCATCTGTTGGAACTTTGTTTCTGTAGTTTGAGTTTGAGTATTCACCAAGTACTTTTAAAATAGAGTCAACATTTTTCTCTAGGTTTGCACTCATGTGGTTAATCATTTTTGTTAAATCATTTAATGCTTCATTTGAAGAACTAAGATTGATTTTAGAGCTAAAGTCACCTTGTTCATACTCAGTTAGAATTCTAACTGATTCATCAATAATTTTTCTATCTTGGTCAATATTCTCTTTTGTTCTTTCAATATTTTGATTAACAATTTTTGCCATTTGACCAAACTCATCTTGGTTTTTGTCATTTAATAACTCTACATGGTCTGCTTCATTATTTAAATATTTGAAGAATGAAACTAAACCTTTTTGGAAGTTTTCAAGATTTGATAAGATACTTTTAATAAGTGTTAAAGCCATAACGATAAATATAATTGAAGCAATCACACCAACAATAAGAAGTTGCATAGTTTGAGTACTCTCAGCTTCAGCTCTTTGTTCATTTGCATGAATATTGATTTCATCTAACTCTTTTTCAAGTTGTGTACCAACAGCAACCATCTTTTTCATGTTTTCTAAAATCTCTTCACTCTCTTGTTTTATCCCATTAGCATAGTCACTAACTCTTTTATTTGCAAATGCATCAAAAAATGAGATATATTCATTAGATAAAGATTGAATATCTTTTGTTAGGTCAATGTCTTTTTTAATTTCTAATCTTTGAAGAAGCTCTGCTGATTGTTTATCTAAAGTAGAAAATGATTCTCTTACTTTTTGAGCATTATCATTTGTAGGAACTCTTAGAAATTGATATACTGTGATTCTAGCAGTTAATACTTGCTGAATCATTTCATCAGTTATTTTTGCATTTGTACCTTTTGTTTTAAGTACACCATTGTAATAAGTATAAATACTACCCGCAATCACTGTTATAACAAGAAATAAAATTGGTAAAACCAATAATTTAACTTTTGTTGAAACATTTGAAAACATTAACGTCCTTTTTAAGTTTAGTCACATTTGTAACAATTATCATAATAATATAATATTATAATAAATATCTTTCTTAAATACCATCAGAAGAACCTTTAAATAGTTTCTTTGACTTTTAAATAAATTATGCTGTCACTATCTTTATTTTAAAATATATTTTAGATTTTTTTAGATTTGTAATAATTTGATAACCTAAATATAGACTATTTTTTTCTATATTTGTAGTATTTGTTGTATAAATACTAGATATCTTTAAAGCTTCAAAGTTAGATATATGATTTTAATAAAATATTAATAATTATAAAGTATGATTATATTATAATAGATTAATGTAATATAGGGAATTTATATGGATTATGAAGAGTTTGAAAAAGCTGTTGATCTTTTTGGAATTTTAACAGGAACTTCAAAAAAAGAGTTAAAACAAAAATATTTAAAGTTGTCAAAAAAGTTACATCCTGATATGCCAGAAGGAAGTGATGAAAAGTTTCAACAACTGCAAGAGTCATACGAACTTTTAAATGCATATATTGATTCCTTCAGGTATTCATTTGATGAAGAGGAGTTTAAAGCTCAATTTCCTCCATTTACCAACTATAAAAACTGGAACAAATAATAAGGAACTTGTATGAATGATATTAGAAATGCAAAAGAGTTGATATTAAGTACTTTAGTTGCTGACGCATACTCTTTAGGGTCGCATTGGGTTTATGATGAAAAACAGTTATTAAATCTTGATGTAGATTGGAATGAGTTAAATGATGCAAAAGCTTTATGGCACAAAGATAGA
This sequence comes from Arcobacter sp. CECT 8989, assembly GCF_004116715.1. Taxonomy (NCBI): domain Bacteria; kingdom Pseudomonadati; phylum Campylobacterota; class Epsilonproteobacteria; order Campylobacterales; family Arcobacteraceae; genus Arcobacter; species Arcobacter sp. CECT 8989. The sequence continues at coordinate 382,882 of NZ_PDKE01000001.1, read as the reverse complement.
AAAGCAGGTGAGTTTACCCACTATGGTGATCAAATACTTTGGTTATATAATTTTTTACAAAATAAAGAAACATTTGATGTAAATGAGTATACAAAATACTGGTTTGACAGAATGCAATGCTATAATGGATATATTGATGGTGCATCAAGAGATACTTTGGCAAATATCAATGAGGGGTTATTTCCTACAGGTTCTTCTTCAACTGATTTATCAGTGGTTGGAAGAGTTGCTCCATTGTTACTTGTATCAAAAGATAAAAAAGAGTTCTTAGAAAATGTAGAGAACTTTGTACAAGTAACTCACAACTCAAATGAAGCTTTGATTGTCTCAAGGTTCTTTGCAAAACTTCTAATTGAGGTCTTAGAAGGAAAAGAGATTTTAAAAGCTATTGAAGAGTTAAAAGAAGAGTTTGACTCAAAAATTCAAGGTTATATAAATAGTGGACTTGCTTCAAAGACAGAAGATACTTCAGTAGCAATCAGAAACTTTGGACCTGCTTGTGATATAAATGGTGGTTTTCAAGGTGTGATACATCTTTTAAGCAAGTATGACAATCTAAAAGACATGCTTGTTTGCAATGCAAAAGCAGGTGGAGAAACAAGTGCAAGAGCAATGCTTGCAACACTTATCTTTATGGCACAAGAAGATAAAAAACTAACTCAAATACCACCTTCATGGTTAAGTATTAGAGCAACAATTATATAAAAAACAAAAGGACACGGATGAGAAGATTTATGCGATTTTTTCAAGATAAATTTTATATTGAGATTCTTTTTGCATCAGTACTATTTTTAGCAGCAATGGCTTTAGATATGATGTTAGAGTTTATAATCTATATGCTGTATTTTATTATCTATCTTGAAATCGTAAGGGCAGTGGTAAACTATATCAGAGAACAAAGGGTTGTTATCTCTTTTTTAGTTGATGCATTTATTATCTTAGCTTTAAGGGAGCTAATAGTAAATCTAGTGAAAATCAACAATGAAAAGATAGATTCTATTGAAGCACTTTGGGCAAGTAGTTTAAACTATAATATTATGATTATCTCTGGGGTAATTATCTTCTTATTTGTAGTAAGGTATTTATCTATTAAAACTGCACCAAAATATCTTATTGACAAGATGAAAAAACAAAACAGTAGTAAATGATAAACTATCACGAACCTGTATATAGACCTCCTGCAGAGGCAAACTCAATAATCATACAAGTTACACTTGGTTGTTCTTACAACAAGTGTAGCTTTTGTTCTATGTATGAAACAAAAACTTTCCAAACTAGAAGTTTAGACGAGATATTTAAAGACATAGATAGTATGTCTATTTACTCTGATGAAAGAAGAGTATTCTTAGCAGATGGTGATGCCTTAGCTTGTGATACTTCTTTTTTAGTTGAGGTTTTAACTTATCTAAAAAAGAGTTTTCCAAAACTTCAAAGAGTTTCTTCTTATGCAAGTCCTTATAATCTTTTACAAAAATCACAAGAAGAGTTAAATCTTCTAAGAGAGCATGGTCTATCTTTGGTTTATTATGGAATTGAAAGTGGAAATCATGAGTTACTAAAATATGTAAATAAACCTATGAATCCTGACAAAATGGCAGAAGGTTTAAATAAAGCAACAAAAGCAAATATGAAAATATCCGCAACTCTTATCTTAGGGCTTGGTGGTAAAAATCTATCAAAACAACATATTGAAGATAGTGCAAAACTTATCAATAAATGTGAACATATAAACTATCTATCTACTTTACAACTTGGACTTACAAGTACAAAAGAGGATAACTTTTTCAAAAGATTTGAGAAGAAAAATAGTGAGTTTATTTTTTGTGATGATAAAGATATGTTAGAAGAGCAAAGAAGATTGATATCTTTAATCAATCCTAAAAAGCCTATAGTTTTTAGGTCAAACCATGCTTCAAATGCCTTGCCTTTAAAAGGAACACTTCCTAGAAATAAAGAGGATTTAATAGGGACATTGAGCCTAGCAATAGAAGACTCTTCTATGCTAAGACCAATGTTTTTAAGAGGCTTTTAGTTCATATCAGGTTTTGGAGTTTTTGAACTACTCACTGGTAACTGAGGATATGAAATATCTGGTTTATCACCTGTAAGAGCTTTTAAGAAAGTAGTAATCTTAGCAGACTCTTTATCAGAGATATTGATACCAAGTTGTACAGAACCCATCTCTTTTACTGCATCTGCAAGTGACCAAATAGCTCCATTATGGAAATATGGTGCTGTCTCTTCGATATTTCTAAGTGTTGGTGTTTTTACCATACCGTTTTTATCACCTTGGAATCCACCTAAAGAAGCAAATTTATATTTTTTTGCTACTTGGAATGGTTGCATTGTTCCACCTAAACCTATGTCATTGTGGCACGATACACAGCCTTTGTCCACAAATAGATTTAAACCTTCTTTTTCAGCAGGAGTTAGAGCATCTAAATCTCCATGCATAAACTCATCAAATCTTGATGGAGTAACTAATGTTCTTTCAAATACTGCAATTGTATCTGCAATAAGTTTGAAGTCGATTTTTACATCATCACCATAAGCATCTTTGAACTCTTCAACATATGCTGGCATAGAAGTAACTCTAGCTTCAACTAGACTTTTCGGTGCTGCCATTTCTGGTCCAGCTTGAATAGGCCCTTGTGCTTGGTCTTCTAAGTGAGGACTTCTTCCATCCCAAAACTGCACTTTGTTTAAAACTGAGTTATAAACAGTTGGCGAGTTTAAGTGAGCTGGATTTGGAGTCCACTTATGTCCTACAGCTGCTGCTACACCATCAGCTCCACCCATACCTAGGTTGTGACATGTATTACATGAAATAAGACCACTTTTTGATAGTCTTGGTTCGAAGTATAACTTCTTTCCTAACTCAACTTTCTTCTCAGTAATTGGGTTGTTTGGGTCATCTACAAGTTTTAAAACTTCTAATTGACTTTGAGGTATTGCTTTAACACCTGCTTTTTTAACTTTGTTTATAAGTTGCATATCACTTGAAGCGAATGCACTTACACCTACTAACGCTAAACTTAAAACTACACTTTTAGTTTTCATTATTCTCTCCTTTTAGTAGATAAATAAAATCATAGGATAATTTTTATTAATTGAAAATTAAAATAAATAAAATATCTTTATTATTGAATAAAATTAATCTTTTATTAAGTTAGGTAATTTAGATTGATATTTTTATAATGAATTTATTTATATTTTAAAAAAGAAATAATTGTTTAAAGATAAGAGATAAATCTATTTTGAGATATTATTTTTTATATATCCCAAAAAAATGAGGCACAGGAGGTTCCTGTGTGTCATCATAGGCTAAAAAGCTTACTTCTGTAAGCTTATCAAGAGTGACAAATTCATCCATTTCTGATTTTGATAAGGGAAGTGGAATTATATCTAACATAGTCCCTTCTTCTCTACTTCTACAAGATACTAAGATATATCCGTCTTTTGCTAAAAGAGAACTCATAGCTTTTCTTGCTTTTTTTCTATATTGGTCAGGTAATACTTGAATAGTATTACACTCATAAACTACATCAAAACTTTCAAACCAATCTTTTGGATAATCAAAAAGGTCAGCAACTATATAGGTTACTTTAGAATTAGGAAATCTTTTTTTACATAAGTTTATTGCAGTAGGGGAGATATCAAAAGCAGTAACTTCAAAACCAAAAGAGCTTAAAGCTTCTGCATCATCTCCAACTCCACAACCAATTACAATAGCTGTTTTATTTTCTTTTGTGACTTTTTCTTCTTTTAGCCAAGAGGTTAAATAAGGACTTGGTTCTAAATCAGCCCAAAAAACTTCTTTATAGTCGCCATTTGCACTTTGATAGATTTTATCAAACCAGCCAGTAGGGTTGTCATTTTCTTGGAAGACTTTTACCATCTTTTTATATTCTTCAGGCGAAAAAGTTTCTTTTTTTAGAAAGTCTAAGTCTTCCATTTTATATCCTTAGAGTTCTATCTCTAAAGCAACAGGGCAATGGTCACTTCCCATTACTTCTGCCATAATATAGGCATTTTTGATACTATCTTTTAAGTCTTCACTTACATAGAAGTAATCAATTCTCCAGCCAACATTATTTGCTCTTGCATTTGCTCTATAACTCCACCAGCTATATGAGTCTTTCATATCACCATTTATATGTCTAAAAGTATCAACATACCCATGAGCTAAAAACTTATCAATCCATTCTCTCTCCATAGGTAAGAATCCAGAAGTTTTTTCATTTGCTTTTGGTCTTGCTAGGTCGATTTCTCTATGAGCTGTATTTACATCACCACATACAATGATAGATTTTCCTTCTTTTTTTAGATTTTCACAATGCTCTAAAAATCTATCGTAAAACTCCATTTTATATGTAAGTCTTTCTTCTTTTGATTGTCCATTTGGGAAGTACACATTAAAGTAAGCAATCTCTTTATCCCCAAGTTTAAAGTGAGCTTCGTTGATTCTTCCTTCATCAAGTATATCAACAGTAGGGCAGTTACAAGTAAAGTGTGGCTCTAAATCAGTAAAAAGTGCAACACCACTTCTTCCTTTTATAGCTGAACTTGATACATGAAGATTTTTATAGTTTTTATCAAAAATAGTTTCTGGGATTTGCTCTGCTTGTGCTTTTGTTTCTTGTAATCCAAGAATATCAATACTTGCATCATCTACCCATTTAAGTGCTTCCTTTTTATCAACTGCTCTAATACCGTTTACATTCCATGAAATAAATTTATAATTTTGTTTCGACATATAGTTCCTTTATTTTTTAAGAGAGTTTAAAAAGATAGTTAGTTGAGACATGCAGTCTTCATAGTTTTGTGAATCTTTTGATTTTTTGCTAAGAAGAATAGCTCCTTCTAAAGTAGCTATTATAAAAGTAGCGCACTGTTGTATATTTGTATTCTCTTTTAATTGATTGTTTTTAAGTGCTTTATTAAGTGCATCTATAAATAGATTTTTCCAGTTTTGAAGTATCTCTTCTAAAACTAAAGCGAAGTCTTCATCTTGGTCAAAAGACTCTTGCATCAAGTTTCCAAAGGCACAACCATTTGTTAAATCCCAACTTTTAGTATCTAACAAAATAGATGTTAAGACAGAGATAGTATCCTCTTTTTCATCTATTAGTGGTTTCCATTTTCTTTCTATTCTTGTTTGTTGTTGCTCTTTTATCATAGCTAGTACCATCTCTTTTTTAGAAGAGAAGTAGTGGTACATAGCTCCTTTTTTTACCTCTGCACGATTTAAAATATTTGCTAGTGAAGCTCCGATGTAGCCTTTTGTAAAGACTTCTTCAAAGGTAGCTTCTATCAATTTCTCTCTTACCGTACTCATTAAACCTCTTATGAATTTTTCTGTATTATATCCAATATTGTTTGAGGTTCGCTTCGTTTAGTATAATCTTCATCTATGAAACTGTAGATTATTTCTTGGTTTTTATTTATTATATATGTTGCAGGCATTGGTAGTTCGTATGAATCTTCTTTATTTGAACTTTCAATATCTATTCCAAAACTTTTATAGATAGGTCTTAGTTCCTCAGCAAGAGAAAATACTAGTCCATACTCTTTTGCAACTTTGTTTTCATTATCACTTAAAACCTCAAATGCTAACTCATTTTTCTCTTTTGTTGAAAGAGATGAGTCAGGAGTTTGTGGAGAAATAGCTATGATTTTTGCATTTAATTTTGCAAGTTCATCATTGATAGTTTGTAAAGCTTTTAGTTCTAAATTACAATAAGGACACCATTGACCTCTGTAGAAGTTTATTACTACAAACTCATTGTTCTCTAAAGCTTCTTTTAGTGAAACAGGTTTATTAACTGCATTTGGTAATTCAAAGTTGATTGCTTTGTCACTTACTTTTAGTGCATCTTTTGAAAGACTTAATCTTTTTAACTCTTCCGTTGCATCTAACATAACTTTTTGAATATCTTCTGGAACTTTCTCTTTAAAAGCTTCTTGGTATTTTTTGATTTCATCTAATAATCTAAACATGATTTTTTCCTTTTAAAATAAAACCGACCAGTTGGTCTGTTGAAATATTAACAAGATTTTTCAATCTTGTCAAGAACTTTTAAAAAAATTATTTTTCTATTTTGATAGTTGGTTGTTTTGGTTTAGAAGGTTCTTTAGGTTTTTTTATTGTTAAGTCTTGTAAAGAGTTAAGACTTTTTTGATTTGAAAAGTGTGATGAGTTTCCAAGTAGTTTATCACCTTTTCCGCCATGCATATCGATTTTACCTTTTTCTTGGTTGTAGTAATTGTTTGCAAATAGTGATGTACAAAGAAGTGCTACAAAAATACTAAGCTTCACTTTTTTTCCTTTTTAAGTTTTTAGCCATACCATAAAGCGTGATTAGTATCCAAAATACTTCAATAATAAATGAACCTAAGTTAAAATGCACACATAATGATATGAATAACAATATTGCACCAACTAGGTTTAAAACCTGATAAGGTAGAGAACTTATAGTATATTTATTAGTTTGTAGTAAAAAATATGCCACGACAACAAAGAGCATTCCTACAAAACCTATAAACTGATATATATCCATTTCCAAATTATTTTACCTTTTATTTTAAGTTTGAGTGTGGTATTTTACTAAAAATTATTTATAAAGATATTAGAGATGTCACAAGAGATTTTGCTGGGAATTATTACCTTTTTTACATCTACTATTGCAGGAGTTGTTGGTCTTGGTGGAGGAATGATTTTAATCGCTATTCTTCCTTCTTTTTTACCCATCAATGCTTTAGTTCCTGTTCATGGTTTGACACAATTAAGTAGTAACTTAAGTCGTGCAGTTTTTGGATATAAAGATGTAAAAGTAGAAGTTATACCTAAGTTTTTGATTGGCTCACTTGCTGGTGTATCTTTTTTTGCTGTTATTTTGTATTTTGTTTCATTAACATATATTCCTCTTTTTATAGGAATTTATATTTTGCTTTCTCTATGGAGTCAAAAGTTTAATGACAAAATCAAAAAATTTGAAAGTTATTATTTAATTGGTTTTATTCAAAGTGGTTTTTCTATTGTTGTTGGTGCTACTGGACCACTTGCAACAACACTTTTAGTTAAAGATTACAATGATAAACACACAGTTGTAGCTACTGCTGCTGCCTTGATGAGTATTACTCACTTGCTTAAAGTTTTTGCTTTTATGATTTTCGGGTTTATATTTTTTGATTATATTGGTATCTTGGTTGCCATGATTATAGGAGCAGTTGCTGGAAGTTATGCAGGAACAAAACTAAGAGATAAAATTGATGGTAAAAAATTTATGCTAGCATTAAAAATTATCTTATCACTTATGGCTATCAAGCTTGTTATTTTTGTATTTATGTAAAAAGAGGACACATGTTAAAAGGAATTATTACACTATTATTTTTTCAATTTATAGGTGAATGTATTGCTAAACTTTTTGATTTATTAGTACCTGGACCAGTTATTGGTATGGTTTTATTACTTATTTTCTTAATCATTAGAAAGGCTAGTTTTCCAAGCCTTGACAATGCAGTTTCAATTCATTTAAGATATTTACCTATGTTATTTATCCCCGCTGCGATGGGAATTATTACGCAAGTTGATATTATCTCAAAAGAGTTTTGGGCTATTACAGTTTCACTATTTGTAGGAACAATTATTGCCTTAGGTTTTTGTGCTAAATTAATGGATTACTTAACAATCAGACAGGAGAATAAAAAATGAATATAGATGCACTTATACAGTACGTTACAAACACTCCTCTTGTATGGTTGTTATTAACTTTAGGTTCATTCAAAATTGGAATTATTGTTTATGAGAAGTTTGATAAACACACGCTTTTACAGCCAATCATTATTGCATATTTGATTATTATGACAGCACTTATTACTACTGGAGTTTCTTATGAAGAGTATTTTAAAGGAGTTGAGATTATTCACTTCTTTTTAGGCCCTGCAACGGTTGCATTAGCACTTCCTTTATATAAGAACTTAAAGCATATTAAGTCGCTATTTTTCCCGATATTTATTACACTTGTTGTAGCAGGGACATTTACTATTGCAATTGCAATTGCTTTATTGTGGGCTTTAGATGCACAACTTCCAACGATGTTATCAATGACTACAAAATCAATCACCGCTCCAATTGCGATTATTACATCTGAGCAAATTGGTGCAATACCTTCTTTAGCAGTTGGTTTTGTGATTATTACTGGAATTATTGGGGCACTTTTAGGAACAGCTATTTTTAAACTTTTAAAAATCAAACATGATACTTCAAAAGGTTTTGCCCTTGGAGTAGTTTCTCATGGTATAGGAACTGCAAGAGCTATTGAAATCTCTGAAAAAGCAGCAGCTTTTGGAGCTTTAGCTATGGGACTAACAGGAATACTAACAGCAGTTTTTCTTCCTTTAGTTGTACAACTTTTTAAATAGATGGAAAAGATATTTAAGTCACGTGTAGCTTTGCTATACATTATGTCTATATCTATGGTTTTCTCTTTTTCTGCATGGATGAGTCTGCTTAATAACTTTGTTATTGAAGCAGCTTCATTTGATGGAAGCCAGATAGGGATTTTACAAAGTTTAAGAGAGATACCTGGATTTTTAGCTTTTACAGTTGTATTAGTGATAATATTTGTAGCTCAACAAAGACTTGCATATATCTCTATGCTGATGCTTGGTGTTGGGGTTTTATTAACAGGATTTTATCCTTCTGCACTAGGGCTTTATATTACAACAGTAATTATGTCTATAGGTTTTCATTATCTTGAAACATTAAATCAGTCATTAGCCTTGCAATGGCTAAGTAAAGAGAAAGCACCTATTATTTTAGGAAAGATAACTGCGGCTAAATCTTTTACTTCACTTGTAGTTTTTGTACTTATTTATGTGATGATGAAGTTTTATTCTGTAGAGTATAAATATGTTTATGCCTTTTTTGGAGGGGTGACTTTAGTTGTTGGGATAATCTCTTGGATGGCATTTGAACATTTTAAAGATGATGTTGTTCAAGAAAAGAAAATCACACTTAAAAAAGAGTATTGGCTTTTTTATGTTCTAACTTTCTTTGCGGGAGCTAGAAGACAAATCTTTATTGTATTTGCAGGATTTTTACTTGTAGAAAAGTTTGGGGTAGATGTTCATAATATGGTTGCACTTCTATTTATAAACTCTGTTTTAAATATGTATTTTGCTCCAAAGATAGGAAAATTTATTGTTAAATTTGGTGAGAGAAATACTCTAAGGTTTGAGTATATTGGACTTATGCTAGTATTTGTTTCTTATGCTTTTGTTGAAAATCTTTATGTGGCATATTTTCTTTTTGTAATTGATCATATTCTGTTTTCTATGGCAATTGCCCTTAAAACATATTTTCAAAAAATTGCTGACCCAAAAGATATCGCAAGTGCAAGTGCTGTGTCATTTACTATAAATCATATTGCAGCAGTATTTTTACCTGCTCTTTTAGGATTAGTTTGGCTTTATTCTACTTCTTTAGTATTTATTATTGGTGCAAGTATTGCTTTATTGTCTTTTTCTTTATCGTTTTTGATACCAAGGCATCCCGACCAAGGTTTGGAAACTACTTTAAAACAAAGATAAAGAGAGCTTATTTTTTTAGAAGCTTTAAAAGTAAGCTTCTAAAAAGCTCTAACTCTTCTTTGTTTAGTTCAGAAAAACACTCTTCTTCAAAGTTTAGAACATCTTTCATAACCTTGTCGTGAGTCTCTTTTCCTAAAGAGGTTAGTTGTACTAATTTACTTCTTTTATCAAACTCATTTTCAAGTCTAATAATATAGTTTTTCTTTTCTAACTTTTTTAGAACCTTTGTTATTGCTCCACCAGTAAAAAGAAGTCTTTCATATAGTTTTGTAGGTGAAAGAATATGTTCATCATTTTCACTCATTCTTAAACATGATAATACATCTAGTTCACTATGAGTTATTTGATATTTATCTTCTTCTAGTTTTGTTACACCACCAAACATTTTGTTGTAAAACATATAAAAAGGAATAGTTACATTTGATATTTCATTATATGTTTCTGGTGACTTTTCTTTATTTCTTTGAATGTCTTTTTCTAAATCTTTTATTTTCATAGGGTGATTATATACAAACTCTAGTTAAATACAAGTATTTTAAAAGTATTTTACTAGTAAAATAAATTAAGTTTTAAAATGATATTATTCAAAAAAAAGAAAAAGGAAACAAATGAAAAGAGGACTACTTGTAGTTTTTTCTATGCTTTTATTTATATCAAATAGTTTAATAGCAAAGGAAAATGAACTAACATATAAAGTTCATAGAGCAGGGGAAGATGGATTTAATCTTGCTTCTGTTTTAGTTTTAGGGAAAAAAGAGGCTGTATTAATAGATGCTCATTTTACAAAAGCAGATGCACATAAAGTTGTAGCACAAGTTTTGAAAAGTAAAAGAGAACTAAAAAAAATCTATGTAAGTCATGGTGACCCTGATTATTACTTTGGTTTAGAAGTTATCACAAAAGCATTTCCAAAAGCTAAGATATATGCTACTAAACAAACTGTTGCACATATAAAAAAGACTTATCAAGATAAGTTAAACTATTGGGGTCCAAAGCTAGAAAACAATGCTCCTTCATATGTGTTGATACCTTCTATTTTAGAAAAAGATTTTATAGAGTTAGAAGATAAAAAATTAAAAATTATGAATTTTAACTCAACAAGATCTTATGTTTATGTACCAAGTATAAAAGCTATCTTTGGAGGTATTAATATTACTGATAAAGAGCATTTATGGATGGCAGATACTTCTACTAAAAAAGAAAGAGAACAGTGGTTAAAAGTTTTAAAAGATATGAAGAAACTTGAGATAAAAACTGTTATTCCTGCCCACTCAAAAGAAGGAAGTAAAAATGATATAAGTACTATTGAGTTTTCTATAAAGTATCTTGAGACTTACGAAAAAGCTGTATCAAAAGCAAAAAACTCAAAAGAGCTAATCTCTATAATGCAAACTATTTATCCAAAGTTAGATAAAGATAGTTTTTCTTTAAAGCTAGGGGCGCAAGTAGTAAAAGGAGAAGTAAAGTGGTAAAACCACTTTCTTCTTAATACTCAAGAGTTTTTAAGTACTCAGCAATTTTAGGGACATTGTCTTTTCTACAAATAAGACAAGTAGGAATATAAGCTGTCTTTTTATCTAATTTTGTGATTTTTAAATCTTTGCTAAAGCCTAGTTTATCAACTAAGTTTGTTGGAAGTAAAGTTTTTCCCATACCTGATTTTACACAAGCTAAGATTGTCTCTAAACTACCAAATGCAAGTGATTTTTCTATATCTTCACCTTTTTGAATATAGTAGTTTTTTAAAAACTCATCATAAGCACAACCTTCTTTAAAGGATAAAATCACATTTGGACAAGCTTCATCTTGTGGTTCTAAGATGGCTATTTCTTCTTCAAGTTTTTGTAAAACCATAAGCTCTTCGTGGTTTGGTTCCCCACTTATAAAAGCGATATCAACTTTATAGTTTAATATCATTTGTATCACATCTCTTGTTGTTCCAGTTAGAAGTTCAAGTTGAATTTTTGGATAGTCTTTATGAAGTTTCATTAAAAAAGAAGAGATTCTAACTGCTGCATTACAGTCTGTTGAACCAACTACAAGCTTTTTTTGATACTGCATGTTTTGCATATCTAAAACTGCATTCTCTACTTTTTTTACTATTTCAACTGCGTGTTTATAAAGCTTTTCTCCCTCATAAGTTAGAACTACACCTTTTGGAACACGATGAAATAGTGAGTAGCCAACTGATTTTTCAAGTTGTTTTATTCTTGATGTAATATTTGATTGAGCAAAGCCTAGTTTTTTTGCAGCTAAAGTAATACTTTGTTCTTGGGCAACTGCTACAAATACCTTTAATAAATTTGAGTCCATCACTTTTCCTTATATCATTAATCACGATTTGATATTTGACACATCATCATTTTTAGTGATATTATACACAAAAGTTTTTAAAAAGGGAAAAGAAACTTATGAATATTAATTTACTGGATAGAAATAGTAATCCAGCAATTATCTTAGCAGGAATACTTGCTTTAATAGTAGGAGTTGGAGTTGCAAGATTTGTATTTACTTCACTTCTTCCTCCTATGTTAGATGATTTTCTAACGATTACTTTTGCAGGAGTATTAGCTTCAATTAACTTTGTTGGTTATTTGGGTGGTTCTATTTTTGCAATCTTTATTAAAGATATCAATACAAAAGTAAAGTTTTTTAGATTTGGAATATTTTTATGTCTAGCTACTACTTTAGTATTAGGTATAAGTTCAAATGAAACCTTATGGGCTATTTCAAGGATAGTTGCTGGTTTTGGTGCAGCTATGGCACTTGTTGTTGGTTCGGCAATTGTTATGACAAAACTAAAAATGGATAATAAAACAAAAGCTATGGGAATCCACTTTAGTGGTATTGGTTTTTCTGTTTTTGTAACGGATTTAATTGTAAGAGCTGTGTTTGCTTATGAAGGAAGTTGGAGAGATGCTTGGATAGTTTTAACTATCTTTGGTTTTATAGCTTCGATGTATTCTATGTATATTTTATCTTTTGATAAAGAGTTAAAACAAAACGTAGTGAAACACAAGTTTGATAAGTCTTTATTTTCACCTTTTGTGATTTTACTTATTATTGCATACTTTACAGAAGGTGTAGGTTTTGTTGTTCAAGGAACATTTTTACCTGATATTATTAATTCACTTGAAGGCTTAGATGGTTATGGAAGTTTTACTTGGACTTTAGTTGGTCTTGCTGGTATTCCATCTTGTATTATTTGGATGACATTAGCGAATAAGTTTGGAAGTGTGAATATTATTATAATAGCTATGCTTTTACAAGTGGTTGGAATACTTATTTCAGCTCTTACAACAAATGTTTATTTAAACCTTTTTTCTGGGGTTTTATATGGTGGAACATTTGTAGGACTTGTAGCACTTTTTATGAACTTAGGTGGAAAACTAGCTGGAAGTAATCCTGTTATTTTGATGGGAGCTTTAACAACAGCTTATGGAATAGGGCAAGTTGGTGCCCCACTTTATAGTGTAAAGTTAATTGAGATTTATGGAAACTATTCAAATGCACTTTATGTAACAGCGGCAATTGTGTTAGCAGGAGTTGTGCTTTTATTTGTAGCAAAGAAGTTTGCAACGCAAGAACAAAGTAGAATATAAAAAAGTAAAGGAAAAAATTTATGCCAATAATAAACGTAAAAATGACACATGAAGATGGTGGAGCAACAAAAGAACAAAAAGAACAATTAGCTCAAAAACTTACTCAAGCTTTTGTTGATGTTTTTGGTAGAGGTGAGAAAACTTGTGTTGTAACTATTGAAGAAGTATCTACTGATAATTATGCAATTGGTGGAAAAACAATTACAAATATTAGAAAAGGATAATTAATGTATTCAGTAATATTTGAAGTTGAAATAGCTGATGGAAAAAAAGAACAATATTTAAATATAGCAACTCATTTAAAAGAGCAGTTAGTTAAGATGCCAGGTTTTATTTCAATTGAGAGATTCCAGTCTTTAGTAAATGAAGGAAAGCTTTTATCTTTATCTTTTTGGGAAGATGAAAAGTCATTATTAAACTGGAAAAAAAATATAGATCACATGTCTGCACAAAAACAAGGTAGAGAATCAATATTTAAAGATTATAAAACTTCTATTGCAAAAATACAGAGAAGTTATACTATGGAAAGTAGTGATTTTAATATGTAAACTTATCTAGGATTTTAAAAATATCCTAGGTATTTATGGTTTTTGTATACAAACTGTATAACTCTTTCTGAAATCTCATCTAAAAAAGTATATAACTCATCAAGAAATGTTTTTTGAGCATATGCGCTATTAGTCATTGCCATACCTTATCCTTTTTTACTTATGTTTAGAGTATTTTAAAATAGTAATTATTAAAAAAACATATAAGTTACAATTTACTTTAATAACATAAATCACACTTTTACCCCTCTTTAGCATGTTACAATTTTCACACATTTAAAGGAGAAAAAATGTTAGCTGAAATAAATGACTTTTTAAATAACCTAATTTGGGGTAATATTCTAATCTATTTACTTCCTGCTTTAGGTATATTTTTTACGATAACATCAAGATTTGTTCAATTTAGATATTTCTTTAAGATGTTTAATGTATTAAGAGATACAGTTCACGATAAAGAAGGACATATTAGTTCTTTTCAAGCTTTAATGTTAAGTGTTGCTGGACGTGTTGGTGGTGGTAATATTGCTGGTGTTGCTGTTGCTATTACACTTGGTGGACCAGGTGCAGTATTCTGGATGTGGATTATTGGTCTTATTGGAATGAGTACAAGTTTCTTTGAGTGTTCATTAGCTCAACTATATAAAGAAAAAGATGGGGAAGACTCTTGTGTATACAGAGGTGGACCAGCTTATTATGTAACAAAAGCCTTAGGTCAAAGATGGCTTGGTGTTATTATCTCAGTTTTACTAATGATTACTTTCGGGTTTGCATTTAATGCAACTCAATCTTTTATTATCTCAACTTCTTTTGAAGCATCATTTGATATTCCTACTTGGATTACAGGTGGAATTGTTACTTTAGTTTTTGCAATTGCTATTTTTGGTGGTGTAAAAAGAATTACTAGATTCTCAGAAGTTATTGTTCCTGTAATGGCAATGGGATATTTACTTATTGCAATAGTTGTTATTGCTCTTAATGTAGAAAAAATCCCTGCACTTATTACAATGATTATAGAACAAGCATTTAATCCTTCTTCTGCTATTGGTGGTGGTATTGGTGCTGTTATTTTACAAGGTGCAAAAAGAGGTATGTTCTCAAATGAAGCTGGACTTGGTTCTGCTCCAAATGTTGCAGCAGTAGCTTATGTAGCTCACCCAGTTCAACAAGGTATCGTTCAGTCATTCTCAGTATTTATTGATACTATTATTTTATGTTCTTGTACAGCATTTATTATTCTTTTATCAGGTGTTTATTCTCCTGGACAAGAAGGTGTACAAGGTGTTCTTCTTACTCAAAATGCACTTATTGAACATATTGGACCATTTGGTGGATATTTTGTAACTGTTGCATTATTTTTATTTGGACTTTCATCTATGTTATACAACTACTATCTTGCAGAAAATAGTTTAAACTTCTTCTCAAAAGGGAACACTATGCTATTTAATGGATTTAGAATTTTATGTGTAGCACTTATTATTTGGGGTTCATTCCAAGATTTAAGTTCAATCTTCTCATTTGCTGATTTATCAATGGGATTATTAGCAGTTATCAACTTAGTTGTTATTGCAATTTTATATAAACCAGTTCTTAGACTAATCAAAGGTTATGATAGACAATTAAAAGAGGGAAGAAAACCTGTTTTAAGATATAATGATTATCATGAGTTTAAAATTGATAAAGATACATGGAAAGAGATTGTAGATAATATCAATGATAAAAAACAAAAAGCATAAATAAAGAAGTAAGATTTTCTTACTTCTTTATGTTTTATGGAGTTAAGATGTTTAATAAAGAAGGGATTCCTTTTTTTACTGTTACCATTCCTTTTTTAAGTATTTTATTTATCGCTTTTTTTGCTACTTCATACCACTTAAAAGTGACAAATGAAACCTTTGAGCTAAATATTCAACAATATAAAAAACTTTACGCTTCTTCAAAAATAGAAAAAGAAACTATAGATATATTAATAAAAGAAAAAACTAAAGAGCATGAAATCTATCAAAAAAAGTTTACTGATTTTATGATGGTTTTAACTATTGCAATTATTATATTTATGGCTTTATTTTCACTTCTTATGATTTCAATTATAAATGATGTTGTAAAGAAGTATAAACAGCAAGTTGAAACAGAAGAGAAGAAACTTCAAAACCTAAATAAAAACCTTGCAAGTAAAGTAGCAATTGGAATTGAAGAGGGTAAACGAAAAGATAAAGCTATTTTACAACAATCAAAATTAGCAAGAATGGGTTCTATGATAAGTATGATTGCCCATCAATGGAGACAGCCTTTAACAGAACTTTCTGGTGTGTTAATGGAGCTTGAAACTGCAACTAGATTTAAAAAAGTCACAGATAAACATATTCTAAACTCAATTGAAAGAAGTGATAAGATGATTGAGTTTATGTCAAATACTATTGATGACTTTAGAAACTTCTTTAAACCAGATAAGAAAAAAGAGCAGTTTTCTATTTTAGATTCTTGCCAAAAAGCAATAAATCTAATAAACGCATCTTTAGATGATAGTAATATAAAATTGGTTGTGGATGTTAAGAATGATAAAGAGATAAATGGTTATCCAACAGAGTATTCACAAGTGATTTTAAATCTTTTAATGAATGCAAGGGATATCTTAGTAGAAAAGAGAGTTGAAAATCCACAAATAACAATAACAATTGATACAAAAGGTATCTTAAGTATAGTAGAATTAAAAGATAATGCAGGTGGAATAAAATATGAGCATTTTGATTTGATTTTCGACCCATATTTTAGTACAAAAGATTCTTCAAAAGGTACTGGATTAGGATTATATATTTCAAAACTTATTATTGAAAGAAATATGGGTGGAGAATTAAGTGTCTCAAATGATAAAGAAGGCGCAGTGTTTAAAATAGTATTAGCAGGATAAAGCATGGATGAAAAGTTATTAGAAGAGTTAAAAAGTGTTCCAATTTTATGTGTTGAAGATGAAGATGGAATTAGACAGATTATAGTAGAGACTTTAAAGTATTATTTTGATGAGGTTTATGAAGCAAGAGATGGGGAAGAAGCCTATGAAATATACCAAGAGTATAAGCCAAAAATCATTCTTTCAGATATACAAATGAAAAACTGCAATGGAATAGAGTTTGTAAGAAGAGTTAGGAAAGAGGATACTTCAACTGTAATATTTATGTTGACAGCTTACTCTAATGAAGAGTATTTATTTGATTTAATAAATCTAAATATTAATCACTTTATTTTAAAGCCTTTAAATCTAAAAAAGCTAAATGAAGCTTTAATGAAGTATGTAAGTAAATCACAAGAGCCAATTGAACTTTGTGAAGATATGTATTTAGATTTACAAAAGCGTGAGATTAGTTATAATGGTGAGACTATAATATTAAGAAAAAGAGAGAAAGAGTTTTTACAACTTTTATATGAGAAAAAAGATTCGATATTAACTTATATTCAAATTGAAGATGAGCTATGGGCTGAAAGAGAGATGACAAGCCATGCTTTAAAGTCATTTATCAAGGATTTAAGACATAAGTTACCAGTGAATGTAATCAAAAATGTTCCCCAAGAAGGGTATACTTTAGCAAAATTTGATTAATTTTTAAAAAGCACACTTTTTTCTTACTTCGTTTTTATATGATTGTGCTTTAAAACAGAAAAAGGCAAAAAATAATGGAAGAGAATTTCAGAATTGAAACAGATTTTTTAGGTGAAAAAAAGATTCCTAAGGATGCTTACTACGGTATTCAAACATTAAGAGCTAGTGAAAACTTTGACATCACACACACAAGTTTATCACTATTTCCTACTTTTATTAAATCCCTTGCAAAAGTTAAAAAAGCTTGTGCTTTAACTAACTATGAATTAGGTGATTTAAATGATATGCAAAGGGATGCAATCATTCAAGCTTGTAATGAGATAATTGATGGTAAGTTCCATGACCAATTTATTGTAGACCCAATTCAAGGTGGAGCAGGAACTTCTACAAATATGAATGCAAATGAAGTAATTGCAAATAGAGCTTTAGAGATATTAAAAAAATCAAGAAGTACATATGATATTGTTCATCCAAACAATCATGTGAATATGTCTCAATCGACAAATGATGTTTATCCAACAGCTATTAAAATCACTCTTTATGAGTTAATCTATAAGTTAAAAGATTCTCTTAGATATTTAAGAGATTCATTCAATGAAAAAGCAGTAGAGTTTAAAGACGTACTAAAGATGGGAAGAACTCAACTTCAAGATGCTGTTCCTATGACTTTAGGTCAAGAGTTTAAAACTTATGCTGTAATGATTGATGATGATATTTTTAGATTAAGAGATTGTCAAACTCTATTAAAAGAGGTAAACCTTGGTGCAACTGCTATTGGTACAGGAATTAATACTAAAAAAGCATATAGAAAAAAAGTAATCAATAATCTTAGAGATGTAACAGGTATTGATTATGAAAGTGCTAGTAACTTAATTGAAGCAACACAAGATACTGGTGACTTTGTTCATATCTCTGGTATTTTAAAAAGAGTTGCTATTAAAATCTCTAAAATATGTAATGACTTAAGACTTTTAAGTTCAGGACCAAGAGCTGGGCTAAATGAAATAAACTTACCTAAAATGCAACCAGGAAGTTCTATTATGCCAGGAAAAGTAAATCCTGTAATTCCAGAAGTTGTAAATCAAGTTGCTTATGAAGTAATTGGAGCAGATACAACTATCGCTTTAGCTTGTGAAGGTGGACAGTTACAGTTAAATGTATTTGAACCTTTAGTTGCATATAAACTATTTACTTCTATTAATATGATGAGAAGATCTTTTTATACTTTAGCTGAAAAATGTGTGAAAGGTATTACTGCAAATGAAGAAGTTTGTATGAATAATATCTTAAACTCAGTTACTCTTGTAACTTGCCTAAACCCAATTTTAGGATATGAAAAAAGTTCAGCTTTAGCAAAAGAAGCACTTGCAACAAACAAAAGAGTATATGATATTATCTTAGAGCAAGAGCTATTTACAAAAGAAGAATTAGATGAGCTTCTGCATCCAAAAAACATGGTAAATAACTACGACGATATTTAAAGGAAAAATAAATGAAAGTAACTGTAATAAATACAGGTGGAACATTTAACAAAAGATATAATCCAATAAAGGGACAACTTGAAGTCCCTTCGGATAATATTGCTTTAGATAAGATAATCGCTTCTTGTCATAATGTAGAGTTTGAGATTAAAAATATAGTTTCAAAAGATAGCCTTGATATGATAGATTCAGATAGAGAAAAAATTTGTGAAGCTATTAAATCAAGTGAAAATGACAAAGTGATTATTGTTCATGGAACAGATACTGTTCACTTAACTTCTGAATTAATAAAACAAAGAAAAATCAATAAAAAAATAGTATTTACTGGTGCTATGGTTCCTATGAGTATTGATGAGGTTGAAGCTACAATGAACTTCTCTCAAGCACTTGGTTTTTTAAGTGCAGATGTTGAAAATGGAACATATATTGCAATGCATGGAGTTGTAGTAGATTGTTCAAAATTAGTAAAAAATAGAGAATTAGGACAATTTTTAATTCAAGAATAATAATAGTTTTTTTACTAAACTTTAGATAAAATCAGCCAAAAATTAAAATAGGATATTTTTATGGCAATTTATACATGTGGACATACGACTCCTGATTCAGATTCTATTTGTTCAGCGATTTCGTTAGCTTATTTATTAAATAAAATTGGAAGAGACGCAACTCCTGCTAGACAAGGACCAGTTTCTCCTGAGACTCAATTTATTTTAGACAGATTCGGTTTTGAAGCACCTGAGCTTAAAACTGAATTTGCTGGTGAAGAGATTTTCATCACTGATTATTCTGATAGAGGACAAGCTCCTGCTGATATTGATGAGGCAACTATTGTTGGTATTGTTGACCACCACAAATTAGGTGACTTAACAACTTCAACTCCACTTGAATGTTGGATTAGACCTGTTGGTTGTACAAATACAATTGTAAAAGAGATGTATGATTATCACAAAGTTGAAATTCCTGCAAATATCGCTGGTGTAATGCTTTGTGCAATTCTTTCTGATACCGTTATTTTCAAATCACCAACTTGTACTCCAATTGATATTGAAGTTGTAAGAGAACTTGCCCAAATTGCTGGAGTTGAAGATTTTGGTGCTTTAGGTATGGAAATGTTCAAAGTAAAATCAGCAGTTGAAGGTGTTCCTGTTAGAGATTTAATTTTAAGAGACTATAAACCATTTGATATGCATGGAAATGCAGTTGGTATTGGTCAATTAGAAGTTATTGATTTAGCAATTTTTGATTCAATCAAAGATGAATTACAAGCTGATTTAGACAAATTAAGAGAAGAAAATAACTTGCATACTGCATGTTTAATCTTAACTGATATCATGAAAGAGGGTTCAGAAGTACTTGTTTCTTCAACTGATACAGCAGTATTTGAAAAAGCATTTGATGTAAAATTAGAAAATGGAAAAGTTTGGTTAGACGGTTGTCTTTCAAGAAAAAAACAAATTATTCCTTTCTTAGAACCTGCATTCGCATAATTATAAAAGAAGAACTTTTTAGTTCTTCTTGTCTTCAATGAAAACACAAATTTTCAAATCCTCAAAACTAAACTTTTTAGAACTAAGATATATAGAAAAAATCACCCAATGTCAAAAAATGCACTTGCATGAAGAACTAACGATCACAGCAATAAAAAAAGGCTCTTTAAATATCATTTTTAATGAAGACAAAAAACTTTTAAACCCTAAGGAACTGATAGTTATAAATGACCATATTTCCCATAGTGCTACTTTAAATGAAAGCTCTGAGCATGGTTATGTTTTATATATAAATAAAGAGTATTTAAAAGCTTTAGATATTTTTTATGACAAAGATTTTGAGCATATTTTTAGTGAAGAAGTATATAAAAAGTTTATCTCTTTATGTGAAATACTTCTTGATGAAAAAGCTTCTTTAATCTTTAAAGAAGAGCATTTTTTAGAGTTTTGTATTGATACTTTTTATAAAAATGAAGTTCAAAAATGTGAAAAAAATGATAAGCTAGCTTTTAAAATCAAAGAGTATTTAGATAAAAATTATTTAGAAGAACTTACCTTAGAAGAGATGGCTGAAACCTTTAATCTATCAACTATTCATTTAATAAGAGTCTTTAAAAAAGAGTTTGGACTTCCTATTCATTCTTATATTCTTAATAAAAAAGTTCACTATGCAAAAGAGTTATTGTCTTCAAATAAAAGTATTGTAGAAGTGGCTTTACAAAGTGGTTTTTTTGATCAAAGCCATCTAAATAGAAGTTTTAAAAGAGTTTTTCAACTAAGCCCAAAAGAGTTTCAAAAAAGCATCTTCTCTTAGGATGTTAATTTTGTACAAGACTTAAATTTTTTTATTTTATATACTTTGCAAAATGAATTTTGTGGAGTGAAGATGTTATATAAAAAATATAAACAATATCCAAGTGTAGAGAACTTAGAAAGACAATGGCCTAATAAAAAAATTGATAAAGCCCCAATATATTGTAGTGTAGATTTAAGAGATGGAAATCAAGCTTTAGTAAATCCTTTAAATGAAGAACAAAAATTAGAATACTTTCAAACTTTAGTAAAGATGGGATTTAAAAACATAGAAGTTGCATATCCAAGTGCTTCTGATACTGATTTTAATTTTGTTCGAAAACTTATTGAAGAGGATTTAGTTCCTTTAGATGTAGCTATTCAGATTTTAATTCCAGCAAAAAAAGAGTGGATTAAAAGAAGTGTAGAAGCAATGGTTGGAGTTAAAAATGCAGTTTTTCATTTATATAACCCAACAAATGAGTTTCAAAGAGAAGTAGTTTTTAAAAAGAGTAAAGAAGAGATTATTTTAATGGCAGTTGAGTCAATGAAATATTTAATCGAACTTACAAGTGAGTTTGAAGGAAAGATTACTTATCAATATTCTCCTGAGAGTTTCTCTCAAACTGAATTAGAGTTTGCACTTGAAATTTGTAATGAAGTAATAAAAGTAGTAAAGCCAACAGTTGAAAATAAAATGATTATAAATCTTCCAAATACTTTAGAAGCGTGTACGGCAAATGTTTATGCAGATAGAATAGAGTGGATGTGCAATAATTTAATAAACAAAGAAGCAGTAATCGTAAGTGTTCATCCTCACAATGATAGAGGAACTTCTGTCGCTTCTACTGAGTTAGCAGTTTTAGCAGGAGCTCAAAAAGTAGAAGGAACTCTGTTTGGAAATGGTGAGAGAGCAGGGAACTTAGATTTAGTAAATTTTGCTTTTAATATCTATTCACAAGGTATAAACCCAGAGCTTGATTTAACTTTTATAGATGAAGTTAAAAAGATGTATGAAAAAATGACACAGTTAAAAGTGCATGAAAGGCACCCTTTTGTAGGAGAGATGATTTTTACAGCTTTTAGTGGTGGACATCAAGATGCCGTGAAAAAAGGAATAGATTTTTATCGTGCAAATAAAAGTGAGTTTTGGACAGTTCCATATTTACCAATTGATCCAAGGGATATAAATAGAACTTTTGAAAATATTATTAGAGTAAATTCTCAATCAGGAAAAGGAGGAGTTGCTTTTATTATAGAAGAGTTTTTAAATGAAAAACTAAGTAAAGAAACTTCAATCAAGTTTGGAAAAATAGTTAAAAAACAAAGTGATACTTTACAAAGAGAACTAAATAAAGAAGAGATAATTAGCCTTTATAAAGAGAGTAAAAATACTTTTTAAATAATCCCTTTGGGGGATTATTTATCTGCTATATCAAAATGCCCTTCACCTTGTGGTATTTGTGCAATTATTCTATCAGCAAGTCTAGAGAATGGAAGTGATTGTAAATATACAGTTCCTTTTCCTTCTAAAGTAGTTAAGAAAATTCCTTCTCCACCAAATAACATTGATTTGATACCTGAGCTAACTTCAACTCTATAATCTAAACCTTCTGTAAAAGCAACTAAACTTCCAGTATCAACTATTAGTTTTTCACCATTTAGCTCTTTTTTTACAACTGTTCCACCTGCATGAATAAAAGCTTTACCATCTCCACTAAGTGATTGTAAAATAAAACCTTCTCCACCAAAGAACCCAGTAGTAAGTCTTTTATTAAACTCTAAATCTAGTTTTGTTCCTCTAGCAGCACATAAAAAAGAGTCTTTTTGACAAATTAGTTTTCCAGTTTGTTTTAAATCAACTGCCATGATTTTTCCAGGGAAAGGAGAAGCAAAAGCAACTTTTTGTTTTTTATCAACAGTATTTGTAAAGTGAGTCATAAATAAAGACTCTCTTGTAAGAAGTCTTTTCCCCATTCCCCATACTTTTCCAAAGAAGCCTTCATTTAGGCTACTTCCATCACCTGCTTTAGTTTCAAACTTTATATTTGCATCCATCCAAGACATTATTCCTGCTTCTGCAATTACAGTTTCATCTTTATCAAGTTCTATCTCTACAACTTGCATAGAATCACCTAATATTTCATAATCAATTTCATGTGAAGTCATCTTTTTCCTTTTTATTAAAGCTAAATTACATTTTGCAATATATATTATGGTCAATATAATATTTATATATAATAAAATAAAAAAGTGAAAAGATGGCAGAACAACTAAAAAATGTCTATACAAAAGAGTATATAGGAAACTTAACAAATAAAATAGAAGAGTATTATTTTTCTTTTGATAAAGAAAAATTCTGCAAAGAAATCTTTGATTCCTCATGGCAAAGTTTAGAATTAAAACAAAGAATGAGACATATAGCAATAGTTTTAAACAACAATATAAAACTAGAGTATAAAAAGCAATTAGAGGTTTTAAAGCTTGTGTCTAAATATTTTTACTCTTTTGAAGCGATGTTTTTTCAAGATTTTGTAGAGGTTTATGGTTTAGATGATTATGAGAACTCTATAAAAGCCTTAGAAGTTTTTACCATTGAATCTTCTTCTGAGTTTGCAATTAGGCAATTTATTTTAAAAGAAGAAGATAAAACAATGGCTCAATTAAAACTTTGGACGAAATCTGAAAATGAACATTTAAGAAGACTTGCAAGTGAAGGGTGTAGACCAAGGCTTCCTTGGGCAGTTGCTTTACCAAAGTTTAAAAAGGACCCTAAAAAAGTATTAGAGATAATTGAACTTCTAAAAAATGATAAATCAAAGTATGTACAAAAAAGTGTTGCAAACAATCTAAATGATATCTCAAAGGATAATCCAAAACTTGTAATAGAGTTTATAAAATCAAATCTTGGAAAAACAAAAGAGTTAGATTGGATTTGTAAACATGCAGCTAGAACCTTACTTAAAAAAGCAAATAAAGAGATACTTGTTTTATTTGGTTATGAAAAAAGTAAACATGTAAAAATCAATAATTTTATTTGTAAAGATAGTCTTCTTTTAGGAGAAGAGTTGCTTTTTTCTTTTGACTTAATAAGTGAAAATGAGCCTTTAGGTAAACTAAGAGTAGAGTACTGTATCTCTTATTTGAAAGCAAATGGTTTGTATTCTAATAAGGTATTTATAATAAACCAAAATGAAATAAAAACATTGAAAAAGAGCTTTTTTAAAAAACAGAGTTTTAAAAACATGACTACAAGGAAACACTATAAAGGAAAACATAAAATTTCTATTTTAGTTAATTCTTTGATATTATTAGAACATAATTTTGTCTTAAAGTAAGCATTTAAGTAAAATAATGTAATTTAAATGTAACTACTTTCATTTTCTAATAATAGTTTTATTTACTATAAGTTAGTATAAGTTGTAATAGAAAGGTAATATAATGAAAAATTTATTCAAAACCTTTTTTTTCTTTCTTATTCTTTTATTCCCACATACTTATTTACTGGCTAAAAAAACACAAATTACCCTTCAACTTTCATGGTTGCATCAGTTTGAATATGCAGGGTATTATGCTGCAAAAGAGAAAGGCTATTATGATAATATAGGTCTTGATGTAATTATAAAAGAGATGAATTACCTTAGAAAAGATTCTGTTATTGATGATGTATTAGCTGGAAAAATTAATTTTGCTATCTCTTACTCTAGTATTATTGAGAGGTATTTAAATGGTGATGATTTAGTATTTATTGCAAACTTTTTAAAGCATTCACCTTTAGTTTTAGTTAGTCAAGAAGGAATTAGGCTTCCAAGTGATATTCGTGGAAAAAGGTTCATGGGTGGAAGTGATGCTTTAAAAAATACAGCCTTTCATCTAATGTTAAAGCAGTTTGGTATTTCAAAAGATGATTTTATAGATGTTCCTCAAACTTTTAGTATAAATGATTTTATAGATAAAAAAGTTGATGTAACTTCAATTTTTCTTACTAACCAAGTATATAAACTAAATAAAGCAGGTGCCAAATATAATATTATAAATCCAGAAAATTATGGTGCAGAGTTTTATACAAACAATTTATTTACTTCAAAAGCTCAATATTTAAAATATCCAAATATAGTAAAAGCTTTTAAACAAGCTACTATAAAAGGTTGGAAATATGCTTTAGAAAATAAAGAAGAGCTTGTTGATATTATTTTAAAAAAATATAATTCTCAAAATAAGACAAAAGAAGAACTTCTTTTTGAAGCAAACCAAATAGAAAATCTTGTATTAGAATCTGTGTATCCTCTTGGCAGTATAAATTTAAATAGAGTAATAAGAATTGCGGATACTTATATTCAAATGGGGATTGTAAAAAAACACTCAAGAAAAAATAAGTTAAAAGAGTTTGTTTTAGAACCAGTAACAAATAATCCAATACTTACAAAGGCTCAAAAAAAATATCTAGAAAAGAAAAAAGAGTTAACTTTATGTATCGACCCAAATTGGATGCCTTTTGAAGAGATTGATAAAAAAGGAAGGCATATAGGTTTAAGTAGCGAGTACTTTGATATATTTAGAAAAGAGCTTGGTTTTCCTATTACTTTAGTTAAAACAGAAAGCTGGACTCAAACTTTGGATTATCTAATAACAAGAAGATGTGATATCTTATCTTTAGGAATGAAAACCAAAGATAGAGAAGAGTATTTAAACTTTTCTGCTCCTGTTATTTCAACACCTTTAGTATTGGCAACAAAACCTGATATTCCTTTTATTGATAATATTAGTAATCTAGAAGGAAGAAAAATAGGGATTGTAAAAGATTATAGTTTTGAGAAGACTTTAAAAAGAAAATATCCTTTTTTAGATTTTGTTAGTGTAAAAAGTGTTGATGATGGTTTATTAAAGGTTATAAATGAAGAGTTGTTTGGTTTTGTTGGGGCTTTACCAATAGCGGCATATAAGTTTCAAGAGTCTTATTTAGGACAATTAAAAATAGCTGCAAAATTTGATGAAAAATTAGTCTTAAGTATGGGATTTAGAAATGATGAACCTGAGTTAAGTAAGATTTTTTCAAGTTTATTATCTCAAATAACACCAAAAACTAAAGACTATATTTATAATAAATATGTAGCTATTTCATATGAAAGTAGAAAAGATTATAGCTTAGTTTGGTATAGTGTATTCTTTTTCATAACTATTATTGCTATTTTTATTTATTGGAATAGAAAGTTAAGACTACAAAAAGAGCAGACAGAAAAACTATTGTATGAGTTAAAATTTACTGAAAAACTTTTAGAAGAAAAAAATGAAAAGCTAGAAAAACTTTATATCACTGATAAGCTAACAAATATCTATAATAGACAAAAATTAGATACTGAGTTAGAAAAAGAGATTTACAGAAGTACTAGAACAGGATACAAGTTTTCTCTTATTTTAGTTGATATTGACCATTTTAAAGAAGTAAATGATGAATATGGTCATCAAATTGGAGATAGTGTACTAATAGGGTTTGCTAAAATTTTAGGAAGAGGTTTAAGAAGAATGGATATTTTAGGAAGGTGGGGAGGAGAAGAGTTTTTAATTATTTGTCCTCATACTGATGAAAAAGGTATTCAAGTTAAAGCGGAATATATAAGAAAGACAATAGAAAAAGAAATTTTCCCTTATATTGGTAAAAAAACTGCAAGTCTAGGAGTCACTACCTTTAAGCATGCAGATACAGAAGAGACTATTTTAAACAGAGCAGATAAGGCTTTATATGAAGCCAAAAATCAGGGTAGAAATAAAAGCGTATTTTTGATATAGTTCATCAAAAAGAGACTATATGACTCCTGCAATTAATTTTCTTAAAAAAAATAAATGTGAATTTACTATACATAAATATGACCATGATCCTTTATGCGAAAACTATGGTTTAGAAGTTGTAGAAAAACTAAGCTTAGACGCAAATCAAGTATTTAAAACTCTTGTTGTGGAGCTAAATCCAAAAGAGTTAGCTATTGGTATTATTCCAGTTAGTTCTAAAATGTCTTTAAAAAGTATAGCTAAAGCATTGGGATCAAAAAATGCAATTATGGCAAATAAAGATGAAGCTCAAAAAGTAACTGGATATTTACTTGGTGGTATTTCTCCTTTTGGACAAAAAAAGAGATTAAGAACAGTATTAGATGAAAGTGCATTAAACTTCGAAAAAATATATGTAAGTGGAGGAAAAAGAGGTATTGATATAGAAGTAAAAGTAAAAGATATTGAAAAGTTACTAAAACTTAAAATTATGGATATCTGTATTAAATAGTTATACTTTTTTAACAAAATCTTAATTTTTAAAGAGTAGTATTATAGATAATAACAAAAAAAAGGATATTTTATGGCTACTACTTCCTCAGATATGAATGCAATATGCTCTCAACTTTTAACACCAAATGATTTAGAAATTTCAAATGAACTTTTTGAAAAAGTTATGAAAACTGCCGTTGTAACCCAAATAGAAGATGTAAAGGGTTCAAGTAGTATTAAGATATATTCTAAAAAGCAAATATTCTTATCAGAGATAACACCTATTTTACATGATATAGGTTTTGTTATTATTGATGAGGTTACTTATAATATTCAAAATAGTAAAGATATGGTTTTTGTTTCTCGTTTTAATTTAAAAATAAAAGATAAAACTGAAGAGAAAAAAATAAAAAATGCTAAGGATAATTTAGAAACTATAATAACTACTTGCTTAAAAGATAGTTCAATGGTCCATTCAAAGGTTTTTTCACTGGTTTACAATGAAAACTTTAACCTACGAAATATAATGTTAGTACGAGCATTTATCGAATATGTAGATCAAGCAGTTTTAACTATAAACTCAGCAACAGTATTACATACGTTAATTACTCATCATAAAATCACAGATCACTTTGTAAGCTATTTTTGTACAAAGTTTGACCCAAAGGTTACAAAAAGAGAAGATAAACTAGTTAAGCTAGAAGAGATTATAACAGAGGATATTAAGCAAATTCCTCAAATTACTGATGACAGAATTCTAAAGCTTACATTCTCTTTTTTACAATCACTTTTAAGAACAAACTTCTATTTAAATAAAGAGACAATCTCTTTTAAAATAGATGGAAAGAAGTTTGGTGAAAACTTAAAAGGTTTACAACCAAACTTTGAAAACTTTGTTTATCATCCTGACTTCTATGGAGTTCATTTAAGAATGAGTAAGATTTCAAGGGGTGGTTTAAGGTGGTCTGATAGACATGAAGACTATAGACAAGAGGTAAAATCTTTAATGATTACTCAAGAGGGTAAAAACTCTATTATTATTCCTGATGGTTCTAAAGGTGGATTTGTAATAAACAAAGATGCAAGTGAAGTTACAAAAGAGTATTTTAAAGAAATATATTCAATGTATATTAACTCAAATCTTGATTTAGTAGATAATATGGTTGATGGGAAAGTTGTTACTAATCCTGAAATTATAAATTACGATGGGGAAGACCCATACTTTGTAGTTGCTGCAGATAAAGGAACAGCAGCAATGAGTGATGTAGCAAATGAAATAGCTATAAAAAGAGGATATTGGTTAGGCGATGCTTTTGCTAGTGGTGGGAGTAATGGATATGGACATAAAGATTTAGGTATTACAGCTCGTGGGGCTATTATGTCAACAAAAAGATTTTTCATTGAAAAAGGAATTGATATTTACAAAGATGAGGTATCTGTTGTAGGTATTGGTTCTATGAGTGGAGATGTTTTTGGAAATGGTTTAATAGAATCCGATAAATTCAAACTTCTAGCAGCAATTTCTCATAAAGATATATTTATTGACCCTAATCCTGATATGGCAGTTGCATATAAAGAGAGAAAAAGACTATTTGAGTCTAAAAGTGGAGGTTGGAAAAACTATAACACTAAACTAATCTCTTCAGGTGGTGGAATCTTTAATCGACATGATAAAGAAATAGAGTTAAGTCCTGAGATTAAAAAGCTAGTGGGAACTAATAAAAAAATAGTAAGTGGCGAGGAACTTTGTAGAATGCTACTTACAATGGAAGTAGATTTACTATTTAATGGTGGAGTTGGAACATATGTTAAAGCAAGTGATGAAAACTCTATTGATATTGGTGATAAACAAAATGAAGCGGTAAGGGTTGATGCATCTGAAATTAGAGCTAAAGTTGTCTCAGAAGGTGGAAATTTAGGGTTTACTCAAAAAGCTAGAATAGAGTATGCCTTAGCTGGAGGAAAAATAAATATTGATGGTATTGATAACGCAGGAGGAGTTGATACTTCAGACCATGAAGTAAACTTAAAAATTCTTCTAAATACAATTAGTGTAACAGACAATATCTGTAAAGAAGAGACACAAAGTACATTAAATTCTATGACTGAGCAAGTTGTAAACTTAGTATTACAAAGTACATATAATCAAGCTTTAGCAATCTCTATTGATGAGAGATTCTCAAGAAGATATCAAAATGACTTTTTAAAAGTTATTGAAGTATTAGAGCAAAATGTAGAAGCCTTTGATAGAAGGTCTTTTTTTATTCCAAAGAGTGAAAATATACATGAAGTAGTAGATATTGATGGTTCTATTGTAAGACCTGTTATTTGTTCATTATTTTCATATTCAAAAATCTTTGTTAAGAAAATATTACTAGAATCATCTCTTGTAGATGAGCAGTTTGCTTTAAAATATCTATATAGATACTTCCCTAAATCTTTTGTGAGTGCATATGAATATGAAGTGTTAGCTCACCCTTTAAAAAGAGAAATAATTGCTACTAAAATGGCAGATGTGATTTTAAATTCACAAGGATGTACTTTTGTTAGTGATTATTTAAAATTAGGGCATGAAAGATTTTTATTAAAAATTAAGTCATACTTAATAGCAAAACAGCTATTTGGAGCAAGGGATATTAGAGAAAAAATATACTCTCAAGACTATATTATGGATGTAGAGTGTCAATATAAATTAATAGGTAAATTAGAATATACTCTATACGCAAGTACAAAGTGGATGGTTAAATATCTTAAAAAAAATCAACTTGATGCAACTTATATTTTAGATCATAAAGAAGAGTTATTCTCTTTACTAGAACAAGTTCATCAACAAAAACCAGAAAACTTTATTGAAGGTGATATTGTATTTAATCAGTTCTTTACTGTGATTGATTATTTAAGATTTGCAATTCCTGCAATTACTATTAAATCTTCAACTAGTCATTCATTTAAAGATGTTGTTACACTATTTTATCTATTAGTACATGAGTTCAATATTTTACATATTATTATTGCATTAAATAAAGTTAAGATAACAACTAGAAACGATATGGTTCTTAGAAATCAAGTTTTACAGTTTATTGATTTTATTGTAGTTGATTATACAAAGAAAATATTAGAGTTCCAAAGAGTAAATGAAGAGCCAGAAGTTGCCTTCTCAAACTATATAAATAATGAAAAAGATATCTTTTATAAAGTAAGAGATAATCTTGACACATTTATGACAAAAGAGAACAAAGATATTAAAGAAATAGCAGTGACTGTTAACCAAATGATGGTATCATTATTATAAATATAACTTAATTTATATTATAAGTTTAACTTATGACTATAGTTTTAAGTTAACTTGATATATATTAAGAAAAAAAGGAGTTGTCATGAAAAGTAATATGGATGATGAATTATCTTTAGATAAAATTGATGATTATAATAATAAAGAATCAAAACAAAAAAGAAATACAGTAAGACTAGTAGTTGTATTTTGTCTATTAGTAGGTGCTTTCTTTGCTTACTTAAAATATAATAGTGTACCTGATGATTATGTTGGGACTAAGGAAGCCCCTGGAATAGATGTAAGTAAAAAATAAAATTTTTGTGAAACCCTAGAATAGATTGTTAAAATAAATTAGAGTATAATATTTTAATAAATCTTTTAGGGTATTCATGAATATTAAGAAGTTTAACTTTTGTAAGTTTTCTACTTTACTATCAATAGTATTATTATCATATATTTCTATTACTACTTATATTGAGTTTTTTAGCTCAGATGGCTTTGCTTCAAAAGAGATGTTTAAAATAAAGATTGTCTCTTTAGCTATTATTTTTATCACATTAGCACTTATCTTTACTTTCTTTAAAATATACAAAAATAAATATATTGAAAAAGAGATTATCGAACGAACAAATGAAATTATAAATGAAAATGAGAAATTAAAAATTCACTCTCATATTGACCCTTTAACACAATGTTTAAACAAAAAATATTTTATGGAAAGATTTAATGAAGAGGTTAAAAGAGCAATAAGAGACAAACAATGTCTATCTTTGATAGTTATAAATATTGATGAGTTCAAAGCTTTCAATGATATTTATGGACGAAATGAAGGTGATGAGTGTTTAAAACTTATTGCAAATATTTTAGTAAATCATAGTAATAGACCAAGTGATTTAGTTGCAAGATTTAAAAATGATGAGTTTTATATTTTACTTCCAAATACAAAAGAGCCAAAACTAATCGCAAATAAGTGTTTAGAGTCAGTTAGAAGTTTAAATATTCCCCATGATAACTCTATTGCTTCAAATGTTTTAACTATTAGTGCAGGGGTTAATACTTTAATGCCTCTTCATCCAGACCAAAAAGATGAGTTGTTATTAAAAGCAAGACATGCTCTATCTCAAGCTAAAAAGTCGGGAAGAAACAGAGTAGTATAAGTTACTACTCTTCGTCGTGTGTGTTCATCATCCAAATTGAGAAGATGTCAATATAGTTCCAAAAAGATTGTTTAAGTTCTTCATCTAAATCAAGCCCATTTAAAACCATAATATAAGATTCTAACCAGATTCTTCTAGCTTCTTGAGTAATAGCAAATGGCATATGTCTTGCAACCATTCTTGGAGCACCTCTACTCATATCAAAATATCTAGGACCTCCACAAATTTGAATGAAGAAATCAGCAGAGTGCTTTTTAGCCATCTCAAAACCTTCATCTGTAGGAGGGAATAATCCTCTAATATTACTTTGTCTTAATAAATCATAGTGGTCAGAAACCATTTTTCTCATGCCTTCTTCACCTAAAGCTTCTAAGATTTTTGGATTTGGTAAGGCTACTTGAGGTCTTGTTCCTATTTGTGCAGGAGTTACATTATATTGCATTATTATATTCCTATTTAAAAATTTGGAAAAATATACAACATTTTATTTATAAGTTTTAGAAAGTTTTTAAATTAAATAAGGTCTTTCAACCCTATTTAATATAATTAGATTTTTTATCTTCTTTATCTAGTTCTTGTCCTATTTCTTTGTATCTATTGAAATAAAACTCTACAAAGGCTTTGATTTTTGAATCATTTGGCATAAAGTATTTAGACTCTTTTTTTGCAAAGTTTTCTAAGAATAGTGTTGCATCTTTTTTATCTAAATAATGTTTTGCTAAGTCTGTGTATGTTTTTGCATACCATTGTTTTAACTCTTCAATTTTTGACTCATTTAAATCAATACTTAGTTTGTTCTCTTCAAAGTCTAAGATACCAACTGTAAATAAGCCATCTAAATGAATTAGACCTTCACAATAGTATGGTTGTACTTCATCTACTTCCATCCAACCTATAAGTCCTACTGCTCTTTTTACAAGGTCAATTAAAACTTGCTCTTCTAACTCTTTTTCATCATCTTCACTATCTAAAAAGAATGAAATAAGTCCACCAGTTGTAGCTTTAAACTCTTCTATGTTTTTAAAGTTTCCCGTTTCATTCATAAGAGTTTCTGTTTCATCATCACACCATAAAATATGTCCATATTCATGTCCAATAGTACTTATGTCATATACTTGATGCCATTTATCAGTTTCATTGAATAAGAACTCTCTATCAAGTGTAAGTAACTCTTGTCCAAAAATCTCTTGGCTTAATTTTAAAAATGGTTTCGCACGGCTTATTTGTAAAATCTCATCAGAGAATGCAAATATCTTTTTACCTTCTTCACGTGATACTATTTCATCATTTGGTACAACTTGTGCAGAAAATAATCCATTGAATTCAGCTCCAAAAAATAGTGCAGGTCGTCCAACATATAATTGAACTTTATCAAGAGATTTTAATGAGAAATCATAAATAGCTTTGTACTCTTTAGTTTGTTCTACATTATCAAAGATTTTTGCAAAGGCTGATTTGATTTTATTTACTCTGTGGTCATTTTGGGCAAAGTGTGGATTTGTAAGTCTAATATCCCACTCTAAAGCAACTGCTTTTCTAAAGTGGTCTTCATAATACTCTAGCGGATGTCCTATTTGAACAGGAGATTTTATCTTCATCCAAGCTCTATCTACATCTGCCCATCTTTCAACCAGTAAGTGAGTTTTATTTTCAGAGAAAGCTTTGATAAGTGCTTGAATATATAAAATATAATCCCATTTTTGATTATAGATTTCATCTTCTAGTTCAATAAGTGCTTCTTCAAAATCTTCTAAGGCATCAACTACAGCTGTTGTTTGTTCTTTGAAGCTTTCAATATATGCTTTTGATTTGTATTCATCTTTTTGTTTTACTAAGGCTGAATATGATCTATCTGCTTCAATATTGTTATGTCCTAAATCAAATAGTTTGTGTTTTTTAAGGTATTCAAAAACTTTTGTTTCATCACCATCAAACATATTTAAAAGCTCTTTGTTTACACCATTTATAATATGTGCTGTCCAAGAACTTTGCCATGAAGACATTTTAAGACCAACTTTATAAACACCCTCAAAAATAGCTTGATAAAAAGGAGTTAATAAGTTATTGTGTTTGATATATTCAACTGTATTTTTATGTTTCTCATGCCAGAAATCTCTTACAAAGCAGTATGCTTTTTCTTGTAAGTTTATAACTTCCTCTTCATTTTTTCCAAGTTTTTTAAGAACTTGAACTAAAGAATCATCTCTTAAATTAACAAGTCTTGTAACAAGTGCAAGTCTAAGATTTGAATCAAGTTCTAAATCTAAAGTTTTTGCAAACTCATCAATAATAGTTAGCTTTTCATACTCTTCATTTTCTAGGTAAGTTATTAGTTTGTTTGTATTGTTTTTTTGTAAATCTAAATATTCGTAAACTTCTACTAAATCATTTAAAAATTTGTCATTATTCAAAAATTTTCCTTCATTTTATAGTAAATCATAGTCTATCAATTTTGTGCTTGTTGTTGAATAAGCTTTTGCTTTTTAATTACTTCTTTTAAGATATATGAAATAATAAGTATTACTAAAAATATTAGAGGAAGTATGATTTTTGAAGTAGGGTCTTGAACTACATAGTGTGAATATGAAGCAAAGATAAAATCAAACATAAAACCTGCATAGGCTAAATCTTTTATTTTCTCAAAAGGGAAAAATAAAGCTATAGCTCCTAGGATTTTAAAAATTCCTAATAAGTAAAAAAACTCTAAACTATAACCTAAGTGTGTAGCTGTATGAACTAAGCTTTCTGGTTGTATTATATCTATAACTCCTCCAACTAAGCCTACAAATATAGCAATTATCCCTGTAGTAAAATAATAGAAGTTTTTTAGTCTGAATAGTTTTTTCATTTGAAATCCTTTTTTATTTCTACTATTATAAATAAAGAATATTTAGAGTTTGTAAATTTTATATGAAAAGTTTATTAATAGTACTTATAAATAGACGATTAAAGTTTTTGAAGATATAATCCAATTTATATAAAAAGTAGGCATTATTTGAAAGGGTTATATGGTTTTTATGGGTTCACGTTTTAGGATTCTAAAAGGTGGTAAAATTAGTTTAATCATTACTTCACTTCTTAGCTCAACTACTTTGACTTTTGCTGCACCAAGTGGAGGAGTTGTTACTTCTGGTTCTGCAACTATTAATCAAAACGGTACTGTAACAAATATAAATCAAACATCTAACAAAGCAACAATCAATTGGCAAGATTTTTCAATTGGAAAAAATGAAACAGTTAATTTTAATCAACCAAACTCTAGTTCTATTACTCTAAATAGAGTTGTAGGAAATGAAAAGTCCATTATAAATGGTGCATTAAATGCAAATGGACAAGTTTGGATATTAAATTCAAATGGTGTTTTATTTGGTAAAAATGCAAGTATTAATACAAGTGGATTATTAGCTACAACCGCAGAGCTTTCTGATAAAGATTTTAATGCAGGAAATTATAATTTTAAAAATGCAACAGCAAATTCAATTATCAATCAAGGAACAATACAAATAGCAAACAATGGTTCTGTTATATTAGCTTCAAATGAGGTTTCAAATGAAGGAACAATTAAAGCTATTAAAGGAAGTGTTCATTTAGTTGGGGCTGATTCTTATTCAATTAATCTAAATGGAAACTCATTAGTAAATCTTAGAGTAGATAAAGGTGCACTTGATTCAATGGTTTCAAACTCTGGAACAATTATTGCTAATGGTGGAGAAATTTTCCTAACAACAAATGCAGTTGATGAGTTATTAAAAGGAGTTGTAAACAATACTGGTATTATTGAGGCAAATAGTATTGATGATATAACAGGGCATATAGAGATTTTTGCACATGGTGGAGAAGCTTTAGTTGATGGAATTATAAATGCAGAAGGTGGTTTTATTGAAACTTCTGGTAAAAAAATTAATTTTTCAGATACTCTTGCCCTTAATGCAGGTATTGGTGGTACTTGGCTTATTGATCCAAATAATATAAAAATTGTATCTGATGCAAGTGCTGAAGCAAATGTTGATTCATCAGGTGCGCCAATATATTCATCGTTAGATGACACAACAGTATTACGTGCCTCAACTATTGAAACTCAATTAAATAATGGAACTAGTGTTATTGTTGAAACAGCTGAATCTGGTACAAATTCTGAAGCTGGTGATATTTTTTTGACAACAAGCATTAATAAATCTTCAGGTGCTGATGCAAACTTAACACTAAAAGCACATAGAAATATAGTATTTGCAGATGATTATAGTACCCCAACATCATTTGGTAGTATTACAAGTACAAGTGGTAAGTTAAATGTAGTTTTATGGTCTGATAGTGATGGGAATAGTAATGGAAGTATTTGGTTGCCTGAAGGTTCAAGTATTACCTCAAATGGTGGACATATTTGGATGGGTGGTGGAGCAGGCTCTACTACTTGGAATGGATTAACTGTTGGAGATTCTTATGCTGTTGGTAGTAGTTTCTCTTCTGCGGAAGGAAATTCTATAGCAAGGGGTGTTGCTATAAATGGAAATATTTTTGCAGATGGAAATAGCTCTGGAGGAGATATTTTTATAAAAGGCTTGGCTAGTCAATCAGGTTATTATGCTCATGCTAGAGGAGTTTCTATCTCAGGTTCTGTTACAACAAACTATAATGGAAATATAAGTATAGAAGGTATAGCAAAAGGTGCTTCTGATGCTGTAGCTATTGGGGATACTTCAGGTGCTTTAACTGATGGGTCAGCTATTTTAAGAGTTAATAATGGAACTATCTTCCTAAATGGATATTCAAATCAAGGAAATACTTCAAGTGATTCTTTTTATTTAAATAATAGTTCTTATATAGAAAGTACGGGAACAGGAACATTAATAATAGATGGAAATAATGATGAAATCTCTGCTGATTCTTCTTCATATATTAAAATTGCTAACTTGTTATTACAAAATGGTTTTAGTACAACTTTAACTAATGCTAATAACGATATAGAAACATTAGCAGCTACAGGTATGACTAATTTAACTTATAGTGATTTAAATGAGCTTACAATAGGTAGCGTTGGTGCAGTTAGTGGGATAACAGCCACTGGTGATGTTATAATTTCTGCTTTGGATATTTTTGTAAATGAGACTATCTCAAATGGTTCAAATATTTTAGATTTAAATGCTTCTGGAAATATATATTATGATTTAAATGAGCCGACAAATGAAGAATCTACAAATACAGATACTACATCTACAATTTCTGAAAATACTTATTATACAATTAATGACTTACCAACTTCAGATAATATAAACACTAAGCCTATATCTTCAACTGATAAGTTATTTGATTCATCTAGTTTTGAAGAAAATACTATTGATACAGAGTCTCTTAGTTTAAATGAAGTTTTTGGTGAAAAGATAATAGAAAAAAAGATTAACTCAAAAAGCTTTGTTTCAAACTCAAATAGTTCAAATAAAAACCTTACAGAACAAAAAACAGAGACGAAGAAAGATGTTACTTCGAACAAGTCAATTGAAAATAAAGTAAATATTCAAACTAAAAAAGATTCAACACAAACTTCAAATTCAAGTCAAACTGAACAAAGTAGTGAATCAAATACTTTAAGTGAGAATTCAACTGAAAATAAAACTAAAGAAAATAGAAGTTCAAAGAGTTCTTCAAAAAATTTGAGTGAAAATGAACCTACTCAAAATAGTTATGAGTTAGATGAAGCTCAAATTGAAATTCTTGTTGATGAAAATGGAAAAATAGTTTTCAGTAAATCTGAGATTGAAGTACAAGTTAAAGATACAGGAAGATTAATCTTTTCAAGTAGTACAAAAGATGTATTAGCCACAATGGGCTTAGCAATAAAGAAAATATCTTTAAAAGGCAATAGAATTGAAATTGCAATTACAGATAAAAAAGCTAAGTCTAAATACAGTGCAACTTTAACAAATGGTAAACCTTTACCAAAATATTTAAAACTAGATACTAAAACAGGGAAGATAATTGGAGTTTTACCTAAAGATGTGAAAGAAACAAAAATTAGTATAAAAGCAATAGGTAAAGACGAAACAGTTAGAGTTTTAAATTTAAATATAAAATTAGAAAAATAACATTTAAATAAAAAGCTTTGCGAAAAAACATTATTATATCAATATATAAAAAGTAAATTTAAAAATGGAGATTAAAATATGAATAGAAAAAATTATCTAATTTTTTCAGGAATTTTAATATTATGTATTATTGGTTTTGTATATTATAAACTTCAATATTCAAAAGATATATTTGCTCAAATTGTTTCTAAAGTAGGGGAAGTTAATTTAGTTGATGAAAATGGAGAACTACTAAAAAAGATTGAAACAGGGTATAAAATAAAAACAGGAGAATTTCTTGAAACAAAAGATAACTCTTCTGCAACAATAAAATTTGTTGATAACTCAATAGCAATTATTTCAGAAAAATCATTAGTTGAGATGAAGAAGTTAAAGTATGATGAAGCTTCTAAACAATCAATTACAAATCTACTGCTTTTAAAAGGGAAGGTTGAATCTACTGTAACCAACCAAGACACTTTTGGTTCAGAATATAAAGTTATAACTCCAACACTACAACTTGCAGTTAGAGGAACTATATTTAATGTAATAGTTGAAGGTGATGAGTCAAGAGCTTTTGTAACAGAAGGGAAAATTGTAGCTTCAGATGGAAATAAATCTTTAACTTTAAATACTGGATATGGTGTAGTTGTAAATGATAAGATTAAATTAGACTCACCAATTAAACTTCTAAATAAACCAACAGTTGATTTAAATGAATTAAGTATCAAGTATTATAAAAAGTACATATCATGGAAAGAGCTTGAAAATGCAGTTAAATATCATGTTCAAATCTATGCTGCCACAAAATACAAGAGTTTGATTCATGATAAATATGTAAATGGTACAGAGCTAAGTATAGATGATTTAAAAGATGGAAAATATAAAATAAGCATACAAGCTGTTGATAAGTATGGATTAGAAGGGTTTAAAATTGAAGAAGATTTTGAGGTAAAATCTAATCCTCTTCCTCCTAAAATAAAAAGTGCAAAAATTAATGAGCAAACAAGATTGACTCTATTTAACTGGGAAAAATCACAAGAAGCTAATAAATATATCTTAGAAATATCAAGAACAAGAAGTTTTGAAAATGTATTAATTAGAGTAACTAATTTAAAATCCTCATTAGATAGTATGTCATTACCTTTACAAAAAGGAAACTATTTTATAAGAATGTCTAGTATTGATGACGCAGGGATAAGAGGACCTTATAGCCAAATGTACCCTTTTAAAGTAGAAAAAAGATGAGAAAATCAGATAGTATATATTGGAAACATCAGCTTTGGATAGTACTTCTATCTTTAGCTATTACATATGTTTTTACTTACACTGCATTATATGATGGTTTAAAAAACTATTTTAATGATACAGTTCAGTACATATCATCAGAAGAAAAGTATTTTACTGATAGTGTAGTTGTTGATGTAAATGACAGCTCATTGAAAATCTTACAAAAAGATTTTGGGCATTGGCCTTATACAAGAGATAAGTACGCATTGATAATTGAGTTTTTACAATCAATGGGTGTAAAAAATATAGTTTTTGATATTAAGTTCGTAGACCCAAGAGTCGGTGATAATATTTTTAAAAGTACAGTTAATAAATATAACAATATTTTCTTTGTAACAAGTGCTTTATATGAAGATATTCCTATTAGTGTA
Source organism: Arcobacter sp. CECT 8989 (assembly GCF_004116715.1). Classification (NCBI taxonomy): domain Bacteria; kingdom Pseudomonadati; phylum Campylobacterota; class Epsilonproteobacteria; order Campylobacterales; family Arcobacteraceae; genus Arcobacter; species Arcobacter sp. CECT 8989. Next base: position 343,377 of record NZ_PDKE01000001.1, on the reverse strand, counting down.
GATGAAAAAAATAAATTAGAACAAATGGCTTGGAGCAAAGACTCTAATATTCCTGCACTAAGATATAGTAGTCTTCTTCTTCCTCATGAAAGTGTATTTAGTACTAATACAATCTACAAGCTTGGAATAACTGCTGTTTCAGAAGATAGAGATGGTTTAATTAGATCTATTCCTTTATTGTATAGTGTTGATTCTAATATTCTTCCTTCTTTACTTCTTAGGGTTAAATCACCAAATATAGATATACCAAAACTAAATTATAATTCAAATACAAATGAACTTACAGTTAATGATAAAACATGGAATGTTGATAGAGAAAACAGAGTTAAATTGTTTTACCCTAAAAATGCAAACTCTATTATCTCTATTCCTTTTTATAAAATTACTAAGGTAGCATTAAATAAAAAATCAATTTCAAATAAAGATTTTCTAAAAGACAAAACAGTTTTTATAGGTAGTTCCGCATTTTTATCTGATAGAATAAGTACTCCAAGAGGAGCAATGTCAGGTTCTTATTTACTTGCAATTGCATATGAATCACTAAAAAACAATCTAATAGTAAAAACTGATAATAAAGTATTAAACTCTATATTATTATTGATTGCTGTTTTATTCTCTTTTTATTTAAGTAGTAGAAAAGAGATTTACAATAAAAAGGTATTTATAGTTACATCATTAACTATAGTTGCAGTTTTTTTATATGGACTTATTTCTTTAAAGTACTTTTACCTAGAAACAAATCTATTCTTTTCTTTACTTGTAATTATTTTTTCAATCATGTTTACAGTGATAAACTATCAACTATCTTTATCTAAATATAATCAAAAGCTAATTGAAGAGACTAAAAAACTTTATAATGAAGCAAATTGTGATACTTTAACTACTTTATTAAATAGACGTGGTTTTGATGAACAGTATAGAAAATATAAAGAAATCATTGCTAAAACAAACTCTTCTCAATCAGCATGCTTAGCAGTTATGGATTTAGACCATTTTAAAAGTGTAAATGACACTTATGGTCACGATATCGGAGATATAGTTTTACAAAAGTTTGGAAAACTTTTAAAAGAGCATTTAAGAGATATTGATGTTCCTGCTAGATGGGGTGGGGAAGAGTTTGTGATACTTTTACGAAATACAACAATAGATGAATCAATCATTGTCTTAAATAGAGTTAGAGAACTATGTGAGCAGATGCAAATCCAAACTCCTCAAGGACAACTAACTGTTACAATTAGTATTGGAGTAACACATATAGAAGACCTAAATGAGACAATAGATTTATATGTAAAAAAAGCTGATATTGGCTTATACCAAGCAAAACAGAGTGGTAGAAATAGAGTTTGTATTTCATAAATATTAAATAATTTAGCACTTAGAAATAAAAAGTGCTAATTTTTATTAAAACTTTAGCTTCCTTTTATAAAGTTGTGATAAAATTCTTCTATAAAAAATTAAAAACTATAGGAGAAATTAGTATGGCAAAACATCAATTTCAGACTGAAGTAGGTCAGTTATTACATTTAATGACTCACTCTTTATACTCAAACAAAGAGATTTTTATTAGAGAGCTTGTATCAAATGCAAGTGATGCTATTGATAAATTAAACTATTTAAAATTAACAGATGACGAAATCAAGTCAAAGTTACCAGCAGATTGGTCAGGTGAGATTAATATTGCTTTTGATGAAGCAGATAAGTCTTTAACAATCGTTGATAATGGTGTTGGTATGAACCAAGAAGATTTAATCGCTTCTATTGGTACAATCGCAAAATCAGGAACAAAATCTTTTGTTGAAGCTTTAACAGGTGATGCAAAAAAAGACTCAAACTTAATTGGACAGTTTGGTGTTGGTTTTTATTCTGTATTTATGGTAGCTGATAATGTAGATGTTATCTCTAAAAAAGCAGGTGAAGAACAAGCATACAAATGGTCTTCAAATGGTTCTGGTGAGTTTGAAATTATCCCTGTAACTAAAGAGTCATCAGGTACAGTAATTTACATCAAACTAAAAGATGAAGAAGCAGAAGAGTTTGCATCTAAACCAAGAATTGAAAATATCGTTGGAAAATATTCTGACCATATCGCTTATCCAATCTTCTTAAACTATAGTGAAGAAGTAGAAGAAGAGCTTTCAGAAGAAGATAAAAAAGCTGGAAAAGAAGCTAAAAAAACAACTGAAAAAAGACACGAGCAAATCAATAAAGCAACAGCTTTATGGACTCAACCAAAAGCAAAAATCAAAGAAGAAGAGTATAATGATTTCTATAAATCAATCTCTCATGATTCACAAGATCCATTAGCAACTATTCACACAAAAGCTGAAGGTGTAAACGAATATACTACACTTTTCTATATCCCTAAAACTGCACCAATGGATATGTACAGAGCTGATTATCAGCCAGGTGTAAAACTTTATGTAAAAAGAGTATTTATTACTGATGATGATAAAGAGTTATTACCAACTTACTTAAGATTTGTTAGAGGTATTATTGATTCTGAAGATTTACCATTAAACGTTTCAAGAGAAATCTTACAAGAAAATAGAATCTTAGCAAATATCAAACAAGCTTCTGTAAAGAAAATCTTATCAGAAATCAAAAAACTTTCTAAAGATGAAGAGAAGTACAAAGAGTTTATTGAGCAATACAATAGAGCTCTTAAAGAGGGTGCATACCAAGACTTTACAAACAAAGATAAGTTATTAGAGCTTATTAGATTTAAGTCAACTAAAACTGAAAAAGATACAATGACTTCTTTAGAAAAATATAAAGAAAATGCAGATTCAGAACAAAAAGCTATCTTCTATATCGTAGGTGAAAATGAGAAGGTTCTTAGAAACTCACCACTTCTTGAAGCATACAAGAAAAATGATATTGAAGTTCTTATCTTAGATGACAAAGAAATCGATGAAATCGTAACTCCAATGTTTGGTGCATATAAAGAGTGGGAATTTAAAGATATCACTTCTTGTGAAGCTCCAAAAGTAGAGCAAACAGAAGAAGAGAAAAAAGAAGTTGAAGAGAAGTTTGAAGATATCACGAAAAAAATCAAAGATATTTTAGGTGAAGCTGTAGCAGATGTAAAAGTTACAAACAGACTTTCAGAGTCACCTTCTTGTGTAGTAAAAGATGCAGGTGATGCTCAAATGGCACAAATGGCTCAAATGATGAAAGCTATGGGACAAGAGATGCCAGAAACTGCTCCAATCTTAGAAATCAACCCTGACCATGAGATTGTTAAGAAGTTAAATGGTTGTGCTGATGATAAAATGATTGATGATGTATCATGGGTACTGTTAGACCAAGCAAAACTGTCTGAAGGTATGGAAATTACTGATGCCGTTTCTTTTGCACAGAGACTTTCTAGAATCACTGCAAAAGCACTATAAAATAATGATTTAGGTTCGTCTTCGTCGTCGAAGAGAACCTATCTCTCAGTCACTTACTTTGTGTAAGCTTCTTCAAACTAGAACCTCTTCTTCTAGAATTTAAACCAAACATTATTCTATATAAGCTTTTCTTTTTTATATCACAGTTTACTTCACTACTAGTATATTTTTGTTTTTTAATAATGTAATAATTTATATATAAAATTATTTATATTATAATTATGAAAATATTAAGGAAATTACATGAAAAATAAAATTATCTTGTTTGTGTTAGGTTTGAGTTTAGCAACATCCCTTTATGCAAAAGATTCTGGCTTCTACATAGGTGGTTTGATAGGTACATCTAAAACAAAAGATTATGGAAAAGAGACTTTTACTGCTACAGGTATAGATAATGGTTATAGCCAAAGCATTGAGGAAACTGATTTGATTTATGGTGGGTTACTTGGATATGACCAATATTTTGATAATTTCTTAATTGGATTAGAATTCGATGGTTATAAAGTTAATTCAGATGAAAAAAGAGATACTCAAGCAGGAGGTGCAAACCCTTGGCACTACACATCAGAAATTAATAAAGTTACTTCTTTGAAATTACGATTAGGCTATTTATTAAATGAAGAAAATTTATTTTATATTTCTCTTGGTAAAGCAAAAGCAGATATTAGAAGAAAAATGTATGACACTAATGGTATAACATTACTCAAAGAATTAAATGATAGTGTAGATGGAAACTTATATGGTCTTGGTATTGAGCATTTTTTAGAGAATAATCTTTCACTTCAAATAGATTTTAGATACATAAAGTATGATCAGGTATCATTTACAGTCCAAGATAAAACAGAATATGAAGATTTAACTGAAAGAGCCTTCACTTTATCTTTTAAGTATAAATTCTAACTCAGTTTTCGCACATAAAACCAAGCTGTTTTATGTGTGAAGATATTTTTATATTAATTCTCTTATTGACTTTTTTTTGATTTAGTTGTTATATATAATGATTATCAACCAATTGATTACTCTAATTACACCCTTTATAACTATATAAATGCTTCCATAGATTGTGTAAAATATGCAAACGAAACTTTTATGGAGATAGATGTATTAAGAAAATAATAGTTACTAACTTTTATTTTAACCACACACATAGAAAAATAATAATAAAATATGATTCAAAAGCTTTAGATTTGTATTTTGAATTAGTGAAAGATAAAAAAGATGAACTTATTTATTATGAAATTCTTACTCTTTTAGAGAAAGCTAATCACAATAAAAGTGTAGAGGAAAACTAATCTTAGATTAGTTTTCTAAAGTATCCTCATCTTCTTATTCAACTTCTTCAGTTTCCTCTTCTTCTTTCTCAGGTCTTTTTTCTGCTCTTGCAAGTATTTCTAAGTAAAAAGTTTCAGCTTCAGATTTAGCTGCTTCATCAATAGATTTTGTGATATCAATAAAATCAATCACTTTAGGCTCATCATCACCTATTGCAAATTTACAATTGAAAAACCAAAAATCTTTATCTTCTGGAAGAGTTTTTCTTTTTTCTCTTTTGATATATTTTCTTACTTCATATTTAATAGAATCTACAACTCTATCAGGGTGTTTGTTTTCTTGCTTTAATTTAAAAGTCTTTTTCAAGTCTTACCTTTGATTTTTTATATTTTTGCAATTGTATCTAAAGTTTTAGTGTATCGGAGTATTTTTGAATATATATTCAAAATTTTGTAAGTTTTTTATGTGAATACAATTATGACATAATAGATTTAAAATATTCTTTCAAATAATTTTACCTTATATAAATAATTATTTAACAAATAACTTAAGCTAATATTACATTTTTAAATTTGGAGAATAAAATGAACACATATACAAATATTGAACAAATAGAAAATTATCTATCTATATTAAAAAACAGTACATTTAAAAAAGAGCTATTTTTAAAAGAGTTACTTTTAAATGCAAACAAAGCTTTACATACAAAACAAAACTGTGAAGACAAAGAAGTAGACTTTGAAGCTATGATGGAAGTATATTTTGAACCAAGTGATAGTTCTATAACTATTGTTGATAATGGTATCGGTATGAGCAAAGAGGAGCTAAACTCTTTTGTAACTGAAAGCTCATATAAAAAAGTAGAAAAGGTACTTTTAGATAACTCTTTAATAGAAAAAGAGCTTGGTTTATATTTTATTTTTGCCTTAGCACAAAAAATAAGTATCATCTCAAAAAAACACAAAGAAGACACAGCACACAAGTTTATCTCAGACCTAAATAGTTTTGATATAGCACCTTGTATAAATGAAGATTATTCTGGAACTGTTATTTATATCAAGTTAAAAGATGAGTTTGCAAAAGAGTTTACAAACAAAGAAAATCTAATCACATATTTAAATGATATAAAAGAGTTTGTAGATTTTGATTTATTCTTAAGTTACTATGATGAGAACTTTCAAGAGAAAGTAGAAAAAATCAACTAACAAATTATATTTTAGGCTACCTTTATAAAACTCAGATATAATACTTAGTAATACTATTTGGTATTACTCATAGTTATATGTAATATTAAAGGTAGTCATATGGAAACAGATTTCATAATCGTTTTTACCCTAGTTATTCTTATCTCTTCTTTTATACATGGAAGTATAGGTTTTGGTTTTGGTCTTATTTCAACTCCAGTAGTTGCACTTTTTACAGATATTCAAACAACAATTACATACATAATAATCCCAACAATGATAGTAAATCTTGTAAGCATACTAAGCGAGGGCAAGTTTTTTGAAGCTTTACGGAAGTTTTGGCTTATCATTTTACTTATGGTTATAGGAAGTGTAGTTGGAACATATATCTTGGTTTATTACAACTCTGAGTATTTTAAACTTATTCTTGCATTTATAATATTCTTTTATCTTTTCCAATCACTAGTTAAACTAAGAGCTAGCTTTATAGCAGATTATCCTAAGTCTTCAACTTATGGATTGGGACTTGTAGGAGGAGTTGTATCAGGACTTACAAATGTAGTTGCTCCACTTACTATTATGTATACTTTGGAGTTAAAATACTCAAAAAAAGATACAATTCAACTATCAAATTTATGTTTTCTTTTTACAAAAGTAGGGCAGGTTGCTACTTTTGTTTATTTTGGAGAGTTTAGTTCCCAAGCAGTACAAATATCATTTGCAAGTATGTTTATAGTTGCTATTGGTCTTTATTTTGGAATAAAAATAAAGAAAAAAATAGATGCAAAATTTTATGCAAAGATATTAAAAGTCTTATTGTTTATTATTGCATGGGTATTAGTTTTTCAAACAGTTGAATTTTAAAGGTTAAAAATGGACTCAAATTTATTAAAAGTTTTTATAACAGTTGCAAATACAAACTCTATTTCACAAGCAGCTAAAGAGTTGGAGTTTACTCAATCAAACGTAACTTTACGAATTAAACAGCTAGAAAAAAATATAGGCTACTCACTTTTTCATAGAACAAACAGAGGAGTTATTCTTACAAATGAGGGAGAAAAGCTTTTCCCCTATGCCATCGATATCATAAAAAAAGTTGAAGAAGCTCAAGTTCATATGAGAAATATAGACTACCAAGAAGTACTTAAAATAGGGGCAACGCAAACATTTACAACAAGTAGCTTGATGCCATTTTTAGAAAAACTAAATAGTGACTTTAAAGAAATGAATTTAGAGTTTACCGTAGATAGTAGTTTAAACTTGATAGATAAACTATTGGATTATAAACTTGATGTAGCCTTTGTAAATGGAAACCCATATCATAAAGACATAGAGGTTTTAAATGTCTTTGAAGAGAAAATGGTTTTAGTAGAACCAAAAGATAAAGAGCCTCAAAAGACTTGTTTTGTATTTAAAAAGTCTTGTGCAAACTGTGCTACTTTAGAAAGTTATATTAAAAATACAAGAGATGAAAACTACAAAACAGTAGAGCTAGAAAACTTTGAGTTGATACTTGGTTGTATAAAAGCAGGTTTTGGAGTTGGCTTATTATCTCCAAAGATTATAGAAAAGTTTGGTTATACAAATAAAGTGAAAACTACAGATATAGAAAACCATCTTGATGCACATTTGATTTGTAGAAAAGATTATCTTCCTATTATCCATGAATACCTAAGAAATAGAAGTTTATAAAATAACTTTAAAATTATTTGATAAACAGTACAAAATCAGTCAAAATAATTTTTAGATAATAAATATACAATTTTATTGACAAAATGTAACTTTTACCTAGTAAAAATAGCAAATTCCAAGCTAGTTTAAAAAACTCTTGTTATAATTTTTCACATTTTATGACAGGGAGAAACATGAAATTATCTAAAATACTATCAATAGCTACTATTTTCGCAGTAGCAGTATCTGCAAATGCAGCTGAAAGATTGACACTAAAAGCAGCGAAATCTTCATCTTCATACTACCAAATGGCAGTACAAGTTGGAGAAAATGCAACTAGACTTACTAACAAAGAGTTAAGTATCACAATTGAAGAGAGTCAAGGTTCTGTTCAAAACGTAAAAGAAGCAAGAAAAAGAACTGGTAACTATGTGTTTACAACACCTCCTGTTTTACTTAAACTAGCTAAGTCACAAAAAGCAATGTTCAAAAGAGACAATCCTGCTGATTATGAAAAAGTAAGATCACTATTTCCTATTCCATACCTTACAATGCACATGGTTGTAAAAGCTGATTCAGGAATTAACAGCTTTGAAGATTTAAAAGGTAAGTCTTTACTTATTGGTAAAGGAAGTTATGGTGCAAGAGAAGCTAAAAAATATATAGAATTATTTGGTCTAAAAGATGATGTTAAACTTGTAGGTGCAGAACTTTCAGGTGCAGTATCAGCACTTAAAAATGGTCAAATCGATGGATTTGCAACATCAGGTTCGTATCCAGCTCCAAATGTTATTGAAGCAGCAGCAAGTACAAAAATCAAACTTCTTTCTATGAGTGATGAGCAAATTGCTCTTACAAAAAGAGATAAACTTATTATTCCATCGGGAACTTATTCTGGTGTTGAAGAAGAGATTGCAACAACAACTTTACCTGTTGGAGTTTATACAACTACAAATATGAGTGAAGAGACAGCATACAAACTTACAAAAGCATTTTGGGAATCAAAACCTGCATTAGAAAAACAAAATATCTGGTGGAAAGCTATTACTTTTAACAACCTAGATATGTTTAAAACTAAACTTCATAAAGGTGCATTAAAGTACTACAACGAAGTAAATGCAACTATTCCTGAGAGTATTAAATAAGAGTTTAGTATATGCAAGAAACAAATAAAAAGTTACTATCACCAAAGTACGTGATAGTAGCTGCTTTAGCTTTATTTACCGTTGGATTTCATATCTATTTAATTTTTACAGGTCTAATGCCAAATTTAGTAAGTAGACCTATTCACTTGGCATTAGTATTACCTTGGGTTTTTCTGCTTACAACTGATGAAAACATATCAAAGTTTACTAAATATATAGGATATATCTTATTAGTTTGTGCTATGTTTTCTTCTTATTATATAGTTACTAACTACTCTTATTTAGAAGAACAATATGGTTCACTAGAAGGCAATTTACAATACTTTGTTGCAATAAGTTTAATCTTAGCTGTTTTAGAAATGGCAAGACGTGCAGTAAAATTAGCACTTCCTTTAACTGCTGCAATTGCTTTAGCCTATGGATTTTTTGGTCATCTTATTCCTGGTGATTTTGGTCATCAAGAAATACCTATGGATAGTTTCTTAGGAACACTTGTTATTGCAGAAGGTGGTATTTATGGAAGTCTTACAGGGGTTTCTGTAAATGTTGTTGCAGTATTTGTTATCTTAGGAGCTTTTGTTGGAGTAGGTGAGGGTGGAAATGCTTTTATGTCCTTATCAACAAAAATAGCAGGAAGACTAAGAGGTGGAGCAGCTAAAGTATCTGTTTTAGCATCTGCATTTTTTGGTTCTATTTCTGGTTCTGCATCTGCAAATGTTGCTTCAACAGGAGCCTTTACAATTCCAACTATGAAAAAATTAAAATACCCTTCAAGCCTAGCAGGTGCTACAGAAGCAGTTGCTAGTACTGGTGGACAAATTATGCCTCCACTTATGGGAGCAGGGGCTTTTATTATGGCTGAGTTATTAGGAGTTCAATACTCTTCAATTATGGCAGCTGCAATATTTCCTGCTATTTTATTTTTCTTAACTGTATGGATTGGAATAGATGTTTTTGCAAAAAAATATAACTTAATAGCAATGAGCGATGAAGATATTCCAAAACTAAATATAGTTTTAAGACTTAGTCCATTTTTTGTGATTCCTTTTGGGATACTTTTATATGCACTTTTAGTTATTGGAAAAACTCCACAGTTTTCAGCTGCTTTAGCAATCTTTGCTTCAGTATTTTTATTGCTTGTAAATAGAGAGTGGAAAGTATCATTTAAAGATTTTATCATCAAATTTTTAGATGGTTGTATTACTGCTTCAAGACAAATTGCTACAATTGCTTCTGTTATCATTTGTGCAGGTATTATCATTGGAGTTTTAAACGTAACAGGAGTTGGAGTTAAGATTACATCTGCAATTTTGTTTTTATCAAATGGTGAACTATTTGCAGCACTATTACTAACTGCACTTGCTTGTTTAATCTTAGGAATGGAAGTTCCTACAACAGCAGCATATATTATATGTGTTTCAATTGCTGGACCAATACTTCAAGATTATGGATTAAGTGCTATTCAAGCTCACTTATTTATTTTCTGGTTTGCTCTTTTATCAACTATTACACCACCTGTTTGTGGAACAGTATTTATTGCTTCTGGAATAGCACAAACAAACTGGCTAAAAGTTGCAGGAAAAGCTATGAAACTAGGGATTGGTTTATATATTATTCCTATGGCATTTATTGTAAATCCATATTTAATCAAACCAGATACTCACTTCTCATTTGCTTTAATGTCATTTGTAAAAATAGCCCTTGGTTTATGGCTTATTTCAAATGCTTTAGTAAATGATAAACAAAAACCTCTATTAAGAGTTTTATTCGCAATTTTTGCTCTTATAATTATATTTATTCCATTTCAATAATAAGCTACTTTTTTAGTAGCTTATTTATAATAAATTAAGCATATAATGTTATATTTCCTTCATTAAAAATATGAAGGAAATTTATGTCAAATATTATAATTAGAGATGCAGTTATTGATGATTCTGCAACTATTTTAAACTTTATTACAGAACTTGCAATTTATGAAAATGCTGAACATGAAGTAAAAACTGATGTTGAGCAAATAAAAAAATCTATTTTTGCTGAAAACTCAACTGTTAATGCTTTTATTTGTGAAGAAGATGGAGTTGCAATTGGTTTTGCAGTATATTTTTACAACTACTCAACTTGGCTTGGTAAAAATGGTATTTATTTAGAAGATTTATATGTTAGCAAAGATAAAAGAGGAAGTGGTGCTGGAAAAGCTATCTTAAAACATCTTGTTAAAAAAGCGTACGATGAAGGTTGTGGAAGAGTAGAGTGGTCTTGTTTAGATTGGAATACTCCTTCAAGAGAGTTTTATGAAAGCATTGGTGCTAAGTCACAAGATGAGTGGATTGGTTATAGATTAGAAGGTGATGCAATAGCAAATTTCATAAATAGTTAAAAGGTATTTAATGGAAAATATAGATAGTTTTTATACTTTAATGGGTGAAGCTTCATCTTTAACAAAAGAGGCAAAATATGATGAAGCACTTATTTCTTATGACAATATTTTAGAAAAATATCTAGATACAAAAGATGAGTCTATAATTGAGTATTTGCCTTACACTTTTTATAACAAAGCTTTAATCTATGCACATAAAAAAGAGTATGAAAAAGAGTTGGAGGTTTATAATGAACTTCTTTCAAGGTTTATCTCCAATATCTCACAAAATAGTGAAATCATATTTGCTAAAGCTTATATGAATAAAGCTATTTGTATTCAAGAGTTAAAAGATGAGAAAGAGTCTTTATCTGTGTATAAAGAGTTTGTACAAAACTTTGAAAACTGTTTAGATGAAAAGGTTTTAGAAGATATTGTTCAAGCAAAATATAACATAGCTTATATCTTAGGAAACAACGAACAAATAGAAGAGTCTATAAAAGCTTATGATGATGTTATTGAATCATTTCAAACTAGTAAAGAGAAACATTTTTTAGAGTTTGTTGCTAAGTCTTTAGTAAATAAAGCAAATAAGAATAAAGAACTTTATGAGTATGAAAAGGCTATTGAGTCTTTAGATAAAGTTATAAATGAGTTTTCAATTTTTGAAAAACAAGTTGCCATTGCATATCATAACAAAGCAACTGTTTTAGCAGAACTTCAAAATGAAAAAGAGATGAAAAAAGTTTGTGATGAATTAATCCAAAAGTTTGGAAATGTCCATGATGAATTTATCATGAACATTGTTTCTTCTGCTGAAGTTTTAAAAGATAAGGACACTTTTAACAAAAACTGTTTTTAGTGACCTCTTCCTAACATCTCAGATGCTTCCATAACAATCATGAAAGCATCTTTGTCTGTTTCTTCAATGATTTGTCTTAATTGTCCTAATCTTTTAACGTCAATTACCATAAAAATAAGAGTTTTATCATCTTTCTTATTTAAAGCATCACCTTGAATAAGAGTACCTTCATGCTTTAGTTTTTGAGTGATTTGTTCCCCTAATTCTTGAGGTTTAGAAGTTGTAATATGAATAACCTTTGTTGTTAAAGTACCTGTTAAAACAATATCAATTGCTTTTGCTGTAACATAGATACTCATGATACTTAATACAGCTTTTTCAAAGTCTTTAAATACATAAATAGATGAAACAACAATAAGTACATCAATCACTAATATAACTTGTGCAGGTTTTATATGAGAATTTGATGCAATAATCTTTGCAACAATAGTTGAACCACCAGCACTTGAATGTCCTTTTATAATAAACCCAACCCCAAATCCAATAACAGCTCCACCAAAAATAGCAGCAACTAAAATATTTGAAATAAGTAAATCAAAGTTTAAAGAGTAAGAAAAAAAGTCTATAAAAATAGAGATAAGTGCAACGGTTATAATGGTTCTTATTGCAAACATCTTTCCAAAGTATTTCATTCCCCAAATAAGCAAAGGAATATTTATAGCAATAACCATAGTACCAATAGAAAATCCAGTTAGTTTGTGTAATAAAATAGCAGCACCAGGTGTTCCACCAGTTGTAAAGTTATGTGGTGTAAAAAACAGTACAACAGATAATGAAATAAAAAGAGTACCCAATATTAGGTAAAAAGTATTTAGAAGTTCTTTTTTACTAAAAATAGTTGGCATATGTTCCTTTCTAGTTTTTTTGGATTATATCAAATTAATTAAAATATTACATAATGTCTTGAAAAAGCGGGGTATTTATGATAAAGTAGTAATAAAAAAATAATTAGGTTTTATATATGGGAATCTTTCAGAAAATAATTAGTGCAATCGCTAATGCCTCAATGCCGATTTATAAGTTTGAAAACAATCAAATAGCCTTTAAAACGGACTCAGAAGAGTATGTTTACCATGACTTAGATGTTTATGATATGAAGACTAGACATGACCCTTTTGTAGTTGATGCCTATACAATAAATAACGACGAAATATTTTTAGAGTATGTAAAAACTGATACAAATACAACTTGGAACGGACAAGCTCTAAGTATGTATGAAGATTTTTTTAAACAGAAACTTCAAATAAAAGAGTTTGAAACTTTAGAGTCAAAGGATATTTCAAACTATACTTTTAAGGTAAAAAAAGTAGATGATGCTTTTGTATTGCACATAATTTATATTTGGGCTGCAAATACTGATGTTTTTATTGTTGATATGAAAGGAAACTTATATAAAAAGCTATTGTCAGAGTTTGAGAAAGAGTATACATATAGTTTTGATGAAAAAGAAAAAGGACATGTGAACTTTAATATCTCTCTTGTAAAAGAGAATTGTATTCAAGGCTTTTTTAATGCAAGTCATTAAAGTAATAATTCTTTGTTTTATAGCTTTGTTTTTTGTAGCTTGTAGTACTACAAGTTTGAATAACTATACTTCAAAGACTAAAGAGTTATCTTTTTATTCTAATAATAATCTTGTATCAACGTTAAAGTTTGATAATCCAAAACAAAGACACTATTTATCAACACCTTGCGTTATGAATTCCTATACAATAGAAGAAAAAAACAGTAGCTATGGAAAACTATTTTTTGAGTATATTGATTTAGACAGTAATTGTTTTTGGACAGGTTTAGCAAGTGGTTTTTTTGAAACAAGTTTAAATTATGAATTGAAGTTAAATTCTATAGAAATTGTTGAGAGTATCGATATAAATAACTATACTTTTAAAACATACAAAATAAATAATAAGAGCTATCTAAGTGTTATTTACTCTTATTATTCAAATACAAATATGTTTTTAGTGGATTATGAAGGAAGGTTTTACACAAAGCTTTTAAAAGAACTAAAACCAGAATATATTTCAAAATATCTTGATAAAAAAAGATTTGCAGGAAATTACAATAAAAGTTTAGTTAGAAAGAATATCTTTGAAAACTATTTTAGATATGAAAGATTAGACCTATAAGCTCTAAAAGAGCTTATAAGTTTTAGTTTCCAAATACTTTTTTAAGTATTGAAGTTGTTTGCTCAACAGGGTTTTCTCTAATAGAAGCCTCTTTTTCAGAAATCATTTTAAATAAACCATTAATAGCTTTATTAGTAACATAATCATCTAAACTTTCATCACTAGAACTTGGAATATACTCATCTACTCCAAAGTTTTTAGCTAAGTTCATTACAGAGCTATTTTCTACATACTCTTTCCCATACTGTTTATAATAAGTATTAAAAGTATCGTAGTATTTTGAAACACTATTTTCTTGCATAGTTTTATTTACTATTGGTTTGATTAACTTTTTTAATGCTTCATTTGTATTTTCTTTAAAATAGTTTGTTGCTGAGTGTTCATCTCCTGCTAAAATTTTCTTAGCATCTTCTAGGTTCATTTTTTCAATTGCATCTATAAAAATCTTTGCCGTTTCAGGTGCTGCATTTGTTGCTGCATTGTTCATAGACTTGATTAAGTCATCTGCAATTTTATCTCCTCCTGCACTTCTTATAAGTGTTTCTGCTTTTTGAAGATTTTCAGGTAGTGGGATTTTAACATCGGCATTATTTAAATAACCATTTTGTGCTCCTAAAGTTTTTGTAGCATAGTTTACACCAACTTTTAAGGCTTCTTTTAAACCCTTTGATACAGTATCTTGAGATAAAGAACTTGCAACTGTTTGGTCTTGTTTTGTTTCTGTTTTAGTTATGTCATTTACAATCTCTTTTGTGAAGCTATTTAAATCAAAAGCAAAAGATAAAGTACTGCATAGTACTAAAGATGAAAGAATTATTTTTTTGTTCATTTGTTTCTTCCTATAGTTTTTAATATTATATGCTAAAATGCTACAAATTAAAATTAGTGGGATAAAATGATAGAAGAGATTTCGCAATTTTTCTATAGCTTTAAAACAAAAGTTGTAGAATCAAATACTTTAGAAAAAGAGTATGCAAATACAATCTTTGATTTTGCACAAAAAATTAAAGATGAAAAACTAGATGAAGAGTTTAGAGAAAACTTTTTACTTATTTTAGGTTATACCTTAAGATTAGAAGATATTTCACAAAGACTTTTTTTCACTTTCCAAGAAGCAATTTATGCTATTGATTTAGATTTTCAAATGAGAAATGAAGAGTCTAAAAAACTTAACTCAATCGTTTATATCTTAGTTTTAGAAGTTATTTTAAAAGAGCTTCAAACAAAACAAGTTGATGAAAGCTTAAGACAAGAAGCAATTCTTGCTTATGAAAAATTAGAGAAACAAAAAGCAAAAGAGAATAAAAAATATCATATGTATCAATACTAGGTATTTTTATTCCTTGAGTTTGGATAATATCTTTTTTTAGGGATATTATTTATAATCAATGCAATAAAAAGCATTATAAAAGCACCTGTTGCAACAGGAATTAAAACATATAAAAAACCTAGGTTGTGAATCTGCTCACTTCCTATAACTGCAATCAAAGCAGTTGCTCCTCCTGGAGGATGTAAAGTTAATGTTACTTGCATCACTAAAATAGAACTAGCCACTGCTAGGGCTGAACACAACCATAAGTAATCACCTAAAAGTTTAAAACTAGTAACTCCAATAATTGCACTTAAAATATGTCCACCTACAAGGTTTCTTGGTTGAGCTAAAGGAGAGTGAATTGCACCATAGATTAAAACAGCACTTGCTCCAAATGAACCAATAACTAAAGAGAGGTCAGTATCATTTAAAAAGCTAAAGTGAATAAATGCAATAGCAATAATTCCTATAAATGAACCTATCCAAGACCAAATAAGATTTTCAAACTCTATTTTTTCTGTATTTATTTTTTTAAATCTTTTAAAAAACTTTTTCATAAATCATAGTTACCTTCAAAAAAATGAAGTATAACTATAATGATTAGCTTATTCTATGACTTGAATCAATAAGAACTATCATAAAATCAAGAAATGTGAAAAAAAGGGGAAAACTCAGAATTTCCACATTTTTTTTTAATATAATTATTTTTTTAGAAAGAGAGAATATGGAAGAGTTAAAAAATTTAAAGATTGTATATATTGATGATGAAGAACCAATTAGAGCCAATGCTGTTGAATATTTAGAGTTTCATTGTGATAATGTATATGAGGCAAAAGATGGTTTAGAAGGTTTTAATATCTATAAAGAAGTAAAACCAGATATTATAATTTCAGATATAAAAATGCCATTAGTTTCTGGCTTAGAAATGGTTAGAAAAATAAGAGCAACAGATAAATCAACTAAAATAGTTATTGCTACAGCATTTTTGGATACATCATATTTACTTGAAGCAGTTGAGTTAGGATTAGTAAAATACCTTATAAAACCTGTAACAGAAGATAAACTTTTACCAGTTTTAAAAACTTGTGTAAGTGAAATAAGTGATAAAAAGAGTATTTTTACCCTAGAAGATGATTTTGCATTTGATTATTTGAATAAGACTCTTTTTAAAGGAAAAGAACAAATTATCTTGACTAAGAAAGAGTTGCTTTTTCTTGAACTTCTAATAAAAAATCAAAAAAGAACTACAAGTTATGATGAACTAAATACTTATGTTTGGAATGGAAATATGAGTGAAGATGCAATACGTTCAGTTGTAAGAGATCTTAGAAAAAAGATTTCAAAAAGAGCAATAAAAAATATCTCCGGAATAGGTTACCAAGTAAATGTTCAAGAGTAGTATCAAAGTAATTTTACTTTTAGTAGCTTTGGGTCTTAATCTTTTTGCTGAAGTAAATAAAGATTCAATAATGAATAATCTATTTGTTTCTTCAGATGGAAAAAACTATAAAAACCTAAAAAGCTTTACAAACTATAGTTTTGCAAAAGAGTTTAAAAACTCTTTATTTATCAAAATTGATATAGATGAAGAACAGTTAGAAACAGACTATTATTTAGCATTAAAGGTTAAAGATGAGTTCTTTTTAGAAACAAATGTACCTTTTACTATTAAAGACAATAAAAAGATAATAAGACTTCATAAAGATATAAAAAAGGATTTGATCCTTCACTTTGATTTTAAAGGAAATATTCCTAATTTTAATATAAATATCCACAATGAGTTTGAGTATAAATATGTACTAAGTGATGAAAAACTCTTTTTTGGTTTAGTTTATGGAATAATGTTATGTGCCTTTTTATATAACTTTGTTTTCTTTTTATATAATAAAGAGAAATCTTTTTTATACTATTCTCTTTTACAGCTTTCAACTTTGATGTTGTTACTTGTAGTTGCAAGACCAACAAGTGCATTTGATTATTTTGAGTCAGTTGAAGCAGTATTGATTTTTTTGATAACTACAATATATGTTGTTTCTATTTTATTTAATATGGAGTTTTTAGATACAAAAAGAAACTCTCCTTTAATACACAATATTCTAAAGTTTTTATTAGTTCTGAATTTCCTTGATTTAGCTTTAATGTTTATTATTGAAAGGTCTTTTCTTTATGATTATGTACCTTCATATGTAATCATTTTAGCTTTATTAATTTCTGCTTTTGTAGTTTTAATAAAAGGTTATAAACCAGCACTTTTTTATATTGCAGGATGGGTAACTCTTTTTGTTTTTATTTTTATTTCAGAGAATAGTTTTTCTGAATACAATGAAGTCTATTTATTACATATTGGTATTGCTTTAGAGGCTTTGATTTTTTCTTTAGCTTTAGCATATAAAATGAGACAAGCAAGAATTGAAAAAGAGAAAAATCAACAAATAGCTATTAGTCAAAGTAAGTTAGCTTCAATGGGTGAAATGCTTGCTAATATTGCTCACCAATGGAGACAACCTTTAACTCATATTTCATATGTTTTAATGAATTTAAAAACAGCCCATGAAAAACAAAAACTTACAGATGAGTATTTCAAAAGAAAATCAGAAGAAGCAAAGGCTCAGTTAACTTTTATGTCAAATACTATTGAAGACTTTTCTAACTTTTTTAAAGTATCAAAAGAAAAAGAGTCTTTCTCTTTAAAAGAGGTAGTGGACGAAACATTAAATCTTTTAACTGCTAGTTTAAAACTAAATAATATAGAAGTTAAAATAGATTCAAAGGAAGATGTTTTTATAAACTCTTATAAAGGTGAGTTAGTACAAGTATTGTTTAATATTCTCAATAACTCAAAGGATGAGTTTATTAAAAAACAGATAAAAGAGCCTAAAATAGATATAGTTCTAAGAAAAGATAGAAAAAATGTTTTTATAGAGATTATTGACAATGCAGAAGGAATAAAGTTTAAAGATATAAATAAAGTCTTTGAACCATATTTAACTACAAAAGAAAAAGGCTTAGGTATTGGTTTATATATTTCAAAAACTATAATTGAAAACAGTATGAAAGGTCAGTTATTGGTTGAAAATATAAAAGAAGGTGCAAAGTTTATAATAAAACTTTGACCCTTTATATATTTAAAATTTGTATCCAATACTTACAAGCGCAAATTTCTTTTCTTTATCAAAGAAGTTTGCATTTGCTTCTTCTTTTATATAGCCATTTTGAAAGCTAAGATAAGTGTTTTTATAGTTAAATGGTTCATTCCATTTAAATGTACTCATAAAACCATAAATATCACTACTAACTTTTTTATCAACAAAACTATTGTGTTCTTCATAATCTTTTCTTGCAAAGCTATTTAGTAGTGTTAAGTCAAATCTTTTGTTTATTTGTAAGTTTGCACCTATAGCAAAAGATGCTTTTTTATAAGAACTTGCTTTCCCATCAGCATCATAAATTTTATATGCAACATTTGTTAAATAAGTTATAGGTAGGTTTTTTATATTTGAGCTAAAATTGTTATCTACTGAGATAGTATGTTCTTTTGCATCTCTTTTTAGTTTTTTAGTTAAAGTATCTTTATCATAATCTACTTCTTTATACTTGTGAGTAATTGAAAATTCATGTGAAGCAAAAAAGCTTTTTCCATAAGTAAAATAAGTTCCATTCTTTTTAACTTTAGTTTTTTCTCTTTTTTCATTTGTTAAGTAAGGATTCTCCCATGCTTCATCATAAAAGTTTGTAGTAAATCCAAAATCAAATGAACCGTGAGGCGTTTTTATATTAGAACCTAAACTGAAATCTCCTAATTGACTATTTACATAAATAGAAGAAGTTTCATTTAAATTGTAGTTAAAATTAAATCCTACATAAGGGAAGTAAAGTGTCTCTGAGTCAGCTTTTCCTAAAGAAGAGATAGACTTGTCACTCTCAACAGAGAAGTTGTCTTTTTCTTTTAATTGTCCAAAGCCTAATTCAATATAATTAGTTTGCTCACTAGCATATAGTGAACAAACCATAAGAGAAAAAAGTAATCTTTTTTTCATTTATAATCCTTTTTTTTAGATTATAAAAGTATAAAAGTAAAAAATGTAGATATTTAGGTATTTTACTTTTTTATTAAATTTTTACAATTTCTTCTTTTACTTCATTGATATCATCAATTACTTTGATAATATCTAAGTCACCTGGGTCAATCATTTTTTCATCTATTAAAGTAGTTTCAATAAATTTCATTAATCCACTCCAGAATTCACTTCCTACAAGATAAACTCTAAACCCATCTCTCATTTTTCCAGTTTGAGTTAAAGTTACTACTTCAAATAGTTCATCTAATGTCCCAAACCCACCAGGGAAAATAACACAAGCTTTTGAGTATTTTACTAACATATATTTTCTAGAAAAGAAATAGTTAAATGTTAAGTGTTTATTTGTGTATGGATTAACTGATTGTTCAAAAGGAAGGTCAATACTTAATCCTATTGATTCTCCATTTGAAGATTTAAATGCACCTCTATTTGCAGCTTGCATAATTCCATCACCACCACCTGTGATAATATTGATACCTTCTTTAGCTAAGATATATGCTAACTTTTGTGCTTGCATTGCATATACATTTGTTTGTTTTGTTCTTGCACTTCCAAAAATAGTAACGTTGTTTTTTAAACCTTTTAAAAGTTCTCTACCATTTGTGAAGTCATCATTTATTCTTGGACTATATATTACATTGTTTTTTTCCATGATTAACTCCTTTAAATCAAAGCTATGATTATATTTATATTTTCATTATAAACCTTGTAATCTTTTAGAAAACTATAGAGTTTTATATAATTTTAGATTTAATACTCACTTTTATCTCACTAATTTTGGATAAAATGACATTTTAATAAGGAGAAATTATTGTTTGACGAAAAAAATATACCCAAACTTATTATTTTTACACCTATAATTACAGCAATATTAATTGCTTTTTTTACAATCTATTTTTTTATTGACAATCAGAACAATTATTTTGAAGAAGAGAGTTTAATTGTTGAAAAAGAGTATTTACAAAAACAAAAGAATATTTTAAAAAAAGAGATTGATTACGCAATAAATTACATAAACCATAGAGTTAAAAACAATGAGTTACTAAGTGAAGAAGAGTTAAAAAAAGATATTTTAGAGTACTTAGAAACTATTAGATATGGGAAACATGGATATTTATGGATACATGATACAAACTACTATTTAAGAGGACATCCTTTTAGACCAGATAGTATAGATACTTTTGATATTGATTTAAAAGATGCAAAAGGTGGGCTTATTACAAAGAGGTTTATTGATGAGACAATCAAAAACCCAGAAGGTGTTTTTATTGAGTATTATTGGCAAAAACCACAAGAAGTTAACTTCTCAAAGAAACTTGGTTTCTTTAGGCTTTTTGAAAAATACAATTGGGTAATTGGAGCAGGGCTTTATATTGATGATATTCAAGACTCAATAAATGCAAATAAAAAACTTTTAGAAAAGAAAATTGATAAGCACATTAGACTTGTAGTTACAGTTTCATTTTTAGCTATTTTGATAATTGGTGTTTTATCTTTTATCATGTCAAAAAAGATTACACAAGTTTTTAATGCTTACCAAGAAAATGTAAAAAGAAAAGAGTTATTACTAGAAGATTTAAATAGAAACTTAGAATTAAAAGTTCAAAAGGCTATTAAGGAAGTAAAGAAAAAAGATAGAGCAATGCTTCATCAATCAAGACTTGCAAGAATGGGAGCAATGCTTTCAATGATTGCTCACCAATGGAGACAACCTTTAAGTGAAGTTTCTGGGATATTGATGGAACTTGAAACAGCAAATAAGTTTAATAAAGTAGATTCTTCAATGATTGAAGAGACAGTAAAAGAGTCAAATAAACAAATAGAGTTTATGTCAAATACAATTGAAGACTTTAGAAACTTCTTTAAACCTGATAAATTAAAAGTTGATTTCTATATTGAAGATGCTTGTAATGAGGCTTTAACTTTAGTTGATGCTTCACTAAAAAACTTTAATATCCAAGTGGAAAAGAAAATAAAACATAATCCTTTAATTCACGGTTATGAAAGGGAGTTTGCACAAGTTATTCTAAATCTTTTATCAAATGCAAAAGATGCTTTAACTCAAAGACAAATAGCAAATCCTACAATTAAGCTTATAGTTACAAAAAAAGATAATAATGTTATTATCAAAGTAAAAGATAATGCAGGTGGAGTAGAAGAGGATTATCTTGATTTAATTTTTGAGCCATACTTTACTACCAAAAGTTCTTCAAAAGGAACAGGACTTGGTCTTTATATGGCAAAAATGATTATTGAAAAAAATATGAATGGAGAAATCACTGTGGATAACAAGAAAAAAGGTGCAAACTTTTTAATTGTACTTCCTATAGAAGAGGTTTGAGTATGGATGAGAGTATAATAAAACAACTTCAAGACTATACTGTACTTTGTGTTGAAGATGAAGACGGTATTAGAAAAAGATTAGTAAACACTTTAAAATACTACTTTGGTGGTGTATATGAAGCCAAAAATGGTGAAGATGGATACTATTTATATAATGAGTACAAACCTGATTTAATCATCACAGATATTGAAATGCCTTGTAAAAGTGGTATCTCACTTGTTGAAGATATTAGAAAAAAAGATAGTGATACTTTAGTAATCATGGTAACAGCTTACTCAAATGAAGAGTATCTTTTAGAACTAATAAACCTAAATGTAAATCAATATATTTTAAAACCCATAAACTCTGATTCTTTATTAACTGGTATTGTAAAAGCCTTTGGAAAAAGATTAAAAGAGAAAATACAGTTTCATAAAGATTTGTTTTTTGATATGCAACAAAGGGAACTATATTATAAAGATGAGGTAGTAACTTTACGAAAAAGAGATAAAGAATTCTTGCTTTTACTTCACAGAAATAGAAATGTAGTAGTATCTTATGATTTAATAGAAGAGTATTTATGGCGAGATAAGTCTATGAGTATCACTGCTTTAAAAACATTTATTAAAGAGTTTAGGAAACGTATTCCTGTAGAGATTATTACAAATAAGCCACAAGAGGGCTATAAATTAATTAATTTTTAATAAAAACTCACTTGAAACTCACTTGATTGTTTTATGATGAATTTCATAAACTAAAAAAGGAGTCTTAAATGTTTAAGAAAAGTTTACTTTTAGCTGCTCTTGCAAGTGTTGCATTAGCAGGTAATATCAAGATGGATTTAAATGCCAAATATGGTGCAAATAACTTCCATACAATCGGTGCTGTAAAGTATGCAGAACTAGTTAAAGATTACTCTAAAGGTTCTGTAGACATTACAGTACATGCAGGATCTGCACTTATCAAAGGGAACCCACTAAAAGCAGTAAAAGATGGAACAGTTGCAATGACTGATATGTTCATTCCTTTTACTTCTGGTGGAGGAAAAGTGTTCGGAATCTCTGCTTTACCATTTATTGCTAACTCATATGAAGATGCATTCAAGTTATATCAACTTGCAAAACCAGCTTATGACAAAACTGCAAAAAAATGGAATCAAAAGATTCTTTACTCTGTAACATGGCCAGCTTCTGGTTTTTATTCAAAAAAAGCAGTTACAAAATTATCTGACTTTACTGGTGTAAAAACAAGAACTTATGACAAAAACTCAGCTGCATTTATTAATAAAGCAGGTGGAAATGCTGTTGCATTACCTTGGGGAGAAGTTTATTCTTCACTTAGAACTGGTCTAGTAGACTCTGTAGTTACTTCTTCAGCATCTGGAAAAGATGGTAAATTCTGGGAAGTATTATCAAACTATACAAAAATTAACTATGCATATCCTTTACAAGCAGTTTCAATAAACTTAGATTACTGGAACTCTTTAGATAAAGCACAACAAGATGCTATGTTAAAAGCAGCAAAAGAGATTGAAAAAGCTCAATGGGAAGCTGCAAAAGAAGAAGATAGAGTTGCTTTAGAGATGCTTACTAAGAATGGAATGACTGTAAGTGAAGCAACACCTGAATTAAAAGCTCAATTAGACAAAATTGCTAATGAGTTATTAGAAGACTATTTAGATGGTGCAAATTCTCAAATTAAAGCAATTTTTGAAGAATATAGAAAGTAGTTAGAACTTATGAATTTTATTTCTAACTTTATAGATAAGCTTACCAAAATGGGAGCTTATCTGTCAGCATTTATCTTAGTAGCATTGGTTTCTTTGATTCTTATTGAAATCTTTATTAGAGCATTTTTTGATATGTCTACAATGATTGCAGATGAGTATAGTGGATATTTTTATTTAGCATCTATATTCTTTGGATTAGCATATACTTTTTCAAGTGATTCGCATATAAGAATTAACATAATTACTTCAAGGTTATCAAAAAAGACTAATAACAAGATTGATATTCTTGCAGCAGTTATTACATTAGCTGTATTAGCTTTTGCTCTTTATAGAACAATTCTATTTACTTATGATTCATATGAATTAGAGATGTTATCAGAAAATGTTTCTGAAACACCACTATATTTAACACAACTTGCAATGCCTATTGGAATTACAATGTTCATGTTAGCTGTAGTATTATTTATTTTCAAAGGATTTACAAATGATTAGTGATCCTTTAGTATTATCAGTTATTTTAATTGCCGTAATGTTTGTATTTTTATTATCATCATTATGGATTGGTGTTTCGTTAATGTTAACAGGTATTATTGGTATGTTACTGTTTGATCACAACTTACCTCCTGTGATTTCTGTTTATGACAAGATTGGAGATTTATTAGCATCTTCACTTTATGATGCATTAAACTCTTGGTCCCTTGCAGCTTTACCAATGTTTATTTTAATGGGTGAGATTTTATATAAATCATCTATTTCAACAAGATTGTTAAATGGTTTAAAACCTTGGCTTGCATTTATTCCAGGTGGATTACTTCATGTTAATGTTGCTGCATGTTCTTTATTTGCTGCTGTTTCTGGTTCGTCTGCTGCCACAACTGCCACTGTTGGTAAGATTACACTAGAAGAGTTAAAAAATAGAGGATACTCTAAAATGTTAGCTATGGGTTCTTTAGCTGGTTCTGGTACATTAGGATATTTAATTCCTCCATCATTAATTATGATTATTTATGGTGTACTATCTGATGTATCTATTGGTAAGTTATTTGTTGCAGGACTTATTCCTGGTCTTTTACTTGCGTCTTTATATTCCTTTTATATCATGTATAGAGCCAAAGTTGATCCAAGCATTTTACCAAAAGAAAAAGAAGTATTTACAACTAAAGATAGACTAAATTCATTTAAAGATTTAGCACCAATTTTCTCACTTATTGGACTTGTTTTAGGTTCTATTTATGGTGGATTTGCCACTCCAACTGAAGCTGCCGCTCTTGGGGTATTAGGAAGTTTAATCTTAGCTTTCTATTTTAAATCTATCTCAATAGAGATTCTAAAAAATGCACTTTTAAATTCTGTTAAAACATCTGTTATGATTGGGTTTATTATTGCTGGTGCTGTTTTCCTTTCTCAAGTAATTGGATTCTTAGGAATTGCAAGAGCTATGAGTGAGTTTATTGCAGGTCTTGGACTTTCTCCAATGATGCTGATTTTATTAATTGGTGTTATGTATATTATTTTAGGAATGATTTTAGAAGCTATTTCTATTGTAGTTATGACTTTACCAATTGTTTTACCAATTATCATTTTAGCTGGATTTGATCCACTATGGTTTGGTATTTTCTTAGTATTCATGGTTGAAATGGCACAAATTACGCCACCAGTTGGATTCTCACTATTCGTGATTCAAGGAATTAGTAATGAAAAGATACAAACAATTTTAAAAGCAACATTCCCATTCTTTATCCTTATGATTGTTACTGTTGTATTAATTACTGTATTCCCAGAAATAGTGTTCTTCTTACCAGACCAAATGATTAAATAATATTTTTGGTAAAATAAGGTTATCTAAATGGAAGGTAATGAAATGAATATTCGATTAAATTGTGACATGGGTGAGAGCTTTGGTATTTGGAAGATGGGAGCAGATGAAGAGATTATGCCGTACATTAGTATGGCAAATCTTGCTTGTGGATTCCATTCAAGTGATCCTTTAACAATGAATCGTTCAGTTGAACTTGCAAAAAGACATAATGTAACTATTGGTGCACATCCTTCATACCAAGACCTTGTTGGTTTTGGTAGAAGATCAATCCAATGTACACTTGAAGAGATTAAATCAAAAGTTTTATATCAATTAGGTGCTTTAAGTGCTTTTTGTAAGTCTCATGGAACAACTGTATCTTATGTAAAACCACATGGGGCTTTATATAATGATATGATGAGAGATGAAAATATTTTCAAAGCAATTTTAAGTGCAATCTCTTCATATGATAAAAATGTAAGGTTAATGATTTTATCAAACCCGAATAATGAAGCTTATGCTTACACTGCAAAAATGTATGGAATAGATTTAATCTATGAAGTATTTGCAGACAGAAACTATAATGACGATGGAAGTTTAGTTTCAAGAATAAAACCAAATGCCGTAATTCACGATGAATTATTAGTATTAGAGAGAATTCAAAATCTAAAAGATAGAGGATTCTTAGAGAGTGTAAATGGTCAAAGACTATTTCTAAAAGCTGATACTGTATGTGTTCATGGTGATGGTGAAAATGCCCTTGCCTTTATACAGGCTTTACAAAAAGTAGTGAGTTAGATGGAAATAAAAGTAGCCTCTGTTGATTCTGTAATTATTTATTTTGATAAGAGTATCTCAAAAGAGATCTCTAATAAAGTAAAAGCTTCATATGCCCATTTAAAATCTTTAAAAAATGAAGCTTTTATTGACATAATCCCGTCTTATAGCTCAATTCTAATTTCATACCAATTATTAAAATATGATTTTGAAACAATTAAATCATATTTAGAAGAAGAGCTAAAAAATATAAAAGTAGATGAAGAATCAAACTCAAAACTTGTAGAAATTGATGTATATTATGGTGAAGATGTAGGTTTAGACTTACAGAGGGTTGCTACAATAAACAATATAACTTGTGAAGAGGTAATAAGTCTGCACTCTTCTAAAGTTTATGATGTTTATACAATTGGTTTTTTACCTGGTTTTGCATATTTGGGTGTAGTTGATGAGAAAATTGCAACTAAAAGATTAGAAACTCCAAGAAAGAAAATCCCAAAGGGAAGTGTTTCCCTTGCTGATACTCAAACTGCTGTTTATCCAAAAGATAGCCCAGGTGGTTGGAATATTATTGGAAAAACTGCTTTTGAGTTTTTCGATAAAAATTTAGAACAGTTATCGCAAATAGATATTAATACAAAAATAAAATTTAATCCCATTACAAAAGAAGAATTTTTAAAACAAGGTGGAACTCTATGAGAGGCTTTGAGTTAGTAAAAGCTGGAATTTATACAACTATTCAAGATAAAGGAAGATTCTCTTTCATGCATCTTGGTGTTACAAATTCAGGGTTTATGGATGAGTATTCTGCCAATGCTTGTAATAAACTTTTAGATAATAACCTTGAAACAAATCTTCTTGAAATCCTTTTTGCTGGTGTAGTAATAAAAGCACATCAGAGTACAACTATTGCAATTACTGGAGCTAAATGTGATTTTTATATCAATGGTATTTTAAAAAACTGTTGGGAAACTCATAAAGTAAGAGTAGGGGATGAGCTAAAAATAGGTAAATTTCATGAAGGTCAAAGAGTTTACTTAGGTGTAAAAAATGGCTTTAATATTGAAAAAGAGTTTGGAAGTAATGCTACATCTATGAAAGAAGGCTTTGGTGGTCTTGATGGAAGTAAACTTAAAAATAATGATATATTAGCTTTTGAAGAAAATTCATCTTTTGTAAAAAGAAGATGGAAAGAAGCTTTTATTCCTAAATATGAAAAAGAGTTAACTTTAAGAGTACTTCTTTCTTACCAATGTGATGACTTTGAAAAAGAGCAAGTAGAAAAGTTCTTCTCAAGTGTTTATACTATTACCCCTGATTTTAACTCTATGGCTTGTAAACTTGATGGAGAGCCTATTGAGTGTACTATTTCAAATTTAGTTTCAGAAGCTATCGCTTTTGGAAGTATTCAAATCCCTAAAGATGGTAAACCAATAGTTCTTTTAAAAGAGAGACAAACAATAGGTGGATATCCAAAGATAGGAACAGTTTTAAATATAGATTGTTTTAAATTAGCTCAAATGAAACCTGGAAGTAAAATAAGATTTGAAAAAATTGAAGTTAAAGAAGCAAGAGAAAAAGTTCTAGACTTTTTAGAGGCTTTCTCTTTTTAAGCTTCTTGGTTTTTCATAAGTGAATTAAGTACTTCATGGAAAGAATCATCTTTTTTAACTGCAAGTGTTGAGTACTTATAGTTTGGCTTAATCATAACCCCTGAATTACTTTTTAGTGTTGTTCCAAATAGAACAGATGAAGTGTTTTTAATTAAGTTTGAAATACTACTAAAATTATTGTTTTTAACTGAAATAATAAATTTACTACTTAAATATCTACAAATCTCAAAATCAATATCTTCTTTTTTAAACTCTTTATTTATAAACTCATAGATAAAGATTAATAAGTTATTTGAGATAAGTTTATTGTATGTTTTCTTTATATATTCAAAATCTTTTACATCAATAAGAATGATAATAGCATCTTCTTTTATTTTAGAATTAGCAGCTAAATACTTGTGATAAAGCCACTTTTTGTTATAAGCACTGGTTAAATAGTCTTTATAGATATTCTCTGTCATATCTTGAAGTTCTTCTTGAAGCTCTTTTATTTGTGAATATAGTTTCTTTAAAGCTGATGAATTGTTCTCTTCAATTGCTTTTTGTGCATCTAAAGTTAATGCTGCTGCGCTATCAATATTTTTTGTTGCATTTTTTACATAGTTATTGATACTAGTAATTTCATTTAGAAGAAGTTCATCAACTTCTTTTTCAAAGCTTTCGTCATTTAATTCAATTTCTGAAAATTTTGCATGTTTATCAAAACACTCAAAGTATACAGAAGGAAGAATTACTTCTTCTTCAAGTAGTTCATTAATTGTTAAGTCAGTAATCTCTTTTAATTTTTCTTTCATTACATATCTTCCATCATTTCTTTAATAGGCATTGGTTTTGCTATATAATACCCCTGTGAATAATCAATGTTAAGTGATTTTACATATCTTAGAATTTTTAAATCACTTACAAACTCTGCTACTACTTTTATGTTTTGCTCTTTAGCAAACAGAACAATACTTTTTACAAGATTATAATAAACATCTTCATCAAGTTTTTTAACTAAACTTCCATCAAGTTTAATGTAATCAGTATTGATATTTAATATATGTTCATAGTTCGAAAAACCACTTCCAAAGTCATCAATGGCAATAGAAACATTATAGTTTTTTAAGTCTCTAATAAACTCATTTACTAAATAGTAGTTTGATATTTTTTTGCTTTCTAAGATTTCAATTGTTAAGTATTTACCAATGTCATTATTTTTAATATTTTCAATAATTAACTCTTTCATAGAAGGGTTTAGAATATCATTGTAGTCTAAATTTATACTTACATTAATTTTGTATCTTTTAATATATTCAATTACTTTTAGAATCATCACTTCCATAAGTTTATTAAAGAGCCTATATTTTCTCGATTTATTAATAAATACAGCAGGCATTAGAACTTCACCTTCATGGTCATAGATTCTCATTAATGCTTCGTATTTAATATTCTCTTTTGTATTATTATCTTGTATTGCTTGAAAAAATGGTTCAACAGTTTTCTCTTCAATATTTTTTCTAAGAATTGATAGAAGCTCTCTATTCTCAAAATGATTCTTATAAAGATTAGCATCATAATACATAAAATTTATGTAGTTCATTTTTGCATTATGTAAAGCTTTTTCTGCATAAATTAATAGTTCTTTATCTTTTCCTTTAGAGCAACCAATTGTTATATCAATATCAATAGTAAGATCAGAGTTTAAAAGTGAAAACTGATGAGAGATAATTGTATTAAATATAATATTTTTAATTTCAATAATTTCTACTTTTGATAGGTCATTATAAATTATTAAATTAAAAACATCAACATGGGTATTTTCAACTGTAATATTAAGACTTCTTTCCAGATTAAAAAGAATCTCATCTTTAATATTTGAAGTTAAAAGTTTTTTTAATTGCTTTATTATGTAGTCGCCATTATCAAATCCATAGACAGCATTGATATCTTTCATATATAAAATATCAATTAAAAAAGTTGTCTTAATATTATTTTTATAAAAATATTTGCATAAACTATTGTATATGGACATTTGGCCTTCTTGATTTTGATTATTAAGTATATAAGATAAACTCTTTAATAAAAGTCAAAATAGTAAGAAAAGTTGTTAAAATTGTGATAAATATAGTATTGATTATACACGATGTATAATAACCCTTAATTTATGATACTTTAGTTAAAATCACGTCCAAATAGTAAAGGCAAAAAATCTTACCTTTATCTAAATATTTATTAAGGCTTTTAAGTGGAAGAATTTATTAGGGAATGGGGATATATTGCTCTTTTTGCATACTCATTTGGTGGGGGATTTGTAGGACTAGTTATTGCAGGTGTATTATCTTACGCAGGTGATTTAAATATTTATATTGCAATATTAGTAGCTGGTATCTCAAACTTTTTAGGTGACCAATTTTTATTTACTCTTGCAAGACAAAATAAATCTTATGCAAAAGACATGATGAAGAAGTATGGAAGAAAAGTTGCTTTAGCTCATGTTCTTATGAGAAAGTATGGTTCTTTTGTTGTAATTCTTCAAAAATATATTTATGGAATAAAGACTTTAATTCCTTTAGCAATGGGACTTACAAAATACTCTTCAATGAAGTTTGTTGTATTTAATGCTGTTGCTACTATGCTTTGGGCTTGTATCGTTGGATTTGCAAGTTATACGGCTGGTGAATATATTTTAAATAGTACAGAAGAGTTTAAATATGTAGGAATTGCAATTGTTGCTGCTATTTTAATAGCTGTAACTTACCTTTTCAAAAGGGTTTAATTTTTTTGAGATAGGAAAGCTTAGAAGCTTTCCCACTCGTCACTATCATCATTTGTACTACTAATTACCGTAGCTTCTTTTTTAGGTTTAATAGGAGCTTGTCTTTGTTTTACATGAGTGTGCTCTTTTCTCATAGTTTTTTCAATACTTCTTTTTTCATTTCCATTGTATGAAAGGTCAGTTGTACTTTTTCTGATTTTGATATCATCTTTTCCATCAAACTCTTTTGCATCTGCATGGTCAATAATCATATTTGAAATCTCTAAAGTTTTTTGTGCAATAGTATCAGCTTGTGAAGCATTTTGTGCATTTTCTTGAGTGATTTTATCTAGGTTATTTACAACATCATTGATTTGTACCATACCTGCTGATTGTTCTTTACTTGCAGTTGTAACATCATCAATTAAATCAATAGTACTTGAAATATTAGCATTAAGCTCTTCATAACCATTTATCATATTAGAAGCAATTTTCTTACCTTCATTTGTTTTTAACTGTGCATTTTCAACTAAATCTTTAATCTCTTTTGCTGCTTCAGCTGATCTATTTGCTAAGTTTCTAACTTCTCCTGCAACAACTGCAAAACCTTTTCCAGCTTCACCAGCAGTAGCTGCTTCAACCGCTGCGTTAAGAGATAGAATATTTGTTTGGAATGCAATTTGGTCAATTACTGTAATTGCTTCATTAATAGCAGTTGTTTGCTCATTTATATCTTCCATAGATTTCGCAGTATTGTTTGCTAATTCTTGACCTGTTAATACAGAGTGTTTTACTTTATCTCCATATTCTGCCATTTTTACTGTAGTTTCTGAGTTACTTCTAATATTTGAAGTAATCTCTTCAAGTGCAGCAGCTGTCTCTTCTAGTGAAGCAGCTTGGCTATTTGCAGCATTGGCAATTTCATCCATGTTTCTAGTTAATGTATTTGCATTTTGGCTTAAGATTAAACCACTTCTTTTGTTTTCAATTAATGTCTCAGTAATTACATTTCTTAAAATATTTACATCATCTTCAAGCTCTTTAATAATACCTTCTAAATCATTCTCTTCAAGTTGTGGTCTAAAGTCTAGTTTAGAGTAAGAGTTAAGAACTTTCATAATATTCTCAAAGTTTTCATTTAGAGTATGAAGCATTTCATTAATAATATTTTTAAGTTCACTTAATGCAGGGTTATTAGAATCACTTGTAATTCTAGTATCTAAATGACCTTTGTTAATCTTATTTGCAACTTCAATAGTATTTGAAATAAGGTTTCTATCTGCTTGAATATTTGCTTTTGTTTTATTAATATTTTCATTAATAAGTTTAGACATTTTTCCTAGTTCATCATCTGATTCAACAACTTCTAAATGAATATCTTCTTTTTCGTAGTTAATGAAGGCAAAGAAGTCATCTAAACCTTTTCTAACTTGGTCAACATCTAAAAGAATTGTAAAGGCGATTGTTCTTGCTAATACCAGAGTTAAAATAATACCAATAGCACTTAAAATACCAAAAAGAATAACTTCAAAAGTAGCATTACTCATCTCTTCATCAATTGTCAAAATAAGGTGCTTCGCAAGATAGTTTTCTACTTCTTTTAGAAGGTTGATTTTATTTGTAATTGTACTAAACCAATAAGAAGAGTCAACTCCAAAGTTTGAATCTAAACCTTTGAATAAAGCAATCTCTCTCATTTTATTTACTTCTTCAACTGGTTTACCTTTTACAGTATTGTTATAAAACTCTTTTGATGAATCATCAGATACTTTTAAGAAGGCATCCATATAGGCATTTTGAGCTGCAATAAGAGTATAGAATTTTGCTTTCATTCCTTCACCGAAGTTATCTCTAGCAAAAGTATTTGTACCTACTGCTCTTTCAATTCCGGCTCTCTCTTTTGATAATAAGAAGTTTAAGTATGCAATGATATCTTGCGAAACTTTTGCATTTGTAGAAAGTTTTGAAATACTACTAATAGTATTTAATAAAGAAGTATTAACTCCTGTATAGTATCCAATTGCTTTAGAAGTTTGGATATTTAGTCCTGTAACATTTGATCTAATATTTGAAAGGTTTGTTAACATATCTAAACTCTTTTCTAGATTGTTATTAAACTCTTTTCCATATGTAGAAGCATCAAAGGAAGATAAGAAGCTTTTCATTTCAGAAAGTCTATTATTTGTAAGATCTCTTTGATTTGGTAATTTATCGTGAAATTTATTTCCTTTACTTCCTAAGTAACCAGCAGTCATTCCTCTTTCTTTTTGAGTTTCATGCACTAATGCACCAATTTTGGTTGATAAGACAATTACATTATCTAAACTTTTTAAATTATTGTAGTACATAAAAGAGTTGTACCCAAGTTTTGCCGCTAATAATATTACAATACAAAGTGGTATTGACATTATTAAAATGAGCTTTTGCTTGATAGACATTTTTGAAAGCATTTTGTCTCCTTTGAGGTAAAATAATATAAAAATAATTTTTATAAAATTATAAAAAGCTTATAGTATTTATACTTTAATATAATTTAAATTGTAACAAAGCAAAAATATAATTTTATTACATTTATAATAATTTCGTTATAATGCATTTAAAAAGAGGTTATCATCAAAAAATTTAATGAACTAAAATTATCAGAAAAGTTTTTAGAAAACTTACACTCTTTAAACTATAAAGAAATGACCAAAATACAGGAAAAGTCTTTACCTATTTCTTTAGAGGGAAAAGATTTAATTGCACAAGCAAAAACAGGTTCTGGAAAAACTGTCTCTTTTTCTATTCCAATTGTAAAAAAATTGAAAGTAAGAAAGTTTACAATTCAGTCTTTAGTATTAGCTCCAACAAGAGAATTAGCAAATCAAATTGCACAAGAAATTAGAAAAGTTAGTAGGCATATTCATAATGTAAAAGTTTTAACTTTATGTGGTGGAGTTCCTTATAAGCCTCAGGTAGCTTCATTAAGGCATGGTGCTCATATTGTAGTTGCTACTCCTGGACGAATACTTCAACATATTTTTGAAACAAAAATTGATTTAAGTGATTTAGAAATGCTTGTATTAGATGAAGCAGACAAAATGCTTGATATGGGCTTTTATGAAGATATTATAAAAGTAGTTGAGGCAATTCCAAAGAATAGACAAACTATGCTTTTTTCAGCTACTTATGAAGAGGATATTGAAAAACTAGCAAGTTTGATTACAAATGAACCTGTTTTTATAGAAGATAATTCAGTACATGAAAAACAAGTTATTAATCAAACTCTTTATGAAGCGAGTGAGGGAGAAAAAGATTTATTAATTCCTTCTCTTATTGAATCTAGAGAAGCAAAAAGTGTATTGATTTTTTGTAATACAAAGGTTAAATGTGATGAGTTAGCTGACATTCTTTACGAAAATGATATTGATGTTTTAACATTACATTCTGATTTAGACCAAAGAGAAAGGGATGAGACTATTATTATGTTTTCAAACAAGTCTTATCCTGTTTTAGTAGCAACTGATGTTGCATCAAGAGGTTTAGATATTGATGATATTGATTTAGTTATCAATTATGATTTAGCAAAAGATGTAAAGACTCATATTCATAGAATAGGGAGAACTGCTAGAGCTGGAAAAAAAGGTTTAGCAATATCATTTTATGATGAAGACTCAAAATATAAATTAGATATGTTAGAAGAGAGATTTGATGATTTAATTTTTGGTAAAAAAGAAGAAATAGAAGCTTGCAATTATGAAATTGACTGTGATTTTAGAACACTTTTTATAAATGGTGGAAAAAAACACAAAGTTAGAGCAGGGGATATTTTAGGAGCATTAACTGCTGGAATTGGTTTACCAAAAGATGCAATAGGAAAAATTGATATTTTAGAATTTGTTTCATATGTTGCAATTAAAAAAGAGTATATTGATAGGGCTTATGAAGGACTTTGTAAAAATAAAATAAAGGGAAAATATATTAAATGCTATATTAAGTAATTATTCTGTTTATGACGAGTTTAAGATAGAATCTAATACTATTTTTACAAAGGAGACTATTATGAAAATATTATCTTTATTATTGTTTTTTGTTACATTTGCTTTTTCTTCTAGTATTAACTTTGAAAGTTCTTTAAAAGAAGCAAAAGAAGAAGCTATTAAAAAGAATAGACCATTAATGATTATGTATTCAACTCCTACTTGTCCTGAGTGTAATTACATGAAGAAAAAGGTTTTTAAAGATAAGGAAGTTAATTCTTATGCAAATAAAAATTTTGTATCTGTGGTGATGGATATAAATGAAAATAAAAAAGAGCTTCCTTTTAAATTTATTGGAATACCTAGTTTCTTTTTTGTAGATGCTCGAACTATGACTTTACTTGATAAAAGTTTAGGTGGTATGAGAGAAAAAGAGTTTTTATCAGTATTAAAAAAAGTAGATAAATAAAGGATACTTTATGAAATATTTTATTTTAATTATTTTGCTTATCTCCAGTTTGTATTCATATAATCAAGAAGATTTAGAGAAGTATTTATCAACAAAATCTTGTGAAGAGTGTGACTTATCAATGGCAAACCTTAGTAATAAGGATTTGCAAAATTCAAATCTTGTAGGTGCAAATCTAACAGGTGTAAACTTTCAAAACTCAAATTTACTTAAATCAAATCTTTGGGGTACAACATTAGAAAACGCGAACTTAAATAATACAAATCTTAGAGCTTCAAACCTTGAAGCTTCTATTCTAATCAACGTTCAATGTGATAATACAATTCTAAAAGGTGCAAACCTTTCAAACGCAACACTTGAAAATCTTAAGTGTGAAAACCTATCTCTTTGGGCAACAAAGTTTTTAGATACAAGCTTTGATAATGTAGATTTTTCAAATGCAGGGGCTGCTTATTCTATATTTGATTCTGTTAATTTTGCAGATTTAAAAATTGATGGAGCTATTTTTTGGAATGCAAAAGTCTCTAACTCAACATTATCAAAACAGAAGTGTGAATACTTAGAAAAAGAAGAAGCTTTAACTTATGAAAATAGGTGTGAAGATTAATCTTTCTTTATCCCTTTGCTAAGTTGCTGTATATTTAGTTTATGACACATTTTTATTCCATATAAATAAATCACCCAAGATATATAAATCCAGAAAAATGAAAATAGTAAAATAGCTAAAGAACCATAAATCGTTGTATATGTTTTATTATAAACAACATAATAGATAAAAAGGTTTTTAGTAATAGAAAGTACTACTAAAGTAAATAGTGATGAAATAGCAGCTGCTCTTGTATGAACAAATCTATTTACACTAAGTTTAAAAAGTCCAAAAAATACTAACCAAGCAAATGAAAAAGTAATTAGCCAATTAAAAATTGTATTATCATAAAAGGATAGGGCAATATTAAGTGCAGCTAACATTAAAGGTAAAGTAACTAAGAAAAACAGGTAAAAGAAAAATGAAGCTAATAGAGGTTTTCTTTTTGCATGATGTATTTTATTTACTATATATTCATAATCTTTAAAAAACATAATAAATACAAACAACATATATAAAATCCCTAGCCAACCTAGTTTATTTGAGTTTGAGATATAGTTTTTAAAAGTTTTGATAAAGTCTTCAGAGTGAGTAGGATTTAAAATATCAAAGGTATATTTGATAAATATATCAGCATAGTTTTGTACAACATCTAAGCTTGAAATAATAGCAATAAGAAGTGCTATTATTGGAAGAATAGAAAAGATTGTAAAGAAGCTAAGACTTGCTGCATAATAAGTTGTGTCATCATTAAAAAATGAGTCTAATGCTTTAAGTAAGGTCTTAACTGGACTCTTTACAATTTCTGGTTCTTCCATTTTTATTCTTTTTTAGATAAGCCCCATTTTAAAAGGATTTAAAATATTTTTAGGGTCAAATGCTCTTTTGATACTTTTAAATAGTTCTATTTCTGCATCATTAAAAGCAATGTTCATAAATGGTGCTTTAGATAAACCAATTCCATGTTCACCTGATAAAGTACCACCCATATCAACAACAAGTTGGAAAATCTCTTCAATGGCTTTGTGTCCATCTTCCATCTCTTTTTCATTTGTTTTATCTTTAACCATTACATTTACGTGAATATTTCCATCACCTGCATGTCCAAAACAAGGAACATTAAAACCATACTTTTCACCAATTGCATAGATTGAATCTAATGCTTCTGGAAGTTTAGAACGAGGAACAGAAATATCTTCATTTAACTTTTTAGTTCCATAAATCATAGTTGCTGGACTTGCATTTCTTCTTGCAAACCATAATTGATTTCCATGGGCTTCATCAGTAGCTTCAATAAAATCAATTGAACCATATTTTGCAAATGCTTCTTTAAGTGTAGCTATTTGTGAATCAATTTCAGCTTGGCTTGAACCATCAACATCACCAACTAAGATTCCACCTGCATTTTCAGGAAGTTCAATTTGAGGAAATTTTTGTTTTAATGCTTTAATTACTAAGGCATCTAAAAATTCCATTGCAACAGGATTTGCACCAGCAGCAAGTGATTTAAATACTGCATTCATAGCTTTATTTACATCAGGGAAAACACCCATATATGTTTGCTTGAATTTTGGTTTTGGAATTAGTTTTAAAGTAATCTCCGTAATAACAGCAAGAGTTCCTTCACTAGCAATTAAAATACCAGCAGTGTTATATCCAGCAACATCTTTGATTGTTTTTTTACCAGCAGTAATTATCTCTCCATTTGGTAAAACAGCTCTTAATGCAACTACATAATCTTTTGTAATTCCATATTTAGCAGCTCTCATTCCACCTGCATTTTCAGATACATTCCCACCTAAAGTAGAGTACTCTTCACTTGCTGGATCTGGTGGATAAAATAGTCCTACTTTTTCAACAGCTTTTTGAAACTCCATATTGATAAGTCCTGGTTGAACAACTCCAACCATATTTTCCATATCAATTTCAAGTAGTTTATTCATATGTCTTTCTAATGAAAGAATGATTCCACCATTAGCTGGTAAAGAACCACCTGTGAAACCACTTCCTGCACCCCTTGGTACAATTACTATTTCATTGTCATTACAATATTTTAGTACTTTTGAGATATCTTGCTCATCCCTTGGGAAAACAACTGCATCTGGCTCAAATCTCTCTTTTGTTGCATCATAACAGTAAGCGATTAAATGTGCTTTGTCAGCTTTAACATTCTCTTCACCTACAATAGATTTAAAATATTCAATATGTTCTTTATTTAGCTGCATCTTTTAAACCTAAAATTGTTTTGTAATAGTTGTTATAAATCTCACCTTTAACTTGTAAAGCACCAGATTCAAGTTCATCTTCTAATAAAATTTGTTCTTCAGTTCTTTCATCATCACCTAAGAAAGTTTTTAAGAACCCTATCCAGTTTTCATAATCTAACACAGAATCAAATGCATTTTTTTCAATCTTTTCAATTCTTGTATAAAATGGCATTTTCTCATCTTGTGTAAAGTTATATGAAAGTGAACCTTTTTCTAAAATAGCAAAAGTTTTACTATCTACAATATAAGTAGTACTTCCAATTACGAAGAAAATAGTTCCAATATTTTGAGTTGCAGCAAACTCTTGAATAGTCTCTTTTGAAGGTAATGGTTCCCCTTGAACTTTTAGTTTTGCAGCAAAAATATCAGCATGTAAAAAGTCATTATCTTTGTACTTTTCTCTTGTAGCTAAAAATGCATCTTGTGAAGGAGCAATAATCATCGAAGAATCATATAAGTAGTTAACAGTTACTTTATCTCCATTTACAGGTTTTCTAGTAGAAGTAGGGATTGCATTTTGTTTAATATCTAAAAATGGAATAATTTTTAGTGTTGAACTATTTGCATTTGAGGCTGTAACATAAGCATTTGCTACAATAAGAGATTTACCATTTTTATAAGTATGCTCAATAATTGCACTTTGACCAACTCTTAGATTTCCTACATTTATAGATGCAGTATCACCATTAATATTAGAGATTTTTGTTGTAATTGGATTATACTCTAGTTTTGTATATTTGTTTTCCATGAATTTTGCATTATCAATTGAGATTAACTCTTTATCCGTTAAAACATAAATATAGTTTAAACCTTTTTCTCCATTTTCAATTTTTAAATCTTTTAATTTCCAACCATTTTTTTTCATTTGAGCAAATGAAAATTCACCTTTACACTCTCCACCTTCAAGTTCAGTTGTTTCAATAGTAGAAGGAGATTTCCAATCTTTTTTATAACAAATTGTAGTTTGTGCATTTAACCCTTGCGCAAGGACAAAAGTAGATATTGCTGCAATTAAAGTTTTAGATAATAGTTTCATTGTTTTCCTTAGTTTGCTTGTTGAAGTTCTTGAAGTCTTTGTTTTACTACATCAGAGTGTAAAACTTCAATCTTTTCACCTTTTACAGTTTTTTTCTTTCTAACATTTACTTTTTCCCATTTTTCAGCAATCTTACCTTCAGGGTTAATAATAAATGTACTTCTTACTACACCCATATTTTCTCTTCCCATGAATTTTTTAAGTTGCCATACTCCATAGTCTTCACACATTTTTTTATCAGTATCAGCTAATAAAGTAATAGATAGGTCATATTTTTCAATAAATTTTCTATGTTTTGCACTATCATCAGGACTCACTCCTAAGATAATTGCATCTAAGTCATCAAACTCAGGTTCAGCAGCTGTAAAGTCACAAGCTTCATTTGTACAACCTGGAGTTAAATCTCTTGGGTAGAAGTATAATACAATCCATTTACCTTTTAAGTCTCTAGAACAAATTTCAATATCATCTTGGTTTGGTGCACAAAAGTCTGGTGCTACTTGTCCAACTTCAATCATCTTTTTTCCTTTTAAATCTATTTTTTTATTGCAATAAATGTAGCAAAATTCACCCATTTGAAAAGTGTTTCACAATGTTCAAATCCTGCATCAAGTATCATTTTTTTGTTTTCTTCATCCGTATAAGGTATAAGTACATTTTCTAACGCTTCTCTTTTTTGAGAAATCTCATATTCACTATAGCCTTGAGTCTTCTTAAATTCATAATACTCATCAATGTATTGTTTTCCTAAAACTTTATCAGATGAAATTACTTTTTCACTAAAAATAAAAACACCACCAGGTTCAAGGCTTTTATATATTTTTTTAACTAGTTTTTCTCTTTGAAGAGGTCTTATAAATTGAAGTGTATAGTTAGAGATGATTAGTTTTGCATTTGGATAATCAATAGTATGTAAATCTTCATTTAGAAGTTTAATATCTACTCCAAAAGCTTTACACTTATTAGCTGCTCTTGCAAGCATTGCAGGAGAGTTATCTATACCTATTAAGTTTAACTTCTTAGAAGTATGCTTTGATAGTTCTATTAGCGTCGAAGCTGTAGAACATCCTAAGTCATACACAGTATCATCGTCTTCTAAATAGTTTAGAGCAAAATTTATTGTTAATCGTTGCATCTCTTTGTAAAAAGGAACAGAACGATTTAACATATCGTCAAATACTGATGCTACTTCTTCATCAAACTCAAATTGTTTTGTTATTGATTTTTCAAATACCTTATCTGTCATAGAGATATTTTAGCTAAATGAAGTTTAATTATAATTTATCAATTGATTCAATTACTTTATTTAAATCAATATCATAGTAAAAACATGTTCTTTCATCGCAGGCAAGATAGTTTTTTGTATTTTCTACTTGAGTTAAAAGGTAAGGATATTTTATTGTTTCAATAAGCTTTTTATTTTTTAAAAGATTATTTTTATTAGTTTTTAGAATTACATCTTGATGTTTTATTTTTGTAAATAGTCTTAGTGCATTTGGTGCCCTTGAAATATCATTTAGTATTTTTTGTTTTTGTTCTTGAATTTTTATTTTAGTACTCTCTAAAAGTTTTAAATCATAGTTTAGGTTTGCTATTGAATATAGATTGTTTAGATGTATAGAAATTGGGGAACTATAATGTCTATCACTAAAATAGGCTTTGTAGTTTTTTTCTTTGTCATAAAACCAAGTTTTATCTTTATAGAAATTCTCATTTACAAAAAAGGATAATTTTTTTGCTAAGTCTAAATATTTATTTTCATAGGTTTTTAAAAAAGCGTTTATTAAAGCCTCACTTAAAAATACATACTCTTCTAATAAAGCTTCTTGCAAAGGAGTTTTGTCTTCTATTTTTTGATGGTAAAGTGTATTTTTTACATAAAGATTTTTAAGTAAAGAATCAAGGGCGTTAATAGCTTGTTTTAAATAGTTTTTATCTAAAGTAGAAACTTTAAATAGTGAGCTTATCATCATAGCATTCCAAGAAGTGATAATCTTTTTATCGATAAAAGGAAAGTTTTCTTTTTCTCTAAACTTTTTTAGTAAAGCTTTTAAATCTTTGTTTAGAATCTCTTTTTTTACTAGGTTTAGATTATTGCTTAGATTTCCAAACTCATCAAAAGCAATTTTTTCTAGCTCTTCTTCAATGTCTTCAAACTCATTTTCTCCTAAAAAACTATATAACTTTTCATAATCATATAAATAGTATTTCTCCTTTGCATCTACTGCACTATAAAATAGGTTTTGTTCATTTGATAAATAATTATTTGTAAAAGCAATTGTATTTTTAATAGCTTTTAAATAAGTTTTATCCTTTGTATTTAAATAGAGTCTGTAAAAAAGAGCTAAGAGTTCTGCTTGGGTATAAAGCATCTTTTCAAAGTGGGGAAAGGTGAAGTTTTGATTTACTGAATATCTATAAAAACCACCTTGAATATGGTCTTGTAAAGCATTGTTTATTAAAGTTTTACTTGTATTTAAAACAATTGTTTTAAGAGTTTCATCTTTATTTAAAAGGTAAAGGTCAAAAAGAAAGTTCAAGTGAGAAGTTAGGGGAAATTTATTTTGCTTATCAAAACCATGAAACTTTTCATCATATCTTTCAAGCATAGTTTTTACAAAAGCTTCTTCGTGATTTGAGATAGTTTTCTTTATATTTTGATTGCTTTTTTTCAAAATTTTTAAACTGTTTTTCTCATTTTGTTTTGCATACTTTTGTAGTGTTTCAATTAGCCCAACTATTTCAATTAAACTATTTTTTGGAAGATAAGTTCCTAAAAAAACAATCTGCTTTTTATGGTTTAAAATAACAGTTAAAGGCCAGCCTCCATTTTCATTTTTGAATTCTCTATATTTCTCTTGGTATTTAAAATCTATTTGAGGAAGCTCTTCTTTATCAACTTTTATACTAATATAGTGTTTATTTAAAATCCTTGCAACTTCAGTATCTGAAAAAGACTCTTTATTCATTTCATGGCACCAATGACAAGTACTATATCCGATTGATAAAAAGATTAGTTTGTTTTGTTTTTTTGCTTTATTAAATAGGTTTTCATGGAATGGTTGCCAAAAAATTGAATTAGTAGAATGTTGTTTTAAATAAAAAGAGTCTTCCTTTGCAAGTTCATTTGCAATCTCTTTTGTAGTGCTACTAGCAAAGGAAAAATCTATTAAAAATATAAAAAGAATAATTTGTTGTAAAAATATCTTTTTCATAAAGATATTCTATCTAAGTTTGAAGATTTTGTTAAGCTAAAATATCTCTAGCTTGGTTTATATCTTCATCAATTTGTTTTTTTAATTCTTCAAAAGAGTCAAATTTTTTATTGTCTCTAATTTTATCAATGAACTCAACTTGTACAGTTCTATAGTTATTTTTAATAGTTTTATCTAAGATGTGAGTTTCAACTGCAAAGCTACCATCTGTCGTAACTCTATGACCTAAAAATGTCACTGAATTGAATTTCTCTTCCGCAATAATTGTACGTGTTGCATAAACACCTTCATTTGGAAGTAGAAAATCTGATATGTTTAAATTTATTGTTGGAACAAAGCTTTTACTACCTAAGCCTTGACCTTTAACTTGGTCACCAAAGATTTTGTAGTTTTTTGCTAGAAGTTTGTTTGCAAATTTGATATTTCCATCTTTTAGGTATTCTCTTATAATTCTTGAGTGAACACCTACTTCATCGATTTTGATTTCATCAATTACTACTACTTCTCCATGAAAAAGCTCTCTTAGTTGAGGAATACAGTTTTGTCTATTTTTCCCAAAACAAAAATCAAAACCTACAACTATCTTTTCTAGGTTTGGAAACTCTTCTTTTATTAGATTTAAAAACTCAATTCCACTTAGATGTTTTATATTTTCAAGCTCATAGTAATAAATAGGATAAATAGAATACTCTTGTCTATAACTTTTAGGTGTTAAGTTTGCAAAACCTGATTCTATTGAAAGAACTGCACCGTTCTCTCCTAGGTTTTCAAATAGTTTTTGGTGGGCATAATGCATACCATCAAAACCACCAATTGCAATTGCTGTTATGCTTTTTTTATTTATCAAAATAGAAGAGCTCTTCTTCATTTCCATCTTTTCCTTCAAGTTTACTTTTTGCACAAGCTTTTAGATTCCAACCTAATAGTTTACATTCATCTAAAAACTTATCCCTTGATTTAGTGATAGCTTTGCTGTCTTTTACAACACCTTTTTTATCTCTTTTTACATTTGTTCCAACTTCAAATTGAGGTTTAAACAAAATTATAATTTCATTTTTTGCTTGTAAATCTATATGCTTGATAATATTTAAAATAGAAATAAATGAAACATCACAAGTTACTACTTCAAACTTTTTTTCACTTTCAAAAGTTCTAATATCTTGGTTTTCATAAAAAGTAATTCTTTTATCGTCTCTTATTCTTTCATGTAGTTGGTTTGAACCAACATCAACGCAAATTACACTTTTAATACCTTTTTCTAAAAGTATTTGAGTAAAGCCTCCTGTACTACTTCCAATATCTAAAGCCTCTTTGTCTTCAAGGTTTATATTAAACTCTTCTACAAAAT
The DNA here is from genome assembly GCF_004116715.1 of Arcobacter sp. CECT 8989. Taxonomy (NCBI): domain Bacteria; kingdom Pseudomonadati; phylum Campylobacterota; class Epsilonproteobacteria; order Campylobacterales; family Arcobacteraceae; genus Arcobacter; species Arcobacter sp. CECT 8989. The sequence goes on along the minus strand of NZ_PDKE01000001.1, from coordinate 300,121 downwards.
ACTTTAGTTTATAAGCAGCACGACTTACATAAAACTCATCTTCTAAAAGTTCTACATTGTGTTCTTGAGAAGTTATAAAAGATGGTTTTGAAATAATTTTTCCATCTACTTTTACTTTTTTGGCTTTTATAAGTTCACTTGCTTTATTTCTACTTTGAATATCAAAATAGTTCGTAAGATATAAATCTAGTCTCATCTCTTTCATTGAGGAATTATAATAAAAAAATACTTCTTATTTGATTATTTATGCCTTTATTAGTCATTTTGAGTAAAATAGGAAAATGTATTTTGTAAAAGAAGAAAGCTCTCATACTTATGAAGAGAAAAAATCAAAGTTTATTGCCCACCTAGCTCCTTTCAGTGAATTTGAATCACTTATGAAAAGATTAAAAGATGAACATCCCAAAGCAAGACATTTTGTATATGCCTATAGACACTTAAATGAGTTTAATCAAGTAGTTGAAAACTCTAGTGATGATGGAGAACCCCGTGGAACAAGTGGAAAACCAGCATTAAATGTATTAGCTGGAAATGAGCTTATTAATTCTGCTGTGATTATAATAAGATATTTTGGTGGAATAAAACTTGGAACTGGTGGTTTGGTTAGAGCTTATAGTGATGCTGTTAATTTAGTTATAAATGAAAGCAAGCTAATAAAATATGAAGACAAAGAGAAGTTTTCTTTGACCCTTGATTATTCAAGACTTTCTAAGATAGAGTATCTTTTAAATGAGTTAGAAATTGAAATTGCAAACAAAGAGTTTGTAAGTGATGTAACTTTAACTCTTCTTTTAACTAAAGAACAAAAAGATGAACTTGAGGTTCAACTTCCAATTGACTTGAAACTAAATAATTAAAATAGTTATAAATAAAGTTTCATTATAATAATTTAATTTATTATTTTGGAGCTTTTATGAAAACTTTACTTCTTACTCTTGTATTCGCAACTTTTTTATTTTCAAAAGATAAAATAGATGTAAACTTCAACAATCTTGAGCTTTTACAGCTTATTAAAATTACCTCAAAAACTCTAGATAAAAATATTTTAGTCTCCCAAAATATAGATGCTAAAGTAAACTTTGTATCAAATGAACCTATATCTAAAAAAGAGTTATTGGATATTTTAAAACTCTCACTTAAAGAGAATGGTTATACCCTTGAAGAAGAGAAAGGTCTTTTAAAAGTTGTAAAGATAAAAGAAACTAAACTAAAAGCAGTTGAAGAAAAAAAACAAAAAAAAGAAAAAAGAAAAATAGAAGTAGTTAAGTTAATAAATCTAGATGCAAAGCATATTCAAAAAATACTATCTAAAATGTTAGAAGAAAGAAAAGGTAAAAACTCTAATAAAACAGCTGTAATTTATGAAGAAAGCTCAAACTCTATTATCTTAGATGGAAAAATAGATGATGTAAACTCTATGTTAGCAGTTATAAAAAGTTTAGATAAAAGAAAAAAACAAATATATGTAAAGGCAAAGATTGTAGAGCTTGACGATTTTTTGTTAAATGATATTGGATTTAAGTTTGGAATATTAGGTGCTAAATCTTATAGTTCAGGACTTTATACTTTTAGTTCAAATTTAAATAATGGCACAGCTCTTACTTTTGATACGTCATCTATTGGCTTAGAGATTCCAAATCTTACTTCTTCCCTTGCCCTTGGTGCTTCTTTGAATTTACTAAATAAAACTTATGCCCTTGATATTGTTTCAGAACCAACTTTACTTTGTCTAAATAATAAAGCAAGCTCAATTTATGTTGGTGAAACAGTATCAATTCAAACAGGAAGTACCACAACTGATGGAGGTACAACTAAAAATGTTTTCGAAAGAGAAGATATAGGATTAACTTTAAAAGTAAAACCTAGAGTTGATTCAAACAAAGTCTTATTGGATATTGAAGCTATTTTAGAAGGAATAAAAAACAATAATACAAACAATAACCCTGATACTTCAAAAAAGCAAATTAAAACAACTGCTTTTGTAAATAATGGAGAAAGCATTGTCTTAGGTGGACTTATTGAAGAAAAAAGTGAAAAAACAATAGAAAGTGTTCCTTATGCTAGTGATATTCCACTTATTGGAGAGCTTTTTAAAAATAGGAATAAAAATAGTAGAAGAAAAAATTTAATCATAATTATCACTCCTTATATTGTTCCAAAAAATAAAGACTTAACATATGTGACAAATGAGTTAGCAAAAATAAAAGCCTTGGAAGATAAGCTTTTAGAAGAGTTACTTCTTGACTTAAAAAAGAAAAAAGATAGTTCTGTTTCTAAAGAAGAGACTTCCTTATCCCATGAAAAAAGGCTCAAAATATTTTTAGGTTCATAGAATATTAACTATTAGTTAATTTTATCAAAAATAAGATAACTGATGATTTGCCTTGAACAAGTAGTTGAATAATCCATCTAAGATTAATTGATATTCTTTTTAAAGTATAAAAAAGCTATTATGAATCCTATAAGATAAGGAATATATAGTGTTTAAATCAGATGGATTAAAGAGTTTATATATAAGAAATATAGTTCTAACAATATTATTTGCAGTTATAGTTACAATAATAACTTCTATTGTAAACTATAATATAAAGTATATAGAAATCAATGAACAAATAAAAAAAGATGTAGAGTTTGATTCAAAAAAAATCAAATTATCAATAAAAAGCTATTTAGATAATATTGAGAATACTATTGATGCAATATTAGTTAACAAAATTTTTACAAATTATTTACAAAAGAATATTGAAAAAGATAAAAAATTAGTAGCAAGTTTATTTGAAAGTTTAATGTATAGTCATAAAAGTTTATTTCAATTGAGGTTTATTGATAAAGATGGTTTTGAAAAAGTTAGAATAGAAAAAGAAAGAAATACTGACTATATTTATGCTGTTCCTGAAGAATTATTACAAAATAAATCTAGTAGATATTATTTTAAAAAAACAATTAAAAACAAAGAAGGTTCTTTTTATTATTCTAATTTAGATTTAAATGTAGAAAATAAAAAAATTGAATTACCATTAAGACCTACGATAAGAATTTCAACAAATGTTTTTTATAAAGGGAACTTTTATGGAATAATAATTGCCAATGTTGAAATGGATAATTTATTGTCAATAATAGAATCAAATAACAATTTTAATATTTATTTAGTAGATAATGAAGGAAACTTTATAATTCATCCAGAAAAGGAAAAAAGGTGGAATAAGTATTTAAGCAATGGACATACTATTTTTTCAGAGTTTAATTCATCAAATACTTTAGAAGCAATAAATACACAAACAGATAGATTTATATTTCCATTAAAAAGTTATTTTAAAAATGAGGAAGAAATAAAGCTAATATTAGAAGCTGAGAATGAATATGTAAATAATGTTAAAAATAGTAATCTAAAATATCTAATAATTCTTGCAAGTTCAATTCTTATTATTTCCATAGTACTTGGATTTATAATCTCAATTCCTATCTCAAAAATATATTTGAATTTTAACAAATTATACAAAGATAATCTAAGATTTATGGATATTATAGATAAATATGTTATCACAATGAATGTAGGCTTGGATAAAAAAATCATTAGTGTGAGTACTGCTTTATCTAAGATTAGTGGTTATAAAAAAGATGAACTTATTGGAAAAGAACCATCTATATTAAAAAGTGATGATACATCTGCAGAATTATATAAAAATTTATGGAATAATATTTCAAATGGATTAGTCTGGGAAGGAGAACTGAAAGATAAAGGTAAAGATGGTACTTTTTATTGGTTGAAATCTATTATTTTACCTAATTTTAATGATAATAAAAAAATTACAAGCTTTACTTCAATAAGTGAAAATATTACAGATAAAAAAGTAATAGAGGAATTATCTCAAACAGATAAGCTTACGCAGTTAGCTAATAGATTTATGCTAGATAAATCTTTAGAAATTGAGTTTGAAAGGTACAAAAGAACTGGAAGACCTTTTTCTATTTTGTTAATAGATATAGATAAGTTTAAAGAAGTTAATGATACTTACGGACATCAAGTTGGTGATGTAGTTTTAATTGAATTATCAAAAATATTAAAAGAAAATTCAAGAAAAATAGATACTGTTGGCCGATGGGGTGGCGAAGAGTTCTTAATTGTTTGTTCTAATACAAAAGAAACAGGAGCTTTATCTTTTGCAGAAAAAATAAGAAAAGAAGTGGAATTAAATACTTTTACTTATGTAAAAAATAAAACAGTGAGTATTGGTTTAGCAGAGATAAATAACAATGATACAATTTTAACACTACTTCAACGAGCAGATCAAAAACTTTATTTGGCGAAAGAAAATGGAAGAAATCAAGTTGTAAGTTAGATTTATGGATAGTTCAAAAAACAAAAGTATTTTTAAAAACAATATAAAAGCTGTTAAATATCTATTTATTTTGACTTTTATATGTTTTGGAATTTTAATTACGGTAATAACTCTTTATATAAATTACTACTACCAGATTAATAAAATATACTTAGATTTAAGAACTGAAGCCCAAAAAGAAACTTCTAATAAAATAGAAGAAATAAATACTTATATTGAAAGTCATATTGACATAATATATTCATTAAAAAATAATGAAATATTTCGTCAATATATTAGTAACCCAAATAATAAAAACAGTCTCTTTTTATTTAGACAGGCAATTGAGTCAAATAAAAATATTATGCAATTAAGCTTTATTGATAAAAATGGTTTTGAAATAATTAAATTTCAAAGAGGTTCTAGATTAAATAAAGTAGAAAATGTTGAAAAGATTCTTTTACAAGATAAAAAAGACAGATATTATTTTAAAAAGACTAAAGAATTAAATACTAATAAATATTATGTCTCAGATATTGATTTAAATGTTGAAAATAGTAAAATACAAAAGCCTGTAATTCCTACTGTTAGATTAGCAACTCCAATTAAAGTAAAAGGAAGCTTTGAAGGAATAATTATATTAAATCTATTTGTAGAGAATTTACTTAAAGAAGTAGGAAAGTCAACTTATTTTAATACTTTTATTATCGATTCAAATGGAAATTTAATATTTAGTAAAAATAAAAAACAAGATTTATCTTGGTTAGAACAATTAAAAAAAACTGTGAATATTGAAGATTATTTAGGAACATCTTTTGATACAATTTTTGAAATGGATAACTATTCTTCATCAATGATTTTTTCTAAAAAAATTAGTTCAAATGTGATACATAATCAAAAACTATTCATGATACTTCAGGCAAAAGAAGAGTTGATTTACAATAATAAACAAATTATTAAAAATAATATATTAAAGATAATTCTAATAATAATTTTTTTTAGTACTGTTATTGGTTTTTTATTATCTTTTATTCCTATAAATCAAATAAGAAAAACTTTAAGTTTAGAAGATGAAGTAGTTGATAATAAAAATTTATTAGATGAATATATAAAAGCTATGAATATTCATAATATTATTTCAAAGTCAGACTTAAAGGGTAATATAACATATGTGAATGAAAATTTTTGTAAAGTAACAGGATATAAGAAAGAAGAAGTAATAGGCAAATCACACTCACTTTTACGTTCAAATGAAACTAAAAAAGAAACATTTGTTGATTTGTGGCAAACTATACATAATAATAGAGTTTGGACAGGTATTTTAAAAAATAAGAAAAAAAATGGAGATTTCTATTTTGTAAATATTGCTATTGTTCCTATTACAAATAAAAAAGATGAAATAATAGAGTATGTTGGAATAAGACATGAGATTACAGAGTTAATAAAACAAAAAGAGGAAGTTTTATTTTCATTAAAAAATGATAACTTAACAAAATGCCCTAATCGAGTTAAACTTGTTGAAGATTTAGAGAAATTTAAGAATAATAATTTAGCAATTATTGATATTGATGATTTTTCTTCAATTAATGATTTTTATGGGCATTTAATAGGAAATGTAGTAATTGTACAATTTGCAAAACTTATTCAAAGTTTTTTAGATAAAAACTTTAAGTTATATAGATTACATGCAGATAAATTTGCGATATTAAATAACTCTTTATCTAAAAAAGATTTTATTAAATTTATGAATTTAATAAATATAAAAATTGTTGATTCTAAAATAAATATTGATATTAAGTCTTTTGATATATCTCCTTCAATTGGAATTTCCTTTGAAGATAAATATGAGTTGTTAATAACTGCAGAAATTGCAAATAAACATGCAAAAAAGATTAATAAAGATGTATTTATATATCAAAAAAAATTTCAAATAGAAAAAGATGTAGAAGATAATCTTATTTGGATAGAAAAAATCAAACGTTCAATAAAAGAAAATAGAATAATAGTTCTTTATCAACCAATATATAATAATAGAACAAATAAAGTAGAGAAATATGAAGTATTAGTTAGACTTAAAGAACTTGATGGAAAATTAATTTCACCATATTATTTTTTAGAGATAGCAAAAAAGTATAAACAATATATTAAACTTACAAAAAGAGTTATTGACCTTTCTTTTGAAAAATTTAAAAACTTAAATTATGAGTTTTCAATAAATCTTACTGTCGAAGACATTTTAAATGAAGAGATTAATTCTTATTTAATAAAAAAAATAAATGAATACAATATAGGGAATAAACTAGTTATAGAATTAGTAGAATCTGAAAATATTGAAAACTTTGATCAAGTTTTAAACTTTATGAATTTAATAAAAACATTTGGTTGTAAAATAGCAATTGATGATTTTGGGACAGGTTATAGTAATTTTGAGTACTTACTTAGAATAAATGCAGATTATTTAAAAATTGATGGTTCTTTAATAGAAAATATTGATTCAAATAAAACTTCTAAAGAAGTTGTTCAAACAATAATAAACTTTGCTCATAAAATGGGTTATAAAGTAATAGCTGAATATGTTTCTACAAAAAATATATTTAGTGAAGTAAATCAATTAAAAATTGATTATTCTCAAGGATATTATATTGGTGTACCGGATGAAGAGATTTCAAAAGCAATATGTATATATTAACTAGCTACAATAACTTATCCTCCATTTGAAAAGGACTACTTATGATAAAAATAGTATTTTTAGTTTTTTTTATATCAAATATATTATTTGCAAATGAAAAAGTTAATCTTCAACTTAAGTGGTTTCATCAATTTCAGTTTGCAGGATACTATGCAGCAAAAGAAAAAGGTTTTTATTCTGACTTAGGTTTAGATGTAGAAATAAAAGAAAGAGATTTAAAATATAATAACATAGAACAAGTTATAAATGGAGAAGCAAACTATGGAGTGGCAGATTCAGTTCTTATGCTTTATAAAGCAAAAAAAGAACCAGTTGTTATTGTTTCTCCTATCTTTCAACATTCTCCAAATATTTTAATTTCATTAAAAGAAAGTAGAATCAACTCTTTATTCGATTTAGAAGATAAAGAACTTTTATTTTATTCTAATGATACTGATGGGTTGTCAATTCTATCAATGTTAAAAAATTTTGAAATTAAAAATATAAAGCTAACTAGAGAACGAGAAAAAAAAGATTATTTGAAATTAATAAATAGCGAAACTGATTTGATGGTAGGATATATATCAAATGAACCTTTTTATTTTTTAGAAAAAGGTATAGATATTAATATAATTAACCCTGCTCATTATGGATTTGATTTGTATGGAGATATGTTATTTACTAGTGAAAAAGAAGCATTAAATCATCCTGATAGAGTTAAAAAATTTAAAGAGGCTTCTCTCAAAGGTTGGCACTATGCTTTAAGTAATAAAGAAGAGATTATTAACCTTATATATAATAAGTACACAAAAAGAAAATCACTTAAACATTTAAGATATGAAGCAAATGCAATAGAAAAAATGATTTCCAAAGATATTATTCCTTTAGGTACATTTGATAAAGGAAGAATTAAATATATTACTGATTTATACAAAAAACAAAATTTGTTAAATGAAATACCTAATATAAAAAATTTCATATTTGAAGATTTTATATCAGATATAAATTCAAAATTAACTAAAGAAGAGAAAGACTATTTATCTGAAAAAAAAGTACTAAAAGTTGCAAATTTAAAGTCTTTTCCTCCTTATAACTATAATATAAATGGCAAACCTAAAGGATATATCATTGATTATTTTAATCTTTTAGCAATGTCACTTAATTTAAAAGTTGAGTTTATTACAAAGCCATGGAATGAATTAATTGAAATGCTTCATAAAAAAGAAATAGATCTTATCCCTCACATTGCCATAAATGAAGAAAGATTAAAGTATGTAGATTTTACAAGCTTTACTCCTATTGTATACCAGTCAGCTATTGCTGTTCCTAATAATTCAAGTATTAAAAGTTTAAAAGATTTATCAGAGAAAAAATTATCAATATTAGATAATTCATTCCTTGAACCTATTATAAGAAAAGAGTTTCCTAGTATTCAATTAATTACAACAAAAACAATTGAAGATGCAGTAAAATTAGTTTCTGAAAGAAAAGTTGATGCTGTAATTGATGAATTAACAATTCTTGAATACCATATTAATAATAAGTGGATAAGTAATGTAAAAACTTTTAAAATAGATGGTTTAGATAATATACCTTCTATCACACCTTTATATGTTGGTGTAAAAAAAGATAATATATTATTAAAAAGTATTTTAGAAAAAGCAAATACTTCTATTTCTGATAATAATATAATTTCTTTAAAAAAGAAATGGTTAGATAAGGCTTATATTAATAGTATTGATTTTTCAAGAAGTGAATATGAGTACTTAAAAAGAAAGAATAAAATTAATTATTGTTTGAATGATAATAGAATGCCCATTGAAAAAATAAAAGATAATCAACTTATTGGAATAAGTTCAGAGTTTATTAAAATATTTGAAAAAAATACTGATTTAAAGTTTAATATTATAAATTCAAAAAATATCCATGACTTTAATAAATCCTGTGATGTTATTTCCTTAATGATAAAGCAAAGAAATAGCCCATATCTATTTTCTAAAAAATTTTTATCTTTTCCTTTAGCTATTGCAACAAAGTCTGATGAACCTTATATTTCTTCTTTTAAAACATTAAATAATAGAGTTATTGGATATGTAAAAAATAGTATTGACATTGATAGCCTTAAATTAAAGTATCCGCAAGTGAAATTTAAAGAAGTATCTTCAAGTGATTTAGCTTTAACACTTATAAGTAATAATAAACTGTATGGCTTATTAGGAACTCTACCTGAATTAGGCTATCAAGTACAAAAAAATCATGAATTAGATTTTAAGGTATCTGCAAATCTTAATGAGATAGTAGAATATTCATTAGCAATAAAAAAAGATAATACTTCTTTACTTGGTATTATTAATAAAGTTTTAAAATCAATTCCAAAAGATGAAAGAGAAAATATTTATAACAAATGGAATACCGTAAAATATGAAAGAAATATTGATATTAAAAAGTTATTAATAGGTGTTTTTATTATTCTTATTATTATTTTAATTGTTATATATAAAAATAGGCAAATAAAAGTAATTAATAATAAAATGAAAAGATATATAAAGATAGTTGATGAACATGTATTAACTTCAACAACAGACCTAGAAGGGAATATAACATATGCATCAAAAGCATTTTGCAAAATAAGTGGTTACAAAAAAGAAGAAATCTTAGGAAAAAATCATAATATAGTTAGGCATGAAGATATGCCTGATAGTCTTTTCAAAGAAATGTGGGACACAATTAAAAGTGGAAAAAGATGGAATGGTGAAATAAAAAATAAGAAGAAAGATGGAACTTTTTATTGGGTAGAAATAAATGTAGAACCTGTACTTAATACTAGTAATAAAATAGATAGTTTTATGTCAGTTCGGCATGATATATCAGATAAGAAAAAAATAGAAAAGATATCTATTACAGATGAGCTTACAGGATTATACAACAGACGATATTTTAATCAAATATTACATCAAGAATTAAATAGAGCAAAAAGAGATAATTATGCTTTTGCATTAATTATTTTTGATGTAGATTTTTTTAAACAATATAATGATAATTATGGTCATCAAAAAGGAGATCATGTATTATCATCTATTGGTAAAGAGTTAAAAACAATTTGTAAAAGAAGTACGGATTTCACATTTAGAATTGGAGGAGAAGAGTTTGCTGTAATATTTAAACCTCATTCAAAAGAGAATGCAATTAAGTTTGCTTCAATTTTAAATAAAAGAATAGAAAATCTTAATATAGAACACTCTTTTAGTAAAGTTTCAAAATATATAACAGTTTCAGTTGGTTTATATAGTGATATAGGAAATAATTTATCTGATGAAGAAAGTGTTTATAACTTTGCTGATTTGGCGTTATATGAAGCTAAAGAAAAAGGAAGAAATCAAGTTATACTTTATAGTACTGGTACTTAAATTTTTTATATTTAATGAGTGAGAAAGTCTAAAAACTTTCCCATTCATCAGAGTTTGATTCTGACATAAATGCTTTACTGCTATTATTATTATTATTATTATTTTGTATAGTTTTTGCTGTAGAAGTTTCTTTTACTTTTTGTGAACTTTTCTTTGATTCTTGTCCATCAAATTTATTTTTATTAACATTTTGAACAACATCAATTGCAATATTATTTGTTTCTTGTGCAATTGAATTTGTTTTATCTGCTACAGATGCATTTTCTTGTGTAAATTTATCTAATTGACTTACTGCATCTGCAATTTGATTCATTCCAATACTTTGTTCTTTTGCAGCATTAGTAACATCATCAATTAACTTACTTGTTTCAACAATTTTTTCTTCTAATGATGTAAAACCTTCTATCATTTTACTACTAATATTTTTACCATTATCTGCTCTTGCAGTGGCATTTTCAACTAATTCTTTAATTTCTTTAGCTGCTTCTGCTGATCTATTTGCTAGATTTCTGACTTCTGCTGCAACTACTGCAAAACCTTTTCCTGCTTCTCCAGCTGTTGCTGCTTCTACGGCAGCATTTAAAGAAAGAATATTTGTTTGAAATGCAATTTGATCAATCACAGAGATAGCTTCATTAATATTAACTACAGTATCGTTTATCTCTTCCATAGCTTTTGCTGTTTGATCTGCAAGATTTTTCCCCTCACTTGCAGAGCTTTTTGTATTATTTGAAATAGATAACATCTCTTGCGCTTTTTGAGATGTATGTTGAATATTACTAGTAATCTCATCAATAGATGCTGCTGTTTCTTCCAATGAAGCAGCTTGTGACGTTGCATTATTACTTAATGTTTTCATATTTACACTTAAATCATTTGCACTCTCTTGAAGCATTAATCCATCTCTTTGATTATCAAGAAGCATATGTGTGATAATTCTATTCATTTCAATAATTTCATTACCAATTTTTCCTGCTGAATTTGCATCTAATTTAGCTGTAAAGTCTCTTTGCATATATTTTGATAATGTTTCACTAAGTTTATTTAAATCTTTTCCTATCGTAGACTCTAAATTATTTAGCATGTCATTTAATAAATTTTTTAATTCATTTAATGACTCTGTTTTAGTTGATTTATCTATTCTTTTTTCTAAAAAGCCCTGTCCTACATAGTTCACAATTTGTTTCACATCTTCTATTAATGCATTGTCTTGTTCTATTCCTAATTTAATAGACTCAACATTTCCATTTATACTTTTAGCCATTGCACCAAATTCGTCTTGAGATTTTAAAGTTATCTGTTTAGGATTATTTGTTTCTTTGTTAAGATATTTAAAGAAATCATTTAGCCCAGCACTAATTGAATTAAGATTATAATTAAGTTTTCTTACCGAAATAAAAATTGCTAAAGCAATTAAAAGTATAGCAATTGTACCTGCAATTAATGAAAAATAAATCATAAAATTTGCATGAGATAAAAACTCTTCAACTGGTGCACTAACAAAAAATGTCCAGTTGTCATTATTTTTTAATTTAAAAGAATGGGTATAATAGAAAGATTCTTTGTCTGAAAATGTTGATGTTTGATAAAAGTTATAATTTTTAGAATTTGAAGAATTAGATAACGCTGTTTCAAAATCTACATCGTCTTTTCTTATATCTTTAATATTTTTCCCTACAATATCGTTTTGAGGATGTCCAATAATATATTTATGGTGGTCTATAATAAAAGTATATCCATTTTCATATACTTTTATTTCTTTTGCCATTTCAGAAAAGGTATCCATTGTAATATCAATTCCAATAGTACCTATAAATTCTCCATTATGATACATTGGAATTGCAACAGTTGACATTAGAACTTCAACTCCATCAACTGGATACATGTAAGGTTTAGTTATATATGTAGAACCCTTTTCTTTTGGTCCTTTTACCCATTCTAAATTTTCTCCATAAATACTTCCTGGATTGATAACAATTTTTGAACCAGCCCTAGCAATATATGGATTAAACTGACCAGTTTTATCATACCATTTTCTTTCATCTTGAGGATCGCCAGATTTAAAGAATAATTCTTTCTCTTTTATCTTAAACCAGAAACCAACAATAAAAGAGTTGTCTTTTAATATATCAGATATAAATTCAATAACTTCTTCTTCTTTTAAAGGAGTTTGCGTTTTTAGTGCATTAGTATATTTAAATGCCATCATTTTAGATATTGCAATTGACTCATCAACTTCAGCTTTTATTTTAGAAGCATTCTTTGCAGCTAATTCTTGAACAAATATTTTTGCATCATTTTCTGATGTTTCATAAGTATATTTCCCTATGAAAAAAATAGTTATTCCAAGGACAATAAAAGTTGTTCCTAAAACTTGTAATAATAATTTATTACCAAAACTTAATCTATTTAGCATGGTGAAGCCTTTATTTTTGTTAATCAATTATATATATATCTTACATAATTTCTAATAAATTATAAAATTATTCAACTTTAAAAGTTAAGGAATCATATAATTTTAATTAAATGAGAGAAATAAAATATACACCAATTTATAGTAATAATCAATAATGTATTAGTAAGTAGAAGAGATTCTTCTACTTACTTTTTATAATTAGCTCCTTTAATTTTCCCGTAACTTGTTAAATAAAAATTTAACTCTTGTTTCGAATTGTTTTTTATTTTTTTATTTTTAAAAGTTACTATCCACTCTTTTCCATTTTTTTTAGATGAGATAAGTTTTGCATTAGACCATGATTTATCAATTTTTGAGTTTATTAAATAATTATCTAAGGCTTTTTGGGCATTTATTTCAATTTTTTTTTGACTAACTTCATGTGAATGGCCTGCCCCTGCATAAAGATTTGATAATCCAAATGTAAGAAGTAACGAAATTACAACGGTTTTAATTCTTTTATTCATAATTTTCCTTTTATTAATTTAATTCGTATTTATTCATTTTTTCAATTTCCATATCTTCATGGATATGCATATGTGTTTTTTTGGGAAACTCTAATTCATCTGCACTTTGAGTGTGAATGTATCCATGAAGTTGCATTAAAAGTAGTAAGAAACCTAAGAACATTAAAAAGTGGTTCGATATCTTGCTATATCTATTGAACTCTTTTAGTTTTCTCAAAGCATTTAAAACAATCAACATTCCAATAAGTGCTAGAATTTGTCCTAATTCAACTCCCACATTAAATGAGATAATTCTTAAGAACATTTCCATCCCTTGTTCACCTAAAGGAAGTTGTTGTAATCTTGTTGATAATCCAAATCCATGAATAAGACCAAAGATTAAAACCATAATTAAAATACTTGGTGATTTTTTCATGCCAAAATAAGATTGAAATCCTTTGTTATTGTCAAAGGCTTTATATATAACACTTAGTGCAATTACAGCATCAATGATGTAATAATTGATTTTTATTCCTATAAAAGTTGCAAAAATAAGTGTAATTGAGTGACCAATAGTAAATATTGTCACAAACCTTATAATATCTTTTGTATTCGTTAAAAAGAAAATAACCCCAAATAAAAATAGTAAGTGGTCATATCCAGTTAACATATGTGTGGCACCAAGCCAAATGTATTGTAAGTTACTACCATTTAACATGGCAGCTTTATCTGCTTCTGAAATTCCGTGTGCAAAAGCAAATGACGTAAAAATTAGCATAAATACTAATACAAATAGTTTTTTCATTTATATTCGTCCTTAATAATTTAAAATATGTAAAAATGTATAAAAGTTATGAGGTAGGACTTATAAGATAGGAGGGCGAAAGATTAAATTTGTTATATGTTTAGAATTAAGATTATGAGTATTTTCAACTTCCAGTATTTTTAATGACAAAGTTTCTTTAAAGTGAGTATTTTCAATAAATAAAGTATTAGGAACTTCAATATGAGAGTGCACATGAATATGCTCTATTCCCATATTATTAATATGAGTATGTGCGTGACTTATATTTGATGGTATTCTTATATCTATAGATGAAAATATTGAAAAAATAAAAAATAAAACTAATAATACTTTTTTCAAAATCATTCCTTATACAGGCCATTCTTTATGATGATAATCAATTACATATTTATGTGTATGAGTAACTTTTTTATGTATATGCTCATTTGTCTTTTCAGAAAAATTTTTTTTATTGTGATGTTTATCATTAATAAAATTATGACTATGGGTTATTTCTTCATGTGTATGTTCAATTTCTAATTCATCAGGATTAGGGTATATCTTATAAGCAATAAGTGTAGATATAAGTGCTAAAAAGGAAAACAATAAGAAAGTATTTTCTAAACCAAATTTAACTCCTAATACACCTGCGATAATATAGGAAAACATCCAACATAGATGAGACAAAGAGAAGTTTGCTGAAAAGTAATTAATAGAATCTTCCTCTTTGCATGAAATGCGAATAAGAAGTCCAGCAGGAACTTGAATTAAAGATAAGCCAACTCCAAGAATAAACCACAAAATTAAAAAATATTGCCAACTTAAATTAAACGAAGCTAAAAATAATCCTATTACTAAAATAAGTGAACCAAATAATACAATTATTCTAAGTTGAATCTTATTTAGAAATTTTGGTAGTATTAATGCAACCAACATTGAACCGAAACCAGAGAAAGCCATTGCTATAGCAACAGAGCTTTCTGTTCTTTGTAAATACTCTCCTACATATACAACTGTATTTGTAATCATCATTGCACTTGCAAGAGAAACACTCATATATAAGAAAAATAAGGCTTTTAACCTCGGTGTTTTCAAATATGCACTTACTCCAAAAAAAACTCTTTCTTTAATTGTGGTTTGAAGTGGTATTCTCTTAATATTTGGAATAGTACATATAAATATTAAAATAGCTGATATTATAAAAGTTATTGAATTTAAAATAAATATAGTTGAAAAAGAAATAAATAATAATAAAACTGCTGCAAAAGATGGACTTAATAATTGTTCTAAATCATATGCTAATCTTGAGTAAGAAAGTGCCTTTTTATAGGCTAACTCATCTTTAATAATATCTGAAATAGTTGCTTGATATACTGGTGTGAAGCCTGAAGAACATAGATTTATTAAAAATAAAAGTAAATATATTTCCCATACTTGAGTTACAAATGGCAAATATAAAACAATTGTAGCTCTTATGATATCCAAGATTACTAACCATATTCTTCTTGGTAGTTTGTATACATAAGCTGTTATTATAGGTGTGAAAAAGACATATGCAAGCATTTTTAAAGATAGTGCAATTCCCAATACTTGTCCTGCTTCATCTTTAGCTAATTCCCAAGCTAATAAAGCAAGGGCAATGGTTGTTACACCTGTACCAATAAGAGATATTACTTGTGCTAAAAATAATTTAATATAGGTACTATTTGAAAAAGGAGAATGAATCATTTTATCTGCAACCTAACTATTTTTTTGTTGTTGTCATATGTATATATTAATTTCATATTATGAATTGATATTATATTTTTGATAATAAATAATCCAAAGCCATAACCTGTTGAGCTTTTATGTCTTTTATTTTTATCAATTTTCCATTTTTTAATATCTTGAGAAATATCTACTGGTAATTCATCAGCTTTATTTTCAAATGTGACTCCATGGTTTCCATCTACTATCACTTTATTATCAAATGAATACTTTATTGCATTGTCAAGTAAATTTTTAAAACATAAAACTAAAAACTCTTTGTCTCCTTCTATAGTTTTATCTTCAATATTTTTTAAAACTACATGATTCTCTTCTATATGTGCTCTCTTTTTTGCTAAAATAAGTAAGTCTTTTATATTATGAGTTTCTTTTATAATTTTATTTTGGTTTGAAATTAATGTTTCTATTTGAAAAAAATCATCTAATTCTTTATTTAATCCATGCAAAATATTATTTAACTTGGCATGTGTATCATTTGATGGTTCTTGTTTTAAATAAAACATTCCTTTTGCTAAAGGCATTTTCATTTCATGCATAAAAATCTTATTAAACATTTCACGAAGTTCTAACATATATTCAATCTTTGAAATTGAATCATTGTAAGATTTAATCATTTGTTTAATTTCTTCATAATGTGAATCAATTTTTAAAGGTGATAAATCTCCTATTTTTAATTTTTTTAATTTTTTATGTAATGATGTTAAAGGGGAAAGAGACTTCTGTAATTTAATATATAAAAGTCCTTGAGTTATTAAAAGAAGAATAAATACTAGGTGTATTATAACCATACTTTTATGTGTTGAAATATCTTCAATCATTATATCTTTTTGTTTATTGTAAATATAAATTAGTCGTTTACTTTTATAAGAAATAACAATGAAGCCTTTATTTTTATCTCCTTTTTTTAAAATTACATCATAGTAACTTGAATATTTAACATTTGATATTTTCATTGCAAATACTTTTAGATCTTCGTTGTTTATTTGCTGATCTTTATATAGAAGTGGCTGTAATGAGCTAGCAGTATTAAAATATCTTGATATATCATATTCTTGATGTTGATATTTTTGTTGAAAATAGAAAAATATCCATAGAAGTATAATTACTAAAAATGATATAAAAAATAAAAATGATGTTTGAAGAACTAATGACTTTTTGATTTTATTCAACAACTCTATATCCTTTTCCTCTAAGAGATATAATATGTTTAGAAGAAGAATGTTCTTTAATTTTTTGTCTTATTTTACTAATTATTACTTCTAATGATTTACCTTCAGTTGATTGAATTGAAGGGCAAGAGTTAATAATTTGCTCTCTTGAAATAATAGCCTGATAGTTTTTTATGAGTACTGAAAAGATTTCATATTGAGCCTCAGTTAAATTAAGATTTATATCTTTATATCTTATATCTCTTAATGTTTCATCAATCGTAAAAGCTCTTTTTATCTCTTTTTTCTTTTCAAGTTCTCCCTTTGTTCTTCTGAGTAAACTAATAATCCTTGCATATAGCTCATCAGGGTCATAAGGTTTAGGAAGATAATCATCTGCCCCTAGTTGCAGGCCTAAAATTTTATCTGATACACTACCTCTAGCTGTAG
Source organism: Arcobacter sp. CECT 8989 (assembly GCF_004116715.1). Lineage (NCBI taxonomy): Bacteria > Pseudomonadati > Campylobacterota > Epsilonproteobacteria > Campylobacterales > Arcobacteraceae > Arcobacter > Arcobacter sp. CECT 8989. The sequence goes on along the minus strand of NZ_PDKE01000001.1, from coordinate 282,677 downwards.
AAATAATAATTGGTATTGAACTTTTTTTTCTAAACTCTTTACAAACTTCAAGACCATCAATTCCTGGAAGTCCTAAATCAAGAAGTACTAAGTCATAATCTTTTAAATTTAAAACTAATGCTTTAAATGGATCATCACAAATAAAAGTTTCAATACTTCTACTTGCTAAAAAATTTTTTATAAGTTCTGCAAATTCTAAATCATCTTCAACTAAAAGTAGCGTTATCATTTTATTCCATTATATATTTTACTTTATTTTTCCAAGAGTTATGACATGCCATGCATGTATTCTCAAAAGTATTTAAGCCTTTTAATGCTAAATCCCAATCTTTTCTTATTATTGCATTTTCAATTACAAGAACATCTTCATCCATCTTTTTATCAAAATATAAAAGAGTTGATTTAAATGACTCTCTATCCTCTTTTGACATAATAACCCATGGTTTTTGTTTTGGAGCAGGGTGAGTTCTAATAAAGTTAATACCTCTTTCTGCTAACATACTATTCATTCCAATTATACCACTTTGGATGTTATTTAAAGCCTCTGACATTCCTGTCATAAGCTGAGCATAAGTAATATCTGCTTTTTTCATTGACTTAATTAAATCATCAGCAGTTTTTTCTTGTGAATACATTGAAACTGATAAACAAAGAACTAATACTAGTTTTGGAAATATACTTTTCATTTTATATCCTTATATTGATTTGATGAAAGTATATCTTTTGAATATTACCATTTTATCAACTGAAGCTAAACAAAGATTAACATAGCAAAAGTTTGAGAATTTGTAATTCTTTCTTTAAGGGTTCAATTTTAGAGGATATATAAATTAAGAAAATGAGCAAATTGTTGTTAGAGAATTATTAACTTTTGACAAAAAAGTATAAGTAGAGGTTTAACCTTCTACTTTTTTCATAAGTTTATATGTAAGATTTAAATCTTTTGCTGTTCTTTGTTTGTTTTCTGATTTAATTACTTTTGCACAATCAGAACAAAGAATAACAATGTTTTCTAGATTGAAACCTCCACCATCTTTCATCTGTTTTGCTAAAAGAGCTTGTGAATCAACAAGTTTTGTTTTTGTTCCACATCTATTGCATTTACCATTATCTCTATTCCAAGCAGCTTCTTTTCTTCTTGCCCAGTCAGTTGGTCTTTTATTGTCTTTTACAAGTCTAGAGTTAGATTCATATCCTCCCCAAAGACTCTCTTTAGGAAGTGAACTTTGAGTTGTTAGTTCATATTCATACTCTAAGTATTGGTTTACAAAGTCTTCAACAATTAACGTCTCTTTTATTCTAATATCTTTTTCATCTTGATATTTTTCTTCAATATTAAAATCAAAAGGAATTTTTGGATGATTTGAAACTAAATAAATTTCACAATCTTTCATAAAGGCTTTAGTACTTCCTTTTTTATATAGTCTTCTATAAATAGCTTCTCTATAAAAGTATAAAGGAATTATCGAAGCAATAATTAAAAATCCAATAAGTATATATTTTAAATCTAAAACCATTTTTACTCTTTATATTATCTCTGGATCAATTTCATGTTTTGTTAAATCTTTTTTGATTTTTTCATGCTCATTAAAACTTAAATTGAAAAGCTCACTTTTATGAAGTACTGGAATAATTACTTCTCTTCCAACAGCTTTACTTAGACTTGCTCTATTTGTATCAAATAGTTTGAATACTTCAATACTATCAACAATTAGTAAATCTGCTCCTGCATCAAAAGCCTCAAGCATTATAGTTGCAGCAAGTTTTATAGTAAGGTTTTGATTGATATGGAAAGTTTCAAGATTTAAATCAATATTTTCATTTTCAAGTTTTATCACTTTTGCATTTAGTTTTTCTAAAAACTTTTCAACCTCAGTGTCTTTATTTCTACCATAATAGTAAGCAAGGTTAAAGTCATGGAAATCATGTTTTATAACAGAGTTGAAATCATAATCATGAAACTTTACACTTGAGTTTTTGTCTAAACAAAAGTTTTGCTCTTCAATACTTTTAACAAGTCCTAACTCATTTTTTATTTGATTGATTTTTTCTTCAATTGTTTCATCAAATTCTAGTAATCTATTTTCTAAACTTGTATGATACTCCACAGAGTAATCTTGATTTTCAAGTTCTTCAAGAATTTTTTGTTTGTTATTTGGATTTTTTTCAATAAGTTTGTGAGCAAGTAAGATAATTGCATCACCAATATAATCATATTGAAAGTTTAGTGTATTTGAAGCATAAAAGTATAATTTGTTATTTAAATACTCTGTTCTTTCTTCTTCATTTATAAACTCTTTAAGAATATCAAGCTTTTCAGTGAAGTCACTCTCATCAATCATAAAATCTTTGTTAGCTCTTCTAATTGATAAAGGCTCAATTGTTAAATCTTTTCCAAAAGTTTCAACAAGTTTTTGTATATTAACTTCAAGTGTTGTGTATTTTTTATTTACTACAACACCAAAGTTTTCGCAAGCTTCATAATCAAAAGGCTCATCTTCATTTATCTCATTAAAGATATCTAGTAAAGTTTTTTGCTCTTTTATTTTTATAAAATGCTTTTTGTAATAGGGTAAATAATCAGATTTGGCATCAAATCTAAATATTGCTAATTCTAGTGTCATTTTTAAACCTTGTGACTACTCTTTGTGTCTACTAACTGTAGCACCTATTTTACTAAGTTTCCCTTCTAAATCTTCATATCCTCTATCAAGGTGATAGATTCTGTGAATTGAAGTTTCCCCCTTAGCAACTAATGCACATAATACTAATGCTGATGAAGCTCTTAAATCTGTAGCCATAACATCTGTACCATTTAATTGTCCAGTTTGTCCATTGATTGTTGCAATATTTCCATTTAGATGAATATCTGCACCAAGTCTTAGAAGTTCACTAACGTGCATAAATCTATTTTCAAATAGTCTTTCATCAATACTACTTGTTCCATTTGCTTGAGTTGCAAGTGCCATAAATTGTGCTTGCATATCAGTAGGGAAACCAGGATACTCTGTAGTTACAATATTTACAGGTTTAATTTCATCTGTTGGCATAACTGTAACAGAAGTTTCATCTTGAATAATTTCAAAATTCATCTCTTCTAGTTTTGAAATAACAGCTTCAAGATGTAAAGGAATTACTTTGTTGATTTTTAATTTAGTATTAGAAATAGCAGCGGCACACATATATGTTCCTGCTTCAATTCTATCTGGGATAACATCAAAGTCTTTAAATTCTAGTAACTTTTTATTTGTACCATGAATTACAAGTTTTGAAGTTCCAATTCCTTCAATTTTAACACCAGCATTTGCAATAACTTCACAAAGCTGAACAACTTCTGGCTCTTTTGCTGCATTGATAATTGTAGTAACACCATCTGCTAACGCTGCTGCCATAACTGTATTTTCTGTTCCACCAACTGTTACTTTGTCAAATACAATTTTAGCTCCTTTAAGTCCTTTGGGAGCAGTTGCTTCAATATATCCGTGTTTGATTTCAATATTTGCACCCATTGCTTCTAAGGCTTTTAAGTGTAAATCAACAGGTCTTTGACCAATAGCACAACCACCTGGAAGTGAAACTTCACAATGACCAAATCTAGCTAAGATAGGACCTAAAACTAAGATTGAAGCTCTCATTGTTTTAACGATATCATAAGTTGCAGTTGTGTTATGTAGTTTTGAAGTATCAATTTTGATACATTCATCTGCTTTTACAAAACTTCCACCAAGTTTATCAATAAGTTTTAAAAGTGTATTAATATCAACAACATCTGGCATATTGCATATATTTACTTCATTTTTAGCTAAGATTGTTGATGCGATTAGAGGTAAAGCTGCATTTTTTGCACCTGAGATATTTACTTCACCTTGAAGAGGATTTTGACCGATAATTTTTAAATATTCCATTTGTTTCCTAATAAAGTCTTCGATATTTATGTAAATGTTGATATTTTATCTAAAAGTTAATAAAATTCGCTTTTTAATAGAGGATACTAAATGACAAATAATGTCTCTTTGGGAATTAAGTATATGCTTTTCGCTTCTTTTATGTTCGCTTGTATGGGCGCATTTGCAAAAGAGTTAAGTGATTCAATGACTTCAATAGAAGTTGTATTTTTTAGAAATGTATTTGGAGTAATTTTAATACTTATTTCTATTTATAAAAAACCTTTGGTTCAGGAGGGTGGAAAACCTTTTCTTTTAATTTTTAGAGGTGCTATTGGTTTTTCTGCTTTACTGTTTTTCTTTTATAATATTGCAAATATTCCACTGGGTGAAGCTATGACTTTTTCTAAAACATCTACAATATTTACAGCTATTTTTGCATTTATTTTCGTAAAAGAAAGATTAGCTTTTAGAGGATGGCTTGGTGTATTTATAGGTTTTATTGGAATTTTATTTATTACTGGTTTTGATGGAAGTTCTTTAGAAAAAACAGACTGGTTAGGAATTTTATCAGGGGTTGGTGCTGCTTTAGCATATACTTCAATTAGGGAGTTAAGAAAATATTATGATAGTAGAACTATTGTTTTATCTTTTATGTTAATTGGAACAATTGGACCAGTTATATTAATGGGAATTTCTGAATTTTATGTAAATGAGAAATATGACTATATTTTTGGTAGGTTTGTAATGCCTCAAACTGATGATTGGCTATATATAATTTTATTAGGATTAGTTTCAACTTTAGCACAAATTTATATGACAAAAGCTTATTCAGTTGCAAAAGCTGGAATAATTGGTACAATATCTTATTCAAATATTGCCTTTAGTATTTTAATAGGACTTCTTTTAGGTGATAAATTTCCTAGTATTTTGATAATATTAGGTATAATTTTAATAGTGATTAGTGGCATTTTAGTCTCTTCAAAAAAGGATTAGTATGGATTTTATAAATGATTTTCTTTTGTATATTGAAATCATAATTCTAGGTATATTAGTTATTGTTTTAGCTTGGTATGTGCATGATAAGTATGTACAAAGAGATCATCAGTTATTGGTAAACTACCCAATTATTGGAAGACTCAGATATGTTTTAGAAGAGGCTAGAGAACCTTTTAGACAATATTTTGGTGATGAAAAGTTTTATGAATCAAAAGACAAATTGGACTGGGTATATAAAGCTTCAAGAGATTTACCAAATTATGCTTCTTTTTCCCCCGCTCAACCTTTACCAAAGCCAAAGTTTATGTTAAGACACGCAACTATCGTTTTAAATGAAGATGAAGTTGATAGAGACTTTTCTGTAACATTTGGAAGTAATAGAAAAAAACCATATACAGCAAAATCTATTATTGCAAGATCAGCTATGAGTGATGGTTCTATTTCTCCTGAGGGAACAAGAGCTTTTGTTAGAGGTTCATTTATGGGAGACTTTCCTATAAACTCAGGAGAGGGTGGACTTACGTCAAACTTTTTTGTAACACACCAAAATTATGATGAAAAATATATGGAAGTTGTTCATGGAACTAATTTTCAAAAAATAGTTAAAAGTGCCGTATTGAAGTTATTTAATGGTGCATTAGCAGCAGATGCATATAGAAAACTTATATTTAAAGATAATCCTGAAGCTGAAACATATGTTTTTGATGCAAGAACACAAGTTTTTCATAGACCAAACTGGAATGCTCCTTTAGCGTTTTTCCCAGAAGAAGTTCCTGAAGATATGCCTGATATTATTTTACAAGTAAGTTCTGGACTTTATTCTGTTAGAACAAAAGATGGTAAATTTGATCCAGAAAGATACCAAAAGGTTATGAGATTTTGTAAGATGACTGAGCTAAAAATAGCTCAAGGTGCAAAGCAAACTGGTGGAAAGCTTATCGCTGAAAAAGTTAGTCCAGCAATTGCTTATTATAGAAATGTAGAAGCACATAAAGACTTATTTTCTCCAAATAGATTTCCTTTTGCAAATAGTATTGAAGAACTTTTTGATTTTATTGGTCAAATGCAAGAGTTGTCAGATAAGCCAGTTGGTATTAAAATAGTTATTTCTGATTATGAAAATATTGTTCCTTATGCAAAAGAGATTAAAAAAAGAATAGAAGAAGGGAATAGTGCATATCCTGATTATATCTCTATTGATGGGGGAAGTGGAGGAAGTGCAACTGCTCCAATTGAAATGATGGAAAGAATAGGACTTAATATTAGAGATTCTATTTATTTAGCAAATAAAGTTTTAGAAGAGTATGGCGTAAGAAAGCAAGTAAAATTAGTAGCTAGTGGAAAACTTCTAACTCCTGATGATATCATTGTAATCATGGCTTTAGGTGCAGATTTTGTACAAATTGCTAGAGGATTTATGATGAGTGCAGGTTGTATTAGAGCTAGATATTGTTCTGGGACTACTGGACATGATTGTCCTGTTGGACTTGCAACTCAAAATAAAGAGAAAAGAAAAAAATATTTTGTACATAAACAAGCAAAAAAAGTAAGGGATTATCATAAAAATTTACTAAAAAGTGTTAGAGGCTTACTTGCTGTAATGGGACTAAAAAATATTAATGAATTAAATAAACATAAAATAATGTTCCTAGATAGAAACTCAAAAGTACATGATAATATTGATGATGTATTCGCTAGAATATTAGATATTGGTAAAGATATGGAGGATGAATATCATGAATCTAGATAAGGTTATTTCAGGCTTTTTTATTATTTTAGCTATGACATTAAACTTTGGTTTTTTTTATGGGGATATGGATTCATTAGTATCTCATAGTAAATATGAACTTATGGCAGCAATTATAGTAAATTTAATTGCTACAACATTAAAGCTTGGGGATAAGACTCAAATGGGTTCCGTATTATTAGCAACATCTTTAGTTGCAGATATTCAACTTATAGCAGCAGCAACTGTTTGGGCAATAGCAGCATATGCATATACAATTAATCAAGAAGTTACAAGTGTTATTATTTCACTCTCAGGTGGAGCACTATTAGCAAACCTTGTTTCTGTAGCACTTTATATTGGCGATACATTAAAGTCAAAAAGATAAATAAAACTAAAGAATAGTTTTGAAAAATAGTTCACTATTTATAGTCTTACAAAGAATGAGAAAACCATTTTTGGTTTTAATTATTACATATACAATTGCTATTACTGGGTTATTGGTTATTGATGGGGTTGATAACAATGGCAACCCTTATCATATGTCTATCTTTGATGCTTTTTATTTTATTACTTATACTGCTACAACTATTGGTTTTGGAGAAACCCCTTATGAGTTTACTTATGCTCAAAGAATATGGGTGAGTGCTTCAATATATATTACAGTTTTAGGTTGGTTTTATGCTGTTGGTACTTTAGTATCTTTACTTCAAGATAAACTATTTATTAGAGAAATAAAAAGAACAAAGTTTAAAAGACAAGTAGAATCAATAAAAGAGAAGTTTATTATTATCTTAGGATATAACCAAATTACAAATGAGATTGTAAATAGAGCTATTGAACAAGGTATTAGAGCTGTAATTATTGAAAAAGATGAAACAAAAGCAAATGAGGCTATTTTAGAAAACTTTACACCTACAGTTCCTGTTTTGGTTGCAGATGCCCATAGTGCATGGGCAATTGAATATGCAGGAATCAAAAGTAAGTATTGTAAAGGTTTAGTCTCTTTATTTGAAGATGACTCGTTAAATTTAAGAATTGCTCTTACTTCTAAACTTTTAAATCCATATGTAAAACTTGTTGTTAAATCTACTACAAAAAATCATTCAGATAATCTAAAAGATTTAGATGTAGAGATTGTCGCAAATCCTTTTTCAATAATCTCTAGTGAAATATCTATGGCTTTAACTGCTCCAAACCTTTTAAAGCTTGAAAAATGGATTTATAGAATGGAAGATTTAAATGCAAGTCTTCCTCTTTTTCCAAAGGGTAAATATATAATTTGTGGATATGGAAGAATGGGACAACATATTTACAAAAGATTGAAGTATTATAATATAGAAGCTCAGTTTGTAGAAATAGATAGAGGTAAAGGTCGAAGTTTTACAAGTAATGACTTTATGCATATAACTTATGGAAATGCAGATGATAAAGACTTATTACAAGAAGTAGGAATAGAAGATGCTGTTGCAATTATCTCCGCAACAAATGATGATACTACAAATCTTTCAGTTTTAGCAACTGCTAAAAAGTTGAATCCAAAGATTATGACAATTGCTAGAGAAAATGAAATGGAAGATTTCTCTATTTTTAAAAGTGCAAAGATAGACCATATTTTTATGCCATCAAGAATTTTAATCAATAAAACTACAAATGCTTTAATAAATCCACTTTCTGATAAGTTTATTAGACTTATGTCTAAAGAGGATGATAAGTGGGCATCAAGTTTAGTTAGAGATTTAAGCTCTAAGATTGATGAGTTCCCTTTACTAAAAGAGATATCAATAGATAAGAAAAATGCCTTTATGGTTTATGAGGCAATAGATAAAAAAGAAGAGATAACCTTGAAACTATTTACTCGCTCTTTATATAATAGAGATAAAGAAAATAATATAATACCCCTTTTACTTCAAAGAGGTGAAGAATATATTTTATTACCAAGTTTAGAAGAGAAGATAGAAAAGAATGATGCAATACTATTTGCATGTGATGAAAATGCTCAAAGTGATATAGAGTATATTTGTCAAAATATATATGAATTTTATTATGCCTTAACAGGAAAAGAAAAAAGTACGATTTTTAAAAAGGATTAACATGACAGTATTAACAGGACCATGTGTTTTAGAAGATAGAGATACAGTATTAGCAATTGCAGAAAAACTAAAACCTTTAAGTGAAGACAAAAGAGTAGACTTTTATTTTAAAGCCTCTTTTGATAAAGCAAATAGAACAAGTTTAAACTCATATAGAGGACCAGGTTTAGAAGAGGGTTTAAAACTATTTCAAGAGATAAAAGAGCAGTTTGGATATAAGCTTGTAAGTGATATTCATGAATCATATCAAGCAAAACCTGCAAGTGAGGTTTTAGATATTTTACAAATCCCTGCATTTTTATGTAGACAAACAGATTTACTTGTGGAAGCAGCAAAAACTAATTGTAAAATAAATATTAAAAAAGGACAGTTTTTAGCAGCAGATGCTATGAAACATCCTGTAGAAAAAGTACTTCAAACAAGAGGTGTTGATGAGGTATCTTATATCAACTCTCAAGAAGCAGGTGTTTGGCTTTGTGAAAGAGGAAATACTTTTGGTTATGGTGCTTTAGTTGTAGATATGAGAAACTTAATTCTTATGAGAGAGTATGCTCCTGTGATTTTTGATGCTACACACTCTGTTCAAATACCAAGTACTGGTGGAACAACTGGTGGTAACTCTGAGTATGTTCCTTATATGGCAAGAGCAGCAGCTAGTGTTGGTGTTGATGGTTTCTTCTTTGAAACACACACAGACCCTAAGTCTGCTAAAAGTGATGGTCCAAACATGCTACAAGTTGATAAATTATATAAAACAATTGATGAGATATTTGCTATTAAAGAAGCGCTTCAAAGCCTTTAATATTTTTTTAGATATAATGGCTAAATATTAGAAAAAATTTGGAGAAATTTTATGAAGATTATTGAAGGAAAAATGAGATTAAATGGTAACGAAAAAGTTGCTATTATCAATGGAAGATTTAATCATATTATTACAGATAGATTAGTTGAAGGTGCAAAAGATGCATTCGTAAGACACGGTGGAAATGAAGAAAACTTAGATTTAATTCTAGTTCCTGGTGCTTTTGAAATTCCATTTGCCCTAGAAAAAGCTTTAGAAACTGGAAAGTATGACGCAGTTTGTTGTGTTGGTGCAGTAATTAGAGGAGCAACTCCACACTTTGATTACATTTCAGCTGAAGCAACAAAAGGTATCGCAACAGTTACTTTAAAATATGGTAAGCCTGTATCAAATGGTGTTTTAACAACTGATACAATTGAGCAAGCTATTGAAAGAGCTGGTTCAAAAGTTGGAAACAAAGGTGCAGAAGCTATGACTACAATCATTGAAATGTTAGACCTTTATTCAGAGATGGGGAAATAATTTGGCAACTAGAACACAAGCGAGAGAATCAGTAATAGGTTTACTTTATGCATATGATCTTGGAAATGAAGGTATTGTTACTTTTATTGATGAGATTTTAGAAGATAAGAAAATTAGAAACAAACAAAAAGATTTTGCACTAGACTTATTTAATGGTGTAGTTGACAATATTGAAGATATTAATGAAGAGATTGTTTCTCACTTAAATCAAGGTGGAATCAAAGATATTGGAAGTGTTGAAAAATCAATATTAAGACTTGCAATTTATGAAATTAAATTTAAAGGTCTAGATAAAGCAATCGTTATTAATGAAGCAATTGAGTTATCTAAAAAATTAGCTTCTGATGGTGCTCCTAAGTTTATAAATGGAGTATTAGATAAAGTAAACAAGGCATCATAAATGAGAGATATGAAATTATGTATTTCTCTTGATTTACCAAGTGCAAAAGAGAATCTTGCACTTGTTGAACAAATCAAAGATTATGATGTTTGGTTAAAAGTTGGATTTAGAAGTTATATTAGAGATGGAAAAGCTTTTTTAGAAGATTTAAAAGCTATAAACCCAAACTTTAAAATCTTTTTAGATTTAAAACTTTATGATATTCCTAATACTATGGCTGATGCTGCACAAGAGATTGCTTCTTTTGGTCTTGTAGATATGTTTAATGTACATGCAAGTGCAGGTAAAAGAGCAATGAATGAAGTAATGGAAAGAATTAAAGATATACCAAATAAACCTATTGTTATAGCAGTAACAGCTCTTACATCTTTTGACAATGATGAGTTTAAAGCTGTATATAATGAAGATATTGAAACAAAAGCAACTAAACTAGCAGTTGATACATATGAGTCTGGTGTAGATGGTGTTGTATGTTCTGCCTTTGAAAGTTTAGATATTAAAAAGAATACTTCTGATGAGTTTATTACTTTATGTCCTGGGATTAGACCTTTTGGTGAAGCTGCAGGTGATCAAAAAAGAGTTGCTGATATTCCTTTTTCTAAAGAGAACTTAGTAGATTTTATAGTAGTTGGAAGACCAATATATAAGTCTGAAAACCCAAAAGAGGTTGTTAATAATATTTTAAAGAACATTTAGTTTAAAATTAAGATGTTTTTAAGTACATATTCATTAAAATCTCATTCCTAATTCGTTGGACAAGTGGGTGAGTGGCTGAAACCACACCCCTGCTAAGGGTGCGTCTCTTTACGGGGACCGAGAGTTCGAATCTCTCCTTGTCCGCCACTAATTATGGATTTTATTAGTGTGGTTGGGTTCTTAGCTCAGTTGGTCAGAGCACTCGGCTCATAACCGAGTGGTCCGGAGTTCGAATCTCCGAGAACCCACCACTTTAATATTTTGAGCGGGAGTAGCTCAGTTGGCTAGAGCCTCTGCCTTCCAAGCAGATTGTCGCGAGTTCGAGTCTCGTCTCCCGCTCCACTTTTTAATTTTATTTTAAGAAATTTTTGCTAAAATTTCACCCGTTGCGGGAGTAGCTCAGTTGGCTAGAGCCTCTGCCTTCCAAGCAGATTGTCGCGAGTTCGAGTCTCGTCTCCCGCTCCACTTTTTTAACTACATATTAATCAAAACTTCAATAAAATTACGAAAAACTATAAAGAACCAATCAATGAATGATTTTGTAAATAATAACCTTAATTCTATACTTGAAGCTTCATTCTCTCTATCAAATCAAGCAATATATCTTTTAAACCAAGAAGGTGAAGTTTTATTTGCTAATAATAATGCACTAGAAAGCCTAGGCTACACAGAAGAAGAGATTACTAAGCTTCATGTATGGGATATTGATGCAAATGTAAATACAAAAGAGAAGTATTTAGATGCTGTAAAGATGTTTCAACAAAAATCTCCTAATAAACAATCAAATATCTTAGAAACATATCATAAAAGGAAAAATGGAAGAGTTTTCCCTGTAGAAGTAGTTTCAAAATTTACTAAAATAGATGGAAAAGAGTATTTATTTTCTTATGCTAGAGATATTACTAGTAGAGTAAGAAGAACAGAAGAGATAAATTTATACTTTGATTTAATAAACTCTTCAAAGGATATGATTTTTGTTGTTGACCATGAAAGCGAGCTTGTAGAGTTTGCAAATGAAACTGCATGCGACCAATTAGGTTATACTCTAGCAGAACTAAAGAAAACAAAAATATCTAATATTAGAAAACCAATGGAGAGTGCTGATAATATAGCGATTCCTGAAGTTTTAAAGAAGATAAAAGAGGAAAATACTTTAACAACTTTTGGTGTTTATACTTCGAAAGCTGGAGTTAATATTCCTGTTGAGACTTCACTCCATTTAAAAGAGTACCAAGGAAAATTCTTTGTAACTGCGATTTCAAGAGATATTTCAGAAAGACTAGAAATTGATGGAAAAAGAGAAGAGTTAAACTTAAAACTAAAAAATTATAATAAAACACTAGAAAAAGAGATTAGTAAAGTTAAAAAAGACTTGATTGATTATGAATCAATAATGAAAAGACAATCAAAAATGGCTGCAATGGGTGAGATGTTAGAGAATATCGCTCACCAATGGAGACAACCTTTATCTGCTGTTTCTGTATTATCAACGGGAATGATTTTACAAAATGAACAGGATTTACTAAATAAAGACCTTTTAGATGCTGGATTAAATGATATAAATGAACAAGTTCAGTATCTATCAAAAACTATTGATGATTTTAGAAACTTCTTTAAACCAAATAAACAAAAAAATAGATTTAATCTAAAAAGTGTTATTAAAACATCAATAAAACTATCAAAAGCAAGATATACAAAAAAACATATTGAGTTTATTACTAGTATTGAAGATATGGAACTATTTACTTATGAAAATGAACTTCTACAAGTTTTATTAAATATCATTACAAATGCAAAAGATGAATTAATCAAAAAAGAGGGTAAGAAGTTTATTATCATAGATACTTGCTGTGATGAAGACTATTTATATATAAAAATCAAAGATAATGCAGGTGGAATAGACAAGTTTATTTTAGACAGAATTTTTGAACCATATTTTACTACAAAACATAATTCTCAAGGTACAGGAATAGGTCTGTATATGTCTAAAAATATTGTTAAACACATGAATGGAAAAATAAGTGTAAAGAATGAGAATATTGAATATAATAGCTCAGTATATTTAGGTGCTTGTTTTGAAATTAAACTACCTTTTGTACAAAATAGATAAGGTTTAAAAATGAATGATAGATTACATGAAATATTAGGTGAAATTGGAATTATCCATAAATCACTTTTAGATAACCAAAAAATTGATGATGTTGAATATGTTTTAGAGTACTTAGATGGATTTGAGGATGATGTAAAAGATCACTATTTAAAACTTTTATTACAGTATTATTTCCAACAAAATAATCTAAATAATGTAAAAGAGTTACTTCTTTTAGGATATAAATTCGATTTAAGAATGGAAGATATTAAATTAGCCTTTTTAAATATCAAATCAAATGAAGAAAATGTAATTGATTTCCTAGATGATAATGTTGTATTTTTAAAAGATTCAAATATGGAAGAGCCATTAAAGAAGATGTATACTTATTATATGGAAAATGAAGCCTTACAAGCGACTTTAGAAGAGACTGTAGAGCTTTTAAAGAGAAATAGATACATTTGTGCTTATGCATATAAAAACAGAGATTATGATTTTGCAAGATTCTTTTTAAATGAAGATTTATTACAGTCTTTAAAAGAAGATATGCCTTATCTTTTAAAGTAGGGATTAGTTATAGCAAAATTTAAAAAAGTACATGTTGAAATAACAAATGTATGTAATCTAAAGTGCAGCTTTTGCCCTCCAAAACTTCAGCCAAATGAGACAATGAAGCTTTCAAAGTTTGATGAACTAAACAAAGAGCTAAAAGAGGTAACTAATGAGTTAGCTTATCATGTAGTTGGTGACCCTTTAGTTTTAAAAAATTTAAGTGAATATCTAGATATAAGTTTAAAACATGAACTAAAAGTAAATATTGTAACTACAGCAAACAATATAAATCAAAGTTTCCATGAGACTTTGATGCACAAAGCAATAAGACAAATAAACTTCTCAATAAACTCATATAATGCAAACTCTCACAAGAAGTCTTTAGAAGAGTATTTAAACCCAATAGTTGAGTTTACAAAATATGCAATTCAAAAAGAACAACACTTCTTTATAAACTTTAGAATTTGGAATTTAGATGACAGTAAAAGTGCTAAAGAGTTTAACAGTAAAGTGTTTAATTATTTAGAAAAGCATTTTGATGTAAACTTGGATTTAGATGCAATTTACAAAGAGAAACCAAAAAACATAAAACTTGCAAGAATGGTTTTTATAAATTTTGATGAATACTTCAATTGGCCAAGTTTGGATAATGAGTTTGTATCAAAAGAGGGAACTTGTTATGGATTGGATTCTCACTTTGCAATTTTAAGTTCTGGAAAAGTAGCTCCTTGTTGTTTAGATAAAGATGCGGTTATAAATCTAGGAGATATTAATAACTCTTCAATTAAAGAGATTTTATCTTCTAAAAGAGTTCAAGATATAAAACAAGGTTTTAAAAGTGGCAAAGTAATAGAAGAACTTTGTCAAAAATGTGAATACAGAACAAGATTTGATAAATAAAGGTTTTAGATGTTAGAAGGACAAATGATAGCTTTAAGTGTTAGGGACTTTTTTACAAAGTCAATGCTTAAAATAGCTTTTTTACCACTTATAATTACAATGGCAGTTTTATTAATAGCTTTTTATAGTGCAGCAGATTATGGTTTTGACTCACTACAAGTTTATATTGAAAGTACACAAAATGGACAAGATGTAACAGTTGACCCAAATGCTCCTTTTTATTATATTTGGGCGACAGCAGTTATTGGATTTTTATTTCAATACTCTGTAACTTCTTGGTTAGTAGGATTTTTATTTTATACAATTGGAACACTATTTGTAATGATGTTCTCAGTGTTTACAACACTTATTATTATAGGTTTTTTAACACCTTTTATTTTAGAGATTATTCAAAAAAGACACTATCCTGAGATAAAAACAAATGGTTTTGGAAATATTCTAAGTCCTCTTTGGGTCTTATTTAGAAGTGGTCTTATTATGGTGATTATGTTTTTTGTATTAATGCCTTTATATTTTATTCCTTTTATAAATATAATTGCATTTAATTTTCCTCTTTACTACTTTTTTCACAAACTTTTAAATTATGATATTGCTTCAACTATTCTTACTAAAGAAGAGTATGCTGTAATTCATGCAAAAAAAGCAAGCTCTTTTAGAGGAAGAACTATTTTCTTATATATTTTATCTATGATTCCTTTTATTACGCTATTTACAGCTGTATTTTATATCATATATTTAGGTCATGGATATTTTCAAGAGTTAAAAAAGATTAGAAATAATGAAGATAGTATAATAAATAGTTTAGATAAAAAGCAGATAACAAACTAGTTATAAAACTAGTCTGTATCCTGTTCCTTGAACATTTTTAAGAACATCAGAAGGAAGTTTCTTTCTGAAGTTTTTGATGAATAATCTCATAGCATTTGGTGTCATAATATCTTCATTCCAAATGATATTTTCCATCTCTTCATAAGTAATAATTCTATTTTTTTGAATTAGTAGCTTTAAAAATTGATTCTCTTTTCTTGTTAGTTTAAACTCTTCATCTGGTGATTGAATAATTGATTTACTTTCATCAAATAACCAACCTTCTAAAAGATTATAAACTCTTGCACTATCAAAACTTTTAACAAAAGCTTCTAAGGCTTCAATTAGTTTACCTTCTGTAAGAGGTTTGATAATATATTTTACAAGATGAAGTTCAGTAGCTTCAAGCATGTACTCTAAATCTGTGTGTGCAGAAGTTATAATAACTCTTACTTTACTATCAACTTTTCTAATTCTTTTTATTAGTTCAATACCTGTTTCATTTGGCATTTTAATATCTGTAATGATTAAATCAGGTTTATTCTGTTCATAAAGTTTGTAACCTTCTTTTGCATTTTTGGCTACATATGTCTCTTTAAATAAGTCCTTTAATACCTCGGTAATGTTCTTTCTAATACCTTCTTCATCTTCAATATATAAAATAGTGAAGTTTTTCAAGTTTGAAATTAATGATTTGTCCATACAAAAAACCCCTATTATTAAAAGTATGGTATCATATCGAAAATAGCATTAGGGTTTAGAATTTGCAGTTAATGACAGAAAAGAATATCTCAAAAATAATAATTTATGTTTTCATAATTATCATGACAACAATGATTCTTATGATTTCTTATTTCTATGTAAAAAAGACATATGAAGATTTTGATAGACAGATGGACAAATATGTTCAAGATTATTATAAAAATCAAAAAATAATGTTAAAAAAAGAGATTGATACAATCATTGATGTAATTAAATATAATGCAACAAAAAGTGATGAAGAGAACGAAGATGAACTAAAAAGAGATACAGTAAGACTTCTAAATAATATCTCTTTTGATGAAGATAAGAGTAACTATATTTTTGTATATGAGGTTTTAGATATAAATGGCGGAGATGATTTTGCTAAACTACTTGTAAACCCAAATAGACCTGATTTACTAGGACTTATGCTTTCTACAAACTACAAAGATGCAAATGGCAAAAAGTTCCGTCAACAGTTTATGGAAGATATAAGACAAAAAGGTGAGTCTTTTACTGAGTATGCGTATAAAAAAGTAAATAGTGATACATCTAATCAAAAACTTTCTTATTTCAAATATTTCCCTAGATGGAGATGGGTTATTGCAGTTGGGGTTTATACAGATGATATAGAAGAAGAGATTTCAAGAAATAGAGAGCAACTTCAAAAAAGTATCCAAAATCAAATAGTTCAAAATATTTTACTGTTTACACTGTTTTTATCAATAGCCATTGTGATATCTATCTTAGTTTCACAAAAGATTGATGATGTTTTAAAGTCATATCAAAGAAGAGTAAAAGCAAAAACAGATGAGTTAAACGAGCTTAATGAGAACCTTGAAAAAAGAGTTGAAGGTGAGATTGAAAAGAATAGGGAGCATGAACAACTTCTTGTTCAAAAATCAAAGTTTATAGCCCTAGGGGAGATGATTTCAAATATTGCTCACCAGTGGAGACAACCTTTATCTGAACTCTCTTCTATCTTTATGAATATCAAGTTTAAGTATTATATGGAAAGACTTGATGAGAAAACAATGGATAAAAAAGTAAGAGAAGCTGAAGCTGTATTAGAGTTTATGTCTCATACTATTGATGATTTTAGAAATTTCTTCATGCCTAAAAAGTCTAAAGAGGAGTTTTATTTAAGAGGTTCAATGGATTCTATTATGACTATTATTTCAAGTGCTTTATCAAATAATAGCATCTTAGTAGATATGGATATTCCTGAGGATATTAAGCTAAATACATATGCAAATGAGTTCCAGCAAGTAATTTTAAATATCATCACAAATGCAAAAGATGTTCTTATCCAAAATAAGATTCAAGAGCCTTGGATAAAAATCTATGCAAAAGAGACAGAGAACAATGTTATCTTACTTATTGAAGATAATGGTGGTGGAATCAAAGTAGAACCAAAAAGTAAAGTTTTTGAACCATATTTTACTACAAAAAAAGATAGTGATGGAACAGGGATTGGACTTTATATGTCAAAGATTATTGTTGAAAAAAATATGAATGGAAAACTAAGAGTTAGAGATACAACTCATGGTGCAAGATTTGAGATTTATTTACCTAAATAGAAAGTAGTTTTACTTTCTATTTAATTATTATCTCTTTTTTTTCAAGACTAAAAATAGTCTTTTTTTCATCACTTGATTTTAAACTACATTTGTAAGAGTTATTAGTTGATAAGTTACTAACAATCGATAAACCTAAGCCAAAACCATTTTTTCTATTTTTTCTATTTTTACTTTTTGATGTTGTAAAAAATGGGTCAAATATTTTTTGACTATACTCTTTTTCTATTTTATTTCCATTATTTTCAAAGTAAATATTTTCACCCTCTGAATATACTTTTACGTAGCCTTTTTCAATATGTTTTATTGCATTACAAATGATATTTATACAAATCTTTTTTAAATCAATTTTATTGAACTCTATCACTAAGTCTTTATTTATCTCATTTATCAATTGTACGTTTTCATTTTTTGGTAAAAGTGGGAATAGTTCATTTTCTAAAAAATAGTATAAGATGATTTTTTCTTTTGCTTTATGTCTTTCCATAGATGAAATAAACTCCAACATATCTACAGTAAGTTCATTTAAAAAGTTAATCTCTTTTTTCATATAATCAAGTGCTTCGGGAAGTTGTTTTTTAGATACTAATCCATCTTCAATCTCTTCTATATATCCATTGATTATTGTTATTGGTGTTTTAATATCATGGGACATTGAAATAAGAAGATTTGAAAGATTATGATTTTTTTGTCTTAAATCTCCAATTAATGTTTCAAGTTGATTTGATAAATAGTTTATATCATCATTTATCTCATGAACTTCACTAATAAAGTTTTTACTATTGTTTTGTGTAAACTCTTGGTCTCTAATCTTTGTTAATCTCTCTTGTATAAAAAGAAATTTTCTTGAAAGATAAGTTCCAGAAAATAGACTAAGAAAACCAATTACTGGTAAAACTGATAATACTGTTAGGGAAATTTTTATAAGCATCACACTACAAATAGGTTTCCCTATAATTACAAAAGTCATAACAGCAGTAAAAGTTGAAACAATAAGTCCAGCAACAGTAGCAAGTATTACAATAAATGTTTTAATTTTCATCTATTTTGTATCCTATTCCTCTAATTGTTTTAATTATATTTTTATTGTGATGAAGAGATATCTTTTTTCTTATATTACAAATATGACTATCAATTCCTCTATCATCAATTTCACCTAAATAGTTGTCATAAATCAGTTGAGCTAACTCTTGTCTTGAATATACTCTGTTTTTATTATTTGTAAAAACAGAAAGAATAAAATATTCACTAGGTGTGAAGTCAACAATGAAGTTATTTATAGAGATTTCTTTTGCCTCATCATTTATAACAATACTACTTGTCTCTTCTTGATTTTTAGAAACAATTAGTTCATCTCTTCTTTTTAAAAGTGATTTTATTTTAAGTGATAACTCTTTTGCAGAAAAAGGTTTTGCTATATAATCATCAATTCCATAGTTATAACCTTTTGTTTTAAAATCCTCTGTATCTAAAGCACTTATCATAATAATAAGTGTTTTTTTAGACTGATTTCTTATTGAGTTACAAAGGGTAAACCCATCCACATGTGGAAGCATAATATCTAAAGTAACAAGGTCATACTCTTTTGCTTTTATAAACTCTAAAGCACTTTTCCCATCTAGGGCAATATCCACATTATAGACTTTAGAATCAAGTCTATTTTTTATAAAGTGTACAATAGATTCTTCATCTTCTATTATCAATATATTTTTTTTCATTTAATACTCAATTTTTATTTAACTATAGTGTACTTCTCGTGATTATACAATTGTATTGTTAAGAAAGTATGAAGATTTTATCTTGACAATTTCTTAATAATTTCTTCATAAAATCTCAATAGTCTTAAAATAAAATGCACACATATAAAAGTACTAAAGGATATGTAATGAAAGAAAAAAAAGAAATAGGGCTTCATGAAGCTTATCATAATGATCCAGTAAAAAGTGATTTAGATATATTTGGGAGAGAAAGCGATGAGTCAAGAAGAGGGTTCTTAAAAAAATCTTCTATTTTAGCTATGGCTGCAATGGTTGGTTCAAATATACCTTTTGGTTCAAATATGCCATCTGGTCTTATTCCTGCTGCATTAGCTGATTCAACTGAACCTTTTAAAATAGAAGGAAAAGATGGATTAGTTTATCTAAATGATAGACCTGTAAATGCAGAAACACCACCACATTTATTAAATGATGAATTTACACCTGGAAAACATTTTTTCATCAGAAATAATGGTGTTCCTCCAAAGAAAACAGAAAATCCAGATGAGTGGACTTTAGAAATTGCAGGAGAAAGCTGTGAAAAACCTACAACATTTACACTAAAAGAGTTAAAAGAGAAGTTTAAACACTATACTTATGCTTTACAATTAGAGTGTGGTGGAAATGGTAGAAAAGAAGTTAATCCTCCAGCAAAAGGAAATCAATGGACAACTGGTTCTATTGGTTGTGGTAGATGGACTGGTGTTAGATTAAGAGATGTTCTTGAGTATTGTGGTATTAAAAAAGATGCTGTTTATATTGGATATTATGGAAGAGATACTCACTTAAGTGGTGACCCAACAAAAGAGGTTATTTCAAGAGGTGCTCCAATGGAAAAAGCCTTAGAAGATGAGTCTTTAATTGCTTGGGCATATGAAGGTGAAGATATTCCTTTATATAATGGTTATCCTTTAAGATTAGTAGTTGGTGGATGGCCTGCCTCTGTATCTGGGAAATGGCTTAAAAAGATTGTTATTAGAGATAGAGTTCATGATGGTAAAAAAATGAATGGTCAATCTTATAGAGTACCAAAAAATCCAGTTGCTCCTGGAACAAAAGTAGCTGATGAAGATATGGAAATTATTGAATCAATGCCTGTTAAGTCATTGATTACTTTCCCTAAATCTGGTGTAAGACATGAGTTAAATAAGAAGTTTAAATTCAATGGTAAAGCTTGGGCAGGTGATTTAGAAGTAACTCAAATGGAAGTTTCAATTGACTTTGGAGCAACATGGAAAAAAGTTAAGAAGTTAAATAAACCACTAAACAGACTTGCTTGGCAATCATGGGAAGCATCAGTTAAGTTCCCTAAGACGGGTTATTATGAAGTTTGGGCAAGAGCTATGGACTCAAATGGTGTTAAACAACCAATGATTTTACCAGGTTGGAATCCAAGAGGTTATTTAAATAATGCTTGTCATAGAATAGCTGTATTAGTAGTGTAAGGAGTTTTAAATGAAATTATTCAAAAAAACTTTTGTAGCCTTAGGGCTACTTACACTTCTTTCTTCTTTTTCTTTTGCAGCTGAAAAGCAATATGATAAAGAGACAGGACTTATTATTGATTCTGGAATGGAAGTAGTAAGAGCAAACTGTACAGTTTGTCACAGTGCTAAGTTTATTACTTTACAAAGAGGTGATAGACAAACTTGGCTTGATATGATTAGATGGATGCAAGATTCTCAAGGGTTATGGCAGTTTGATGCGCAAACTGAAAAGACTATTTTAGACTATTTAGAGAAAAACTATGCTCCTGATAAGGCTTCAAGAAGACAAAATCTAAGTAAAGACCTATTACCATAAATCAATTATTAGGGAAAACTTTCCCTAATAGCAATTTGGTACAATAAAAACTTCTAAAAATAGTATATAATTGCATATGGGAAAAAATCAAGACACTACTTTTCAAACTAAAATTTGGAAACCAAAGTTTAGTGATGACATTACTTTTCATAAGGCTTATTTTTTAAACTACGGTTTTGATAAGCATGTTCACGAAGACTATACTATTGGACTAATCCAAAATGGACATATGGATGCATTTGTCGATGGTGAAAAAAAGAGCTTAGATAGTTCTACTATTGTTAGTGTAAACCCTGATGAAACCCATGCTTGTCAAACTTTCTACCATAAAGATTATACTCTTTATTCAATCTATTTAAAACCAAATCTATTTAAAGAGCTTGTAAATGAAAACTTTCATACAAGTGAACTATATTTTAAAGAAGGTGCTTATTTTGATAAAGAGCTTTCAAGTAGATTTTTGAAGATATTAAACTTTAGTGAAAATCAATATCTTTCTAACTTAGATTTTGAGTGTGAGCTTTTAGATTCTGTTAAAAGTCTAGTTTCAAAAAACGTAAAATACAGTATTGACAAAAATATTTCAAATCATCAATCAATGATAAAAAAAGCAAAAGAGTTTATGAGTGAAAACTACCATTTAGATTTAAATTTAGATGATATCTCAGATGCTTTAGATGTATCAAAATACCATTTTCTAAGAACTTTCAAGGACAAAACCTTTCTTTCTCCCCACAATTACCTAATGCTAAAAAGAATAGAAAAAGCAAAAGAGTTACTTCAAAAAGGTGAAAGCCTTACAAATACAGCTCATATTTGTGGCTTCAATGACCAAAGCCATTTAAATAGAAGGTTTAAATCTATCATGGGCTTAACTCCTGGAGAATACAAAAAGTTTTTTAATTAGCAATTTCATACAAGACAATAATTTCTTTCTTTGATAATATTCTTTTATGGATAAAAATTTTAGAAACGGATTTATAGCTAATCTACCAATCGGAATTAGTGTTTTTGCTTATGGTGCAGTTTTAGGCGTACTTTGTGTTCAAAAAGATATTGAGTTTTATCAACTAGCTTTGATGAATATCTTTATTTTTGCAGGTTCTTCTCAGTTTGTAATTGTGGATATGTGGAATACAACTCTTGATATTATTGGAGTGACGATTGCAGCACTTCTTGTAAATTTAAGATATTTTTTAGTTACAGCTTCATTGAATACTCTTTTTGTAGGCACAAGCAAAACTCAAAAGTTTAAATATATGCACTTTGTGACTGATGAGTGTTGGGCTATTACAATGCAAAGATTAAAACAAGAAAGTATTACTCCTATGTTTTTATTAGGTGGAGGAGTATGTATTTTTTCAGTTTGGTTTGCGGGAACTTCCCTTGGATACTTTTTAGGTGACTTTATTCAAAGTCCAGAAAAATACGGTTTAGACTTTGCTTTTATTGCAATCTTTTTAGCCCTAGCTATTAGTATGTATAAAGGCAAAGAAAATATTATTCCTTGGCTTATAACTATTGTAAGTGCTTTTGCTTTTGAGCAGTTAATTGATGGAAAAATATATATAGTTTTAGCAGCTATTTTAGGTGCTTTTTCAGCTGTTGTTTTTTCAAAGGATGAAAGATATGGATAGTTTTACACTTAGTGCCTTAGCTATAATATTTTTAGTTGCATTGGGAACTTATAGTTTAAGGGTTTCTGGAATACTTCTTTCAAGTAAGTTATCAAAAAACAAAAAGATAGAACTGTTTTTAGACTATCTTCCTTCTACTTTACTTTTAGCCTTGGTTTTTCCAAGTATCATAAAAGAAGGAGTTGCTGGAGTAATCGCAAGTTTACTTATTGTTTTGATTATGTATAGAACAAATAATGTTCTTCTTTCTATGTGTGTTTCTATTTTATTTATAGCTCTTTTTAGAAACTATATGACATAAGCCTTTTGGCTTATGCTTTGATTTTTTTGTATGCTTCACCTAAACTTTTAGAGGCTTTTAGAAGTAGAACTTTTTCTTCTTTATTTAAAGACACATTTAGTCTATATTCAACACCTTTACTTCCAATTGTACAAGGAAGACTAAGAACAGTTCCTTTTTCTAGGTTGTACTCTTTATTTGCTTTTACTGATACAGAAAATATCTTCTTTTCATCTCGAATAACACTTTGAATAAGTTTTGCAACCGCAACTGCAACCCCAAAGTTTGTATATCCTTTTCTTTGGATAATCTCATAGGCTCTATTTTTTACTATTTGCATAGTATTCTTTTTTAGTTGCTCTAGTTTTAGCCCCTTTGGAAGAGGGAAGTTTTTTAGTTTGATTGAACCAATTATAGCATTTGACCAAACAGCAAACTCACTATCTCCATGCTCACCTATAACATGAACATGAACATTTTTTCTATTTACATTTAGCTCTTTTCCAACTTGAAATCTTAATCTTGAAGTATCTAAAAGTGTCCCTGAACCAAAAATCTTGTTAGAATCTCTTTTACTTGCTTCTTGTGCTACTCTTGTAAGAATATCAACAGGGTTTGATACCATAATTAAAACAGCATTTGGCACGTATTTATCAAGGTTTTTAATTATATCTTTTATGATTTTTGCATTTCTATCAAGAAGTTCTAATCTTGTCTCACCTTCTTTTTGTCTAGCTCCTACTGTAATAGCTACAATGCTACACTCTGATAGGTCTTTATAATCATTTGTAGCTTTTACAGTCATCTCTGAAAGTAAAGGAATAGTGTCATCTATATCCATAGCTTCTGCTATTGCTTTGTCTTTGTCTCTATTAAAAAGAACAATCTCTTTTCCAACATTTCTAAGAACTAAAGCATTTACAATAGCTGCACCTACATTTCCTGCACCAATTACACCTATTTTTGTAAGACTTGACATATGAAAAACCTTTTGTTTTTTATTTGAATTGTAGCTAGATAATTTTAAGGAAAAGTTATTTTAGGAAGTCTATTTTTCTTTCGTCTTTCCATCTTTTTTTATTTCTTCTTTTAAAAGAGGTGAAAGCACTTATTCCTATCAGTAACGCTAGTAGATAATAAGCATAAGTCTCCATGATATCCTTTCATTTTATATTTTGAAAGTATATCAATAAAAACTCTGCTTACTTAAAAGTATTTCATTTTGCAATGTTTTTGTTTTTGTAAAAACTATAAGAAAAATATGTCACTATAACTAATGTACCAATTACGATATAAATAAGGGAAATATCCCTTGCTGAAGATAGATTTATAACAGTTGCTAAATAAGTAGCTCCCATAGAAGAAAGCCCAAAGTTTAGTGCTGAAAATAGACCCGATGCTGTTCCTGCATTTTCTTTAAAGTCTTCTAGTGCAAAAGCAGGGCAAGCACTTACAAAAATAGTACAACCTACAGCAATAATAGCCATAGGTAAAACATATGTTTGCCAAATACCAAAAGATGAAAGAGCAAAGATTAATACTCCTCCAAAAGTATAAAATAAGATACCAATACTTACTGTGTTTTTTATTCCTATTTTTTCTACAACTAAAGGAACAGTAAAACTACCAATCATAAAAACAAAAGCGATAAGCATAAACATCCAACCAAAAGATACTTTTGATACACCTAAATACCCAATCAAATATAAAGGTGCAATAGTTAAGAAGAACATAAATCCAAGAAAACCAACAAGCGTAAGGCTAAGATATAGTACAAAGTTTTTATTTGTCACTACACTTTTGTATGCATCTAAAGTTGACTGCTTTTCTAAGATATCATCTTTTTTGCTTTTTACTAAAGTCTCTGCTGTAAAAAGATAAGTCCAAACAATACTACATAACCCAATAATAGAAAACAGAGTAAATACATATTGCCAAGAGTTTGTTTCTAAAATAAAAGCCCCAATAAGTGGTGCAGATACAGGGATAATGGCTAAAGAACCATTTAGATAACTATAAGCTCGTCCAAGTTTTACTCCATCAAATGTATCTCTGATAATTGCAAAGATTGCAGCAAAACAAGCACTCCCTCCAAAGCTTTGTAAAGCTCTATAGGCTAAAAACTGAGTTGGGCTATCTTGAGTTATCTTTGATATTAAGTATGAAGCTATAGAAAAAACAACAAGTCCTATAAGAGCTACATTTCTTCTTCCTATAATATCACTGATTCTTCCCCAGAACATCTGTCCTATTCCCCAAAAAAGAAGGTAGATTGAAATAGCAAACTTAGCAACACTGTTGTCACCTAGAAAAAAAGATTGAATGTCATTTAATGCAGGTAAAAAAAGGTCAATTCCCATTGGAAGTAGTGTAAATAATGGTAAAGCTAAAAAAAGAGTCATAAAAATAGATTCACTGCTTTTGTGTCTCAAAACTGTATGTATATGTTTCATAAAAAATCCTTGTAAGAGATATATAAAGTATGGAAGTGGAAAATAAAAAAGTGTACTCAATAAAAAACTAGTAGGAGATATATAATGAGAGTACACTTTTCTTATAGAGAGGGAAAAAATGAATTAAATTGTTAGCACAATCTCTATGGGCAGAACTTTAACAATATCTAACTTAAAAAACCATTACAGTAATAAAGTAAAGTAAGGACATAAAATATATATAGGGTAGTATAATATACTAATAAATGTTACATTTAAATAGAAATTCTAAAATTTAAACAAACTTTAATATAAAATATTACATCTGTGACAGGGATGTGACAAGAAAATATTATAATCTTGGCATAAAAACATTAAAGAGATTTTGTTGCACTTCCCATGTGGAAGCACAAAGAAAAGAATTTCATTGCAGATAAAGGTTTGAGCCTAAAGGTGATGGAACGAGTTTACTTAACTTAGGTTAATAATATAAGGGAAAAAATGACACAAAGAATTTCTGTAGAATGTGATACATGTTCACAAGGTATAGTTTTTAGAGTAGGTATTGGTGGTGAAAAAATTCAATTATTTAGTGTAGCATGTCCTAAATGTAAACAAAAAGTAGGATTAGAACTACTTTTAAATAGTAAGCCTTCATCATTTGAAGGCATACCAATGAAACATTTTATGGCGACGGTTAAAGAATATATTAATTGTCATTACAAAGATGAAGAAGCTGATTTTATCCCAATCAATTTACATGCTGAATTAGTTTATCCAAAAATACATATTAACGAAAAGTTTCTGATTCCATCAACTATGGTAGCTCAAACATTAATGGAACATGCTGAGAAAAAAGGTATATTTAATTATGATGATTTAACAAACCCAACACCTTTTGGACCAAGTTTTATTAGTGTTTTTGATGCACTGTCAGGTGATGCTAATTTAAGTTCTGATTGGTTCATTATTAAAAAGGCATATCAATTAAATGAAGCTGGACTAAATGACTTGTCACAAAAAGAATTAGAAAAGTATTCTAATCTAGCATCATTGCCAAAAAATGGTAGATACTTAGAAAATATTATTAGTGATTTTTTATTTAGATATATTGCACCCAATACTAAGTTATATATAGATATTGAAGATGAATTTGAAAAAGCTAGAAATTTAAATAATCATGAACTGAAAGAATTATCGGATTACTATAAAAATGATTTAAAAAAATTTCACTTAAAAAATTATATAGAAATATTTGATGATTATTTTAATAATTATAAAGACTTTAATAGAATTTTATTAAATAATAAAATTGAATTACATCCAGAATCTGGGACTGAATCTATTATTTGTCCAATTGATTTTGATAAAATAAAAATGTATTATGGAAATGCATATGAGTTTTTTACATCACATATAATTACGTTAGTTTGTGTTAATAATATCTTACAAAATAGAAAGTATGATCAATTTGAACATATGACATTTAACAAATATTTAAAAGATGTAAGTAAAGAATCAAAATCAAAACCTCTTCATAATAATGTTAATTTAAAAAAATTCACAGATATTTTAGAAAGTACAATTAGAAATGCATCTCATCATAAGTGGTTTTATGTTGATGAAACAAACATTGGAATGTTAAAATATAGAAGTGGTGGAACAGGTGCTGAACAAACTATCTCATATGTTGATTATCTTTATAAATGCAATGAAATAACAATGCGATTAGCTGTCTTACTTTTAATTGAAATTTATTTAATCGAATATTAAAGAATTTAAAATATTGAGTCTAAAGTGAGGATATGAAAATATGAGTATATTTAATTCAGAAGAAATTATAAATGTTCAATCACCACATGAAAAATTGAAAATTTATTATGCTGGTTTTGATTTTGATGAATTTAGACAAGATGAGCTTATTGAACAAATATTAGATGTTTTAGTGGATTTTTCGTTTGGTTTTCATGAAGGAATACTAGAAGATAAATATAATAGACGAAAATTAAAAGAAGCAGCTAGGTCAATTTATAAAATAGATAGCTTTGAACAATGTAGAAAAAAGTATGTTGACGAAGATAGTGAATATGATGATATTGAAGATAAATATTTAAAAAGAGGAGAGTTTGGAGAATTAATACTTCATTTATTATTAAGAGATTTTCATAATTCTTTACCTTTATTGTCAAAGATACATTTTAAAGATTCAAGGGGACATACTGTACACGGGTTTGATGCAGTCCATATTGCACCAGATATAAGTGATAATTCTAAATTTTCTTTATGGTTAGGGGAATCAAAATTATATAAAGATGGTAAAAGTGGTGTAAAAGAATTAACAAAAGATATAAGTGAACATTTTAAAAAGAATTATTTAAGAGATGAATTTACATTAGTTTCAAAAAAAATTGATGTAGGCTTTTATACATTAGAACAATTTAAAGATTTAAATAAACAAGAAGAATATAAAGATTTTTTATCTAAAAAAGATGAATGGTTAAAAAAAATAGATGAAAAAGAAAAATTACAAGATATTTTGTCATCCGTAACAGTTCCATTACTTTGTACATATACTTCTGATACATTCAATAAACATACAGATGAAACAACAAAAGAGTTTCTAGAGTCATTGAAAAAAGAAGTGACTGAAATTGAGGAATATTTTTATAAGTACTTGAGTATCCCTGAACCAATTACAGATTTAAATATTATATTACTTTTATTCCCTTTACCTTCAAAAAAAGACTTAGTAAAACATTTACATAAAGAATTGGAAAAATTACAATGATAAATATTGATGAAGCTATAAACTTTATAATTAATAGTAAAAATATTAATTTAGATAAAAGTTTTGAATATTCTAAATTGTGTTCAAAATTACTAAGAGATAAAGAAACGGAAAATTTAGGAAGAAGACTAATAATTAATATAATTGATAATTGGAAGAAGTTAGATGAAACTACATATGAAGTATGGATTGATTTAATTGAAGCAGAAGGCTTCTATCCATATTTAGAAAAAGAAAAATTATCTATAAAAAGTACTGCTTCTGCTATTAGAAAAGAGACAAGTAAATCTAAAAATTTAGATTACTATTTACATGATGAACAACAAAAAGTAAAAAACTTATTAGACAGTGGTAAAAATGTTATTGTTAGTGCTCCAACAAGTTTTGGAAAAAGTCTTTTAATAGAAGAATTAGTTGCAGAAAAGAAATATTTCAATATCGTAATTATTCAACCTACATTGGCACTTCTTGATGAAACAAGAAAAAAACTTAAAAAATATTCAGAAGATTATCATATCATTGTTAGAACATCACAGGAGGCATCAATAGAAAAAAGAAATTTATTTCTTTTAACTGCTGAAAGAGTAATGGAATATTTTGATATGCCAACTATAGATTTATTAATCATTGATGAATTTTATAAACTTAGTGCAAATAGAGATGATGAACGTTCAGATGTTCTAAACAATGCATTTTACATGCTATTGAAAAGGGATAATGTAAAGTTTTATTTACTAGGCCCTAATATTGATAAAATATCAGATGGTTTTGAAGAAAAATATAATGCAGAATTTTTTAAAACAGATTATTCTTTAGTAGAACAAATTGTTGAAGAAATGTATGAAGATGATTTTAAAAATAAGGAATATAAAGAAGAAGTATTATTTAATTTATTAATGACATTAAGTAAAAATAGTGAATATCAAACAATGATATATTGTTCCTCTCCTAATAGTGCAAGAAATTTAGCTCAAAAGTTTTTAAATTTTATTAGTAATCTTATAGATGAAAAAAAAGATAAAGTTAATTTAATTGAATGGATAGAAAAGAATGTTAGTCAACATTGGATGTTAATAAATTGTTTGAAATATGGTATTGCATTCCATGATGGAGCTTTACAAAAACATATTGCATCGTCTGTAATTAAATATTTTAATAAAAAAAAGTTAAATTTCTTATTTTGTACTTCAACAATTATTGAAGGTGTTAATACTAGTGCAAAAAATATTATTATCTTTGATAAACATAAAGGATTAAAACAAACAAAAAATATTATTGATTTTTTTGATTATAGTAATATAAAAGGAAGAGCTGGTCGTATGATGGAGCATTATGTTGGGAGGGTATATAATTTTAATGAACCATTCACTTCACAAGAGAATTTAATTGTTGACATACCATTTTTTGAACAAAAACCGATTAAAGATGAAGTCTTAATACATTTAGAAGATGAAGATATTGTTGATAAAGACTCAGAACAGTATAAAGAACTAAATGCACTGCCTGATGATGAAAAAGAATTATTTAAAAGAAATGGTGTTTTAGTTGACGGTCAAAAAAAGATTTTAAAAAGATTAAGAAAAGATATAATTGATAAAAGGGAATTAGTATTATGGAACCGTAATCCAAATTATGAACAATTAAAATATGTTTTATATTTAGCTTGGGATTTTTTAATAAAAAATGGTGAGACAACTTTTCCTATGACAAGAGGAAACTTAGTAAGAGTTACATATTGGTATGAGAGAAAAGCTTCTATTAAATGGTTATTAAAAGATATTTATGATAGCGATAAAAAAAATATAGCTTGGGTTAAAAAGAATAAGCTTAGATTAGAAAATTATGTAAAAACATTATCAAAAGAAGATAAAAAATTTTATAAAGATGAAGATAAAGATTGGAAAAGATTAGTGGCAAATAAAGCTTTATTGAAGTTAGATAATTCACAATTAATTGATAAAGCTATTCAAGAAGCTTTTAATATTTTAAGACACTGGTTTCAATATAAAGTTCCTAAATGGTTAAGAACAATTCATACTTTACAAGATTTTGTTTGTCTTGAAAAAAATCTTAAGTCAGGAAATTATTTATACTATGCAAATAAAGTGGAAAGTGATTTTATAAGAGATAACTTATCAATTTTAGCAGAGTATGGCATACCTAAGTCAGCAATTAATAAAATAGAGAAGTATGTTAATTCCAAGATAGATGAAAATGAAGTAGTTAATTTACTTAAGAATGAAGAATTTATAAGAAAAATTGACTTCATAGATTATGAAAAAGAAAAAATTAAAGATAGTATTTAATATGAACCTATCTAAATCCCTTTATACAAAAGGCATCCAATGCCCCAAAGCACTTTGGCTTAAAAAATATAAGCCAAGTGTTTTTACCTCACTAGAGGCGCAAGCCTAATCTATATTTGAAATAGATAATATAGTCGGGGACTTAAGAAAAAGAGAAGATAAGAACTTCTCTTTTATATATTCAGGCTTTCAACTTTTTCTAAAGAACTTGTATCAATCTTTTCTAAAACTTTGTCTATAGATTCTACCTTATCATCTAAAAACTCTATAAAACTTTTGTAGTGCTCTTTTTGTTTATGTTTTTCAAGAGACTCTTCACTATCCCACTCTTCTATAAAATAAAATTTGTTTTCATCCTCTTTATCTGTGAAAAGGTCATACTGAACAAAACCTTCATCAAAATCATGGGTAAGTTTATGCATTGCTTGCATAAATGGATAAACTATTTGTGTAAACTCTTCTTTAACTTTTATTTTTACTGTAAATACTATATTGCTCATAAATAACCTTTAAAATTAAAATAATTTTAGCATTATACATTTGAAATTTTAAACTTAGATTTTTAGATTATATTAATCCAATCGTCTTTTACTATAGTGCAAATATTAATCACTAGGATTTTAGAAAAACTTTAATATAATCCTAAAAATTAATTACATAGGATGATTATGAATAAAGTAGTTCTAAAACTAAAAAGCCCAAAAAAATTTAGCTTATATTGCCCATTTACAAATGAAAAACTATATAACGAAGATAGTTCATTTGAGATTTATGAAGGTGCAGGAAACTATCTTTTTTCGATATGTGAAGATTGCCTTTTCTTCGATGCAGGAAATAATGAAGAAATCGAAAGATATTGGAACAATTCTGCTCTTGAAGCAATTGAAAAATTTGTAGAAAATCATAAAGAAGAGAATATCTTAGTTATTGAAGTTCAAGATGATGAAGATACTTATTGGTATGGTTTTTTAAATGAAGATAATATCGAATTAACAGCCCAAGAATTAGAAGAGAAATTTATTAAATAGATAAAAGTTGATATAATCCCACCATGATTATATTAGATTTTGAAACAAATACAATGAACCCTCAAGATGTTATTGAGGCTGCTGCTGTTAAGTTAGAGTTTATAGATGGAGACTTTAAAGTTATTGATAAGTTCCATAGATACTATCTTTCACGATATCCAGTAAATCCTTACTCTTATGAGGTTCATAGACTTACCCCTGAGAAAATTATTGCCCATAGAAATGGTGCTAGTTATAGCTCTTTTTTCAATGAAGATGAAGAGTTTATTGACTTTTGTTCTAGTGCAAATACTTTGATTGCTCATAATATAAACTTCGAGCTTAGACACCTTGATAAGCTTGTAAGTTTTGAAAAACACTTCTGTACTATGAAAGAGAATAAACATATAGTAAAAGCACTAAATAAAAATGGAAATATCAAAAATCCAAAGCTAGATGAAACTTGCGTTTTTTATGGGATAGATTTTGACCCACTTTCATATCATAGTGCTACATATGATGTGAGTAAAACTTATGAGATATTAAAATGTATGGAAAAGACTTTTTAGTAGTTTAAAAAATAGATATTAATTTAAGAGCATAAAAAAAGCTAGAAGTTAAAACTCCTAGCTTTTTAAGTGATTTAATTTTAAACAGTTTGTTTATCATCCACCATACATTAAGTTTGGTAAGAATAAAGAGATTTGAGGGATATACGTAACAAGTATTAATCCTACAAAAATCGTTAATGTCCACGGGAATGCGGCGACAATAACATCTTTGATACTCATACCGGTTAGACCTGAGGTTACAAACAGATTCAGACCAACAGGTGGGGATACCATTCCAAGCTCCATATTTACTGTAATAATGATACCAAAGTGAATTGGGTCAATTCCAAGTGCAACAGCAACAGGAAGTAATAAAGGTACCATAATCATAATAATAGCTGATGGCTCCATGAATGAACCAGCTAAAATTAGAAGTAAGTTAACAGCGATTAAGAACATATATTTATTTACATTTGCTTCAATTAAAGCTTCAGTAATTGCTTGAGGAATATTCTCAATTGTTAAGAAGTGAGCAAATAACATAGCATTTGCAATAATAAACATAATCATTGCAGTAGTTTTTGCAGACTCTAAAGCTGTTCCCCAGATTTCTGTGATTTTAATATCTTTATAGATAAATACAGAAACAATAAATGCCCAAACACAAGCTACAGCTGCAGCTTCAGTTGGAGTAAAGATACCACCATAAATACCACCGATTACTAGAACGATTGTCATAAGTCCCCATGACGCATCTTTCATCTTAGATAATCTTTCTTTAAATGGCTTAGGCTCAGTTCTTTCGAATCCTAATCTTCTAGCACCAATATATGTAACAGCCATCATCATAACACCAAGCATAATACCTGGAATAACACCTGCCATAAATAGTTTACCAATAGAAACTTCAGCAGTTACCCCATATACGATAAGTACGATTGATGGTGGAATAAGAATACCTAAAGAACCAGCAGTTGCAATTGTACCAACAGCATATCTTTTTGGGTATCCAGCTTGCATAATAGCACCGAACATAATAGAACCAATAGCAACAACTGTTGCAGGAGACGAACCAGAAACTGCCGCAAAAATAATAGATGCAAAAATAGCAGAGATTGGTAAACCACCTGGTAAGTGTCCAACTATCGATTTAGCAAATTCAATAATTCTTTGTGCTGCTGAACCCTTTGATAATAAGTTACCAGCAAAGATAAACATTGGAATTGCCATAAGTGAGTAGTGCTCAACTTTTTCAAACATCATCGCCGAAATTTCTATAGGAGAAATAGGCGTAAATAGTATCAATGTTACAAATGTTGCTGCACCAAGACAGATTGCAATAGGTGCACCTACAACAACAAGAGAGAAAAATATACCAAATAATACTGCAACACTCATTATAGCATTCCTCCTGTTTTCTTTTCTACTTCTTTAACCATATCATTTAACTCTTTTACATTTTCATTGTCAGCGTTTTCTTTAGCACCCATTCCCATTCCTGCTAAAACTTGCTCTGCTTCACTCTCTTGTAAAATGTCTTCATGACTTGTTCTAGCAATAATAATAATTCTTTCTGCAACTCTATATGAAGCAAATGCAAAAGAAACAGGGATAACTAAATACACAATCCACATTGGCATTCCCCAAAGGTCGATTGATCTTTCATCTAAATCATTTACTAGTAGTAAATACTCATAACCAAAATAAGAAACAGTAGCTAAGAATACAAGTGTTACTATGTGTGAAATTAGTAACATGATTTTAGCAACTTTTGTTGGCATGATATCTAGGATGATAGTCACTGCAATGTGAGCATCTTTCTTGAAACAATATGCTGCTGCAAAGAATACAGACCAAAGAAATAAGAAAATACTTAATTCTGAAGCCCAAACTAATGAAGCATCAAAAGCATATCTTGCTACAACATTTACAAATGATACAGCTACACCCGCAGTGATACCTATCACTGCGATTGATTGGTTTATCCAACCAATAAATTTACTTAAAATATTAAATACAACCATGTTTTACTCCGTTGCTAAGGCACCCTTGATAAGGTCTTCACCGATACTATTTGCATCGTAGAACTCAGGGTAAATTTTACTAACAGCGTTTCTCCAAGCATCTTTTTGCTCGTCGTTTAAGTTAATAATTTCTAACTTACCAGTTTTTTCAGCATACTCTTTGATTAAACCGAATTGCTCGTTGTTTAATTGTGCAGCGAATTCTCTTTCTTTATCAGTAGCATCTTTCATAGCTTGTTTTACATCTTCTTGTAAATCAGCTGGTAAAGAGTTCCAGAATTTTTGAGACATAACAACTAAATAACCTAAGTAACCGTGGTTAGTAACTGTTAAGTATTTTTGAACTTCGTGGAATTTTTTAGTAAAGATGTTAGAGTTAGTGTTCTCTTGACCATCAATTACACCTTGTTGTAACCCTGAATAAACTTCAGAGAAAGGCATCATTTGTGGGTTAGCACCAACAGCATGGAATTGAGCTTCTAAAACTTTAGAAGACATAATTCTGAATTTTTGACCTTCAGCATCTTCAGGTAAAATTAGAGGCTTAGATGAAGAAGATAATTGTTTGAAACCATTATCCCAGAAAGATAATGCAACATAACCTTTATCAGTAACCATATCTTTTAGTTTTTGACCAACTTCACCATCTTGAACTCTGTGTAAGTGATCAACATCTTTGAATAAAAATGGTAAATCAAATAAAGCTAATTGAGGTACAATTTTACCAAACTTAGAAAATGACGGTGCAGCCATTTGAACAGAATCTAATTTTAATGCTTTTAAAACAGCATTGTCTTTATATAACTGAGAAGATGGGTAAACTTGAACATCAATTCTACCTTCAGATAATTCTTCAAGTCTTTTTTCGAAGTAATCAGCCGCTTTTCCCTTAGGCGTGTTAGGACTTACAACGTGTGAGAATTTAAGAACGAACTTTTCAGCAGCAGGCTTAGCCTCAGCAGTTTTAGTTTCCTCTTTGTTGTCCCCACAACCTGTGAATAATAGCATAGATGCAACAGCAACACTTGATACTATTCCTTTCATTGTTTTAGTCATATTTTCTCCTTTTTTAGTCTATATAAGGATTATAATCAAAAGATATGTACCTATTATGTACATATGTGTAAAATTTGGAAATTTAAGGTAGTTTATAGGTTGAGAGAGTCAGACTATCGGAAAAACCGATAGTCTAGTAGATTTATTTAGTATTTAAAGCACCCTTGATAAGGTCTTCACCGATACTATTTGCATCGTAGAACTCAGGGTAAATTTTACTAACAGCGTTTCTCCAAGCATCTTTTTGCTCGTCGTTTAAGTTAATAATTTCTAACTTACCAGTTTTTTCAGCATACTCTTTGATTAAACCGAATTGCTCGTTGTTTAATTGTGCAGCGAATTCTCTTTCTTTATCAGTAGCATCTTTCATAGCTTGTTTTACATCTTCTTGTAAATCAGCTGGTAAAGAGTTCCAGAATTTTTGAGACATAACAACTAAATAACCTAAGTAACCGTGGTTAGTAACTGTTAAGTATTTTTGAACTTCGTGGAATTTTTTAGTAAAGATGTTAGAGTTAGTGTTCTCTTGACCATCAATTACACCTTGTTGTAACCCTGAATAAACTTCAGAGAAAGGCATCATTTGTGGGTTAGCACCAACAGCATGGAATTGAGCTTCTAAAACTTTAGAAGACATAATTCTGAATTTTTGACCTTCAGCATCTTCAGGTAAAATTAGAGGCTTAGATGAAGAAGATAATTGTTTGAAACCATTATCCCAGAAAGATAATGCAACATAACCTTTATCAGTAACCATATCTTTTAGTTTTTGACCAACTTCACCATCTTGAACTCTGTGTAAGTGATCAACATCTTTGAATAAAAATGGTAAATCAAATAAAGCTAATTGAGGTACAATTTTACCAAACTTAGAAAATGACGGTGCAGCCATTTGAACAGAATCTAATTTTAATGCTTTTAAAACAGCATTGTCTTTATATAACTGAGAAGATGGGTAAACTTGAACATCAATTCTACCTTCAGATAATTCTTCAAGTCTTTTTTCGAAGTAATCAGCCGCTTTTCCCTTAGGCGTGTTAGGACTTACAACGTGTGAGAATTTAAGAACGAACTTTTCAGCAGCAGGCTTAGCCTCAGCAGTTTTAGTTTCCTCTTTGTTGTCCCCACAACCTGTGAATAATAGCATAGATGCAACAGCAACACTTGATACTATTCCTTTCATTGTCTTAGTCATTTTTTCTCCTTAAAAATAAATTACGAAAAGTATAATCAAAAGATATGTAAAACTTATGTATAAAAGTAGAAAATATCGAAAAAGTTTATAAAATAATTTTTTTGTAAATATTCAATTGTAACAAGTGTTACAAAAATTAATAATTGGATTAAATCTTAAAAAAGCACTACAAAAAGCATTACTCTTAAGGAGATATTTACCTTAACCATGCTTTAAACAAAAAAAAAGTATAATCCCCCACTTTATGAGGAATATAAAGATATAAATAATAAAGGATAAAGATGGGATGTAATTTAGATTTACTTACTTCTTTTAAAGACAACTGTGGTTTCGGTTTGATGGCAGACTTAAAAAGCAGACCAAGCCACGAGAATTTAGAAGATGCTATTACTTCGCTTGAGCGAATGATGCACAGAGGTGCAGTGGCAGCTGATGGTAAAACTGGAGATGGTTCAGGTTTATTATTATCTATGCCAAATAAATTTATGAGAAAAATAGCTAGTGAAAAAGGTATTGATTTACCAGAAAAATATGCAGTAGCTATGATATTTGCAAAAGATTTAGAAGATATCGAAACTTTCAAAGAACACTGTGAAGAGAATGATTTAAAAGTTCTTTTAACAAGAGAAGTTCCAGTAGACACTGATGCATTAGGGCAGCAAGCATTAGAGAGTTTACCTCACATTATTCAAGTATTTGTTGGGCCAAATGCACTTATGACATCAAAAAGATTTGATGCGATGTTATATTTAACAAGAAAAGAATGTGAACACAAATTAGTAGATAAAGAAGATTTTTATATTCCAACATTTTCATCTAAAGTAATCGCGTACAAAGGGCTTATAATGCCTACGCACATTAAAAAGTTTTATATTGATTTAAGGGATGAGGATTTTCAAATTTCTTTCTCATTATTTCACCAAAGATTTTCAACAAATACTTTACCTCAATGGAGATTAGCACAACCATTTAGAGCAATCGCTCACAATGGAGAGATTAAC
Organism: Arcobacter sp. CECT 8989; assembly: GCF_004116715.1. Taxonomy (NCBI): domain Bacteria; kingdom Pseudomonadati; phylum Campylobacterota; class Epsilonproteobacteria; order Campylobacterales; family Arcobacteraceae; genus Arcobacter; species Arcobacter sp. CECT 8989. Next base: position 245,052 of record NZ_PDKE01000001.1, on the reverse strand, counting down.
TCAGTTGAAGCAAACAGAGTAAATGTTCAAATAAAATCTGAAAACCTAAAATCTGAAGTTTTTACAGATGAAGAATTAGAAAGAATATTACCAATTTTACAAGTATCTGGTTCAGACTCAGCGTCATTAGATAATATGTTTGAATTCTTAGTTGTAAATGGTGTTGACTTTTTCAAAGCAGCAAGAAGTTTAGTTCCTGCGCCTTGGCAAAATGCTCCACATATGGATTCTGATTTAAGAGCATTTTATGAATATACTTCAACAGTAATGGAAGCTTGGGATGGACCAGCAGCAGTTTCATTAACTGATGGAAGACACATTGGATGTTTAATTGATAGAAATGGTTTAAGACCTTCTAAATATGTTATTACTAAAAATCATAAAATCTATATTACTTCTGAGTATGGAACAATTGATATTGATGAAGATAACATTAGTGAAAGAGGAAGATTACAATCAGGGCAGATGATTGGACTTGACCTTAAACACGGGAAAGTATTAAAAGAAGAAGATATCAATGATTATTTAAAATCATCACAAAACTATGTTAAATGGTTAAATAATGACATGGAATACTTACAAGAGTATATCGATGAGTCATTTATTGATACTGATGATTATGAAATGGATGAACTAGAGAAAAAACAAAAGTATTTTAATATTACTTATGAAGCATTAGATCAAATGATTGATCCTATGGCAAAAGATGGTAAAGAACCTGTTGGTTCTATGGGTGATGATACTCCTTTAGCATGTTTCTCTACTGTAAACAGAAACTTTACTGATTTCTTTAGACAAAAATTTGCACAGGTAACTAACCCTCCAATTGACCCATATAGAGAAAAAATCGTAATGTCTTTAGAGACAGGTTTTGGTCATATTCATAATATTTTAGATGAAAAAGCAGAAGATGCAAAAAGATTAAAAGTAGCATCTCCTATTTTAATGAAAGAAAAATTTGATGTATTAAACTCTTTTGGTGATTCAACATCTCCAAGATTTGATGAATACTACAAAAATCAAGTTTTTTCAACAACATTTAAATCTGATTTAAAAGCTTCATTAAAAGAGCTTGCAAACAATGTTTCAAAAGCAGTTAAAGAAGATAATGTTTCTGTTGTTATCCTTTCTGATAGAGATATCAATGAAAACGTAAAATTAATTCCTATGGCTATGGCAGTAGGTTTTGTAAATGAATCATTAATTAAAGAAGGTATTAGACACAAAGTTTCTATTGTTGCAGTATCTGGTGAAGTTTATGACCCACATATGGCAGCAGTTATGATTGGATATGGTGCTACAGCAATTTATCCATATATGATGTATGCTTCTGTTGTTGAATTACATAAAACAAAAGTATCTTCTAAATATGAAATGCAAAGATTACTTAAAAATACTCAAAAAGCATTAAATGCTGGACTTCTTAAAATTATGTCTAAAATGGGTATTTGTACAATTGCTTCTTATAGAAACTCAAGATTATTTGATGTTATTGGTTTAAGTGATGAAATCATCAATGACTGTTTTGAAGGTTCACACTCAGACTTAGCAGGTCTTACTTATGAAGATATTGAAAAAAGAATTGAGAAGTTACACTTCAATGCATTCTTTGATGATAAGCATATCTTCCCATTAGATTTAGGTGGATTCTACAAATATATGAATGATGGTGAATACCATGATTATGGTCCAGCTACAACTAGAGCTATGCATAATAAACAAGCTAAAGATAAAGAAGATATTACTGACTTTAAAAAACTTAAAGAGCTTGTAGATACAAGAGATAAAAAGTTTATTAGAGACTTCTTTGAGTTTAATTCTGATAAAGAAGCTATTGATGTATCTGAAGTTGAATCAGCAGATGATATTTTTAAAAGATTTGCAACTGCTGCAATGTCTTGTGGTTCTATTTCTCCAGAAGCTCACGAAGCAATGGCTATGGCTATGAATACTATTGGCGGTATGTCAAACTCTGGTGAGGGTGGAGAAGACAAAGGAAGATTTGGAACACTAAGAAACTCTAAGATTAAGCAAGTTGCTTCAGGTAGATTTGGTGTTACTCCAGGATACTTAAGAAGTGCAGAAGAGATTCAAATTAAAGTTGCACAAGGTGCAAAACCAGGTGAAGGTGGTCAATTACCAGGACATAAAGTAACTCCATTAATTGCTTCACTTAGACATACTGTTGAAGGTGTTACACTTATTTCACCTCCACCACACCATGATATCTACTCTATTGAGGATTTAGCTCAGTTAATTTTTGATTTAAAACAAATTAACCCAGAAGCAAAAATTACTGTTAAGTTAGTATCAACAATTGGTGTTGGAACTATTGCAGCTGGTGTTGCAAAAGCTTATGCAGATAGAATTGTTATCTCTGGTGCTGATGGTGGTACAGGAGCTGCTCCTTTAACATCAATTAAACACACTGGTAACCCTTGGGAACTAGGACTTGCAGAAGCACACAATGCTTTAAAAGCAAACCACTTAAGAGAATCAGTTCATGTTCAAACAGATGGTGGATTAAAAACTGGTCTTGATGTAGTTAAAGCTGCAATGCTTGGTGCTGAGTCTTATGCATTTGGTACAGCTGCACTTACACTTCTTGGATGTAAAATCTTAAGAATTTGTCATACAAATAAATGTTCTGTTGGTGTTGCAACTCAAGATGAAGATTTAAGAGAGCACTTCACTGGAACAGTAGAAAGACTAATTTCTTACTTTACATTTATTGCTGAAGATGTTAGAGAAATTCTTGCTTCTTTAGGATACAAATCATTAGAAGAAGTAGTTGGAAGATCTGACTTATTAAAAGTTATTGATGATGAATTTGCACAAAAATTCGATTTCCAAAATGTTCTTAGAAGAGTAGAGGGTGTTGATACTTGTCAAAAAGAATCAAATGTTCCTTACGATCAAAATAAATTTGAGAAAGAACTACTTAAAAAAGTTCATAGAACAATTGAGCAACCAACTACTCCAATTAAAGTAAAAGAGACTATTTGTAACTTAAATAGATCATTTGGTACTTTAATCTCTGGTGAAATTGCTAAATACTATGGTGATGAAGGTTTACCTGATGGTTCAATCAATATCTTCTTAAAAGGTATTGCTGGTCAATCATTTGGTGCTTTATTATCAAAAGGTATGAACTTATACTTAGATGGTGCTGCAAATGACTATGTTGGTAAGGGAATGAATGGTGGTAAAATCATTGTAAATACTCCTCACCAAGGTCCAGAATTTGCTGGTGCAGGTAATACTTGTCTTTATGGTGCAACAGGTGGTAAACTTTATGTTAGAGCTGCAGCTGGTGAAAGATTTGGTGTTAGAAACTCAGGTTGTACAGCAGTAGTAGAAGGAACAGGAGATAACGCTTGTGAATATATGACAGGTGGTATTGTAGTTATTCTTGGTAATACTGGTGTTAACTTTGGTGCTGGTATGACTGGTGGTTTATCATTTGTTTATGACCCAGAGAAACTATTTGTAGATAAGATGAATCAAGAGCTAATTGAAGCAGTTAGAATTGATACAGATGATACAGAAAGAGAAAGACTATTCTTAAAAAGATTATTAATGGATTATTTAAATGAGACTGAGTCTGAAAGAGCTGAAATGATTTTAGAGAATTTCAGAGCTGAAATTAGAAACTTCTGGATGGTTAAACCTAAAAATATGACAGTGTTACCTCTAAATCCTGAGGAGGGAGATTAAGATGTTAAACTTTACTAAATTTGAAAGAATTAGTCCTGAAAAAAGAGACGTATTACAAAGATTAAAAGATTATAATGAAGTTTATCAAGTATTTGGTAAGCATAGAGCTAGAGAGCAAGCAGACAGATGTATGCAGTGTGGTGACCCATACTGTCATACAGGATGTCCATTAGGAAACTATATTCCTGCATGGTTAAAACAAACATCTGAAAAAAATATGCAATTAGCATTTGCTTTATCAAATGAAACTTCTCCTTTCCCAGAAATCTTAGGAAGAATTTGTCCTCAAGATGTACTTTGTGAAGGTGCTTGTTCATTAAACACTGGACATGGAGCTATTTCAATTGGTGCAATCGAAACTCATGTTAGTGAAAGAGCATTTGAAAATGGAATGAAACCAACTTTTACTGATAAAATAGTTGACAAAAAAGTTGCAATTATTGGTTCAGGACCATCTGGAATTTCAGCAGCTACATTCTTACTTAGAAAAGGTTTCCAAGTAGAAATGTTTGAAAGAGAAGATAGAGCTGGTGGATTATTAATGTATGGTATTCCAGGATTTAAACTTGATAAATCTACAGTTGAAAGAAGAATGAACTGGTTAATTGAAGCTGGTATGAAACTGCACTTAAACTGTGAGATTGGTAAAGATAAGTCTGCAAAAGAGCTTGAAGAAGAGTTTGATGCAGTTTATTTAGCAGTTGGAGCTAAAAAAGGTAGATATGCAGGTGTTGAAGGTGAAAATGCTTCAAATGTACACTTAGCAATGGAGTTCTTAACAGGAATTCAAAAAAGAAACCTTGGAAATACAGATATAGATTTTATTGATGTACAAGATAAAAACGTAGTTGTAATTGGTGGTGGAGATACTGCTATGGACTGTGTTAGATCATCAGTAAGAGAAAAAGCAAAATCTGTTAAATGTCTTTATAGAAGAGATGAAGCAAATATGCCAGGAAGTAAAAAAGAAGTTGTTAATGCAAAAGAAGAGGGTGTTGAATATCAATTTAATGTAAGTCCTAAGTCTATTGTTGTTGATAATGGAGTTGCAACTGGTGTTGAGCTACTTACTACTTCAATGAGTGAACCAGATGAGTCTGGAAGACAAAAAGTTGTTATCAATGATGGAAGTGAATATGTTGAAGAAGCTGATGTTGTAATTATGGCATTAGGATTCTCTCCTGAAATTCCAGAATTCTTCAAAGAATTAAATATTGAAACAAACTCTTGGGGTGGAGTTGAAACAAATAACTACGTAACTTCAAATAAAAAAGTATATGCAGGTGGAGATTGCCAAAGAGGTGCTCACTTAGCTGTAACTGCTGCTCTTGATGGTAGAGAAGCAGCAAAAGAGATAGTGAAAGCTCTATCTTAATATCATGTTTGATTATAACTCATTCACAAATGCAGTTATTCAAGCAAATAAAGAGCTATATGGGTATATAAATACCCATATGACTCAATCTGACTTAGAAGAGTCTTCTCAAATTGGATTTGGCGGAGACAGAACTCTTAATATCGATATTATTGCTGAAAATATTTTTATAAAATATCTCTCTTCTTTTGGGGATATTTTTTCTGAAGAAGTAGGTAGTATATCAAATAATTCAAATATCAAAATTATCATTGACCCTTTAGATGGAAGTCATAATTTTGCTTCTAGTTTAGAATACTATGGAACATCTGTTGCTGTTAAAAAAAATGATGAATATATTGCTGGATATGTATGTAATTTATGTACGGCAGTTTTAGTTTATCGTGAGAATGAAGATGTAAATAGAGTAAATATTTTAACTGAGCAATTTTTAAGTTCTTATGAGAATAGTAATCCAAATATATCAATATTTGAAAGAGCATATGCTTATCCTAAAATAGCCCTAAAACTAAAAGAAAATTCTATTAAATATCGAAGTCCTGGGGCTGCTGCTTTATCACTGGCAAATGCAAGAAATTATCAATTTGTACTTTTTGCAGGTAAATTAAGAGAGTTTGATATAGCTGCTTCTTTATATATAAATAAGGACTTAGAAATCTTCAAAAATGATGAATTCTTAATTATCACTAAAAACTATAGCAATTTACTACTAATTAAAGAAATAATTAAAGTAGACTTACCATAAAATAGTACTTCTTATGCGTGGTGTGTCGATTTTGTGTCATATTCATCAAGAAAAGTTCTTTTTCTGCCCTGAACTTTTCTTGGAATATATTTGTAATATTTTTGCTGAGTGATTGCAGTATTTTTATGTCCTAGCATTTGAGATACCCAACTCAAATCTTCATTATTACTCAGCATATTACTTGCAAAAGAGTGTCTGGTTTGATATAAGTTTCTAAAATCTAAATCACAATTTTTGAAAACCTTCAGCCAATGACATCTAAGCGATGCAGCAGAGTTGATAATTCTGTCAAAAGTTCCATAAAAAACATACTCTCTTAATCCAGTAATCTTTCTTTGTGCTCTTAGAAAATCTTCGCACTGAGGTAGCATATCTATTATTCTAACAGAACTTTTTGTTTTAGGTGTTTGAAGGTGTCCATTTGTCTTCGTTTTGTTTATATCTATAGTATAGTTATCGAAATCTATATCTTTCCATTTTAGTGCAACAATTTCACCAGGTCTTGCTCCTGTATAAAATGCAATACCTAGATAGTTTCTAAACCATTCAATATCTGTACTGTTAAGAATAGTTTTAATTTCACCAATATTAAAAGGATTAATCTCATACTCAGTTGTTAACTTTGGCTTTGATATTACAAAAGGTGTTTGAGAAATCTCTTTTAATAGTATTGCTTTTTCAAAGGCAGGTTTTAGTATGGCTTCTGCAGTTATGATATTTGATTTGCTTTTAAATTGTTTGTACCATTGGTCAATATCATATGGCTCAACTTCTGTAACATATTTATTAAAGTATGGTACAATGCTACTGCTATATATTGATGTATAAACTTTATAAGAAGTTGGTTTAAGAGAGGACTCTTTCTCTCTTAATACTTCTTGGCACAGGTCTAAAATATTTGACACTCTTTTTTTAACATTGAACTTTTTAAAGAACTCATCATTTTTATGATATGAAGATACAAGTTTTCTATTTTCTTTTGTATCTTTTAGTTTTGTAGATATTCGTTTTCCATTGATTCTTACATAAAGAATCCCATTTCTTGAATAAAAGGTCATGAGTTTTCCTCCTTGTAACCTCTTATCCCACTTTCGATAAAGGTTATTTTAGCTTTTCTTCCTTTAAGCTCTTTGATGAAATGTACACCTTCTTTTAATCTACCATCATTCATCATACTAGAAATCTTTCCATCACTACAGTTCAAAAACTTTTTTACACCAGCTCTTTTTGTTAGGTCTAGTTTGGGAATAAGCTCTTGTTCTAAATGTTTGATTCTTTGAAATAGTTCTTTATTTTGTTCAAAGAGTAGGGGCAATAGTCTTAGATATTCTAAAGTTCCAAGTCCAGTAGAACTTGAATCAATATTGTTCTCTTCTAATAATTTCATTATGTCTGGTGAATAGCTCATTGTGTTCTCCTTTGTATAAATTGTATTTTTGAAGTTATGGCTTTAAATTGTTTTAGTTATATGCTATAATTCTAAAACAAGAGTGGCAGTTTCCCCTTTACTGAGTTTGGATAAAGAGTCACTCTTTTATATAAAGTCAAAAAGACTTGTTTTAGTTTTTATATTCAATTTGAAATCTAACTTTTTATTTAATATCATATATAGTATTTTTCTATGATCATATTCTTTTCTTAACTGGTAGTATCTTTTTTGAGTTTCACGACCAGTTTTAAGTTCTTCACTTAATAATAAGTGAGTCTGTTTTAGACACTCAACATTATCATTTTTTAATGTCTCAAAACCTATTTGCAAAGTTTTTTCTTTGTATTCATGTGTTTGAAATTGCTTTGGAGTTTTAAAGGTATGATTAAAAGCTTCTTCAAATGTAACTCCATTGTTAGTGTATTTCATTATATTTCTATGGTGTTTAGGGTTTCTTAGTTTTAATGTTTCAAATCTATTTGTCTCTTCTAAAGAACAACCCATACCACAAGCAACACAACCAGTTCTTTTTTCACCTTTTACTATTGTTCCATCTTTTAAAACCATATCATCATACAAAGAGCAGTAAGGTAGATTATTGATTTTAATGTAATCCCATATATCCTTATTAGTCCATATTGACAATGGTCTAGATTTTGGTTTTTTACTATCATAGATATTACAACCATATTTAATATAATTAAGTTCCCTATCTTGACCTTCATCAGCGGTTGTTCCAACTATTGGATGCATACCAGTTTCTTTTTGAAATCTTTCCATAGGTTCTTTTTTAAGTATGTCACAACATATTGATGTAATATCAAATTTAGTAACATTTTTGTCAAAAAGAAAATACCATTTTTTAGCAAGCTTCCAAGATTGTACAAATTGAGATTTTCTATTAAATCCTGAAAGATATAAGTTTCTAATATTTGGACTATTAGGATTAGCTTCTCTTAGCTCACTAATAGATCTACTAACTTTCTTGCTAACAAAAGGAAAACCATATTTTTCAACTATTTTTTTAAATTTCATTTTTGGATAAAGAGTAGTTACATTATCAATAGTTCTTACAAACTTTATAATCTCTGGGTCTTCATTTGTTGTATTACAAAAGACTATTTTAATATCAGGGAAAATACTTCTTGCTATATCAACTAATACTGTACTATCAAGACCACCACTAAATGATACATATGCTTTTCCATCTACAAACTCAACAAACTCTGTTATTCTTTGCTTAGTATGTTCCACCTTTTCCCATAATGACCAAGATTGTTTTTCTTTTAGTGCTTCATATGTTGTTTTGTTTGTATTTGGATTGATACTCAAAATAATTCCTTTTGTTTGTAATTAATATTTTTTATTTTCATTTCTCTTTTTGATATATTTTTACGAGCTATATTCATAGCTTTGAAATAATTCTCAAAATGTGTTTTACCTGTGAAAATTTGCTTTGCTTCTGAACCTATAAATTCAACATATAAATAATATATACCATGCTCTTTTTGATAATAAATATTTTTAATCTTTCTATAGCCTATAAAGGAATCCAAAAATTTATTGATATAAATGCTTTGCCAATTCGATTTGATTTCACTTAGATATAAAATACCATCTCCATTTTTTATTGGTTTTTTAGATGTACTCATAATGTTCCTTTATTTGTTGTTGTTTTTGATATAGATTAATTATTGAATTCCAAACTGTTCGTTTAAACGACTACTTTAGATAAAAGTAAATTGTTAAAATTTATAAATTTATTTATTTTTCTATAGTCAATTTGTTTTGGATTGTTGGATAATTTTAAATACCTTACTTACAAATGTCGTTATGTTGTAGTAGAGTAAAATAAAGTTTTAGAATATGTACATAATGTTTATTTTAATAAAAAATTGCATTAAAAAAAATATATAACTTGTTATAATTTTTTATATTTCTTGAAAAAAGAGGAGGTTATCTAAAATATTTAATAAATAGGTTTTATAATTCTGCATATTAAAGATTTAAACATTATCACTTAATCTAAAATTAATATTTAATATTTATGATTAACAAAAATATTTTTAATTTAAATCTTGAAAGGAAGACAATATGTGTTGTATTATTAACATGTGCATTACAATAGTAATAGAAGTCCTAAAATATATCTGGTTATAAAAGAGATCTTAGGACTCCGTTAGAGTTGTGGAAATAGTTACTCTGACTACAACTGGTACTTGTAGTTTAAAACAGGGTATCTTTTTCCATTAATAAAAATTTAGTATATTGTATTTAATATTTTTTGTCAATTTAGGGGTCGCAAGTGCGAACACTTATTTTTCCTTAAAATCAATCTTTCTTTCTCTTTTCCATCTTTTATTGGATTTCTTTTTATATGCATATACTGCAAATGCAATAAGAACTAGTGCTATTGATATAAGTTCAGTCATTCTTTTCATCCTCTTTTTATATATGTAAAGATTTTATAAGATTAAAACTATCAGCACTTTTTGCATGACCTAGCCAAGAAGCTAAAAATCTTTCCAATCTTTTTTTATCGTTCAAAGCTCTATATTTTTTGATTTTTCTTTTAGCTCTTATAACACTATCTTTACGTATTAATTTATACTTTGGAGAGATTCTGTATCCTAAGAAGTTTAAGGGCTTAGAAATAGGATTTATAAACCACTTGCTAAACTTTAGTTTCATATATAGATAGCTAAAAAGAGATAGTTTTCTTTGATATATTACTAGCTGTTGTTTTGAGTTACTTAAAATAACTGTATCATCCATATATCTAAAGTAGTGCTTAGCTTTAATCCTGGTCTTTACAAACCTATCAAAAATATGTCCGTAAACATTTGCAAAAAGTTGAGAAAGTAAATTCCCTATTGGTATTCCTTTACTACTATTGTCGTGAAATATCTTTAATAGATTTAAAACTTTTTTATCACTAATCTTTCTTTGAATTTCTCTCATTAATACTTGTTTATCTATGCTATGAAAGTATTTTCTAAAGTCCATTTTTAGATAATAAACTGGACCATTTAAAGAAAGTTTCCTAAGTGTTGCTTGTACATGCTTTACACCTTTATGAGTACCTTTATTTTTTCTGCAAGCATAAGAGCTGCTATAAAATAGTTTTTCAAAAATAGGTTCAAGTATATTATTTATAGCGTGTTGCACGACTCTATCTTTAAAAGGCAAGGCTTTTATCTCTCTACATTTAGGCTCATATACATTAAAACAATGATAAGTACCATGTCTATATGTTCCATTTATAAGTGCCTTTTGTAAAAGATATAAGTTTACTTCTAAATACTCTTTAAATCTTAAGTGACCCTTGGTGTATCTATTACCACCTCTTACAGTTTTTTCATAAGCAAGTCTTAGATTATCTATATCTGCAATAGATTCAAAAAGATTCTTATATCTTTTACCCATTAATTAACCTTTAAATGCTGTCTTGTGATTTCTAATACATACTCACACTTTTACAGACCTCGTAATGTATTTGCTAAACGCAGGACAAATAAGCTGACCATAAATAATAGGTCGCTCCATATATGCCGTAACAATACATGAGAGCAAGACTTATACTCACAAACGAACCGACAACCATTGTTCCAATTGTTCTCGTTCTCGAAGTAGTTCCAGTTAGCGTTACGTGAACTAGCATTGTAGTTCGAGTTACGATAACCACCACGTGTTCTTATCTTATTTGCCCTTTATCCAAGAATTTAAAATACCTCCAACCTGAGCAAGAATCATTTCTGCTGTTTGGTGTTGCTTTTTTGACATTATTTTTGCTTTTGAATTTGATAAAAATCTAAGATAAAATCTAATAGCAGCCAAACCTGCATCAGCTTCATATAGCTTACTCTTTTGGTTGGATTTTAAAGCTTTATAGAACAATTCTTGTTGAGTAAAAACTATTTCTATAATCTTTTGTTTTAAAACCCCGTGCCTTCTTGGAATATTCTGTAGCATGGGATAAGTGTAGTTTATAAAAGTTTCATATTTTTCAATGATAACTAGATTCTCATTGTTCATCGTTCGCTTTCGCTCACTTAACAGGATTCAGAGGGTCACAAACGAACCGACAACCATAGAGCCAATAGCTCCCGTGCCCGAAGTAGCTCCAGTTAGCGCTACGTGAACCAGCATCGGAGTTCGAGTAACGAGAACCACCACAAATATATCTAGGGTCACTTTCTCTATCTTCTCCATATTCTGTAGAAGTCCAAGTCCATTGCACACCAGTTGCTTGGTTGATTCCATATTTCGAGGTGAAATTCTCTAAGAACTTTATAGTACCATCGTCAAGATCTCTTGCACTATCATTTTCTTTTACACCATCTGCAAAAACTTGAAACTCATCTTTCGTAGGAAGTCTTTTGTTATGAAGATTAGCAATTGCATTAATCACTTTTCCTACAAGATTCTTTTCTCCATGTGGTTTTTTTCTTCCATTGCTTTCATATCCTGCAGCAATACTTCCACTTGAAAAGCTTGTTCCATTTCCTTTGTGCTCAGAGTTTAAAAGATAAATATCAGCCCAAATATCAAGTTTAGGAATATATACCATTCCTTCTGGATTACACTTTGGTCTATGTTTCTCATCATAAATAGAGTAAGCATTGATTCCTGCAATCTTTTTTGCATGAGTTTTATCTATATTGTTGATTGGTTCAAAATCTTCTGGAGCAAGTCCGTAGTGGAAACCACCAATTTTTTTATCAGTCAAATCTTTTCCATCTGATATAAAAGGTTGCCCATCGTACAATTCGTAAACATAATAGTCTCTCCCTGGTGTAACTTCGAAATCAATATCTTCATCTTTAAGTGAAAGTTTATATCCATTTACTTCTACAGTATGAGCATTGATTTTTTTAATAATTGCTCTTGATTTCATAGGCTTCTCAACCTCTTCATTGAAATCAAATGAGTTCTTTAAACTTAAAAGAGACATTGCTCCTACAAAAGCACTTGAAGGATTTAAAGTAAGTTTTGCAATTTCTTTTACTTCTCCACCTTCTCCTGAGATTTTTATTTCTTTTCCGTTATTTGAATAACTAAATTCAATTTTTGACATGACTAATTCCTTTGTTTTTTAGCTTTAATAGCTTTTGAGAGTGAGCAGTTCCAGAACAGCAACTTTTAATTGTCGTACTCTTCAAACTCACTCACAAAAAATATTCGTATTGATTTTTTTGAGTGTTCGTAGTGGGGAACACTATTTAGTAGGGTAAAAACTTACACACTTTATTTATGTTTGAGATAAATATATGCCTAAAATAGCCTATTTATATATTGAAATATTGATAGACCATTTTACACACACTTTAAAACAAACCCCACTTAACAGTTCTTTAGTCTGCTAATATTAAAAGCTCGTCCTAATTACTTTGCTAAATGAGGTTCTTCTAAAAAATGAAAAAAGTTTTAATAATTCACAAAAATGTTTACTATTTTTCATAAAGTTTTAGGCTATACCAATTTAAAAGAGTCTCTTACCTAATTTTACTCCCTCATTTTGGCAAAATAAAATAGTCGCCTAAAATAGGACACTTTCACTATTTTATACTTTTGTCAATCTGAGGGACTGTAGTGTTCGCAAGTGCGAACACTTTTTTTAAACTTCTTTGTAATGAGAAAAAACATCAACAATAGGCATAATTATTGTTTTTATTTTATATTCTCCATCTTCTATACATATAGGACTTTTTGAGTCTTTTATTTTAATAATACCCTCACTAAAATCTGGAATATACTTTGGATTAATAAGAATATCTTCTCTTAGTAAAATACCAGTAATATTTTCTTTATAATAAAAAGGTAGTTCTTGTGGTGTTTCATGTTTAAGAACCATCTCATATTTTACATATGCATGAAGCTCATGCTCTTCTAAACTAAAGATGTTGTTATAATCTTTTTCTTTTTGACATTCAATTTTATTGTGAGAGAGAATAAACTCTTTTGTTTTTCTCTCTTTTAAAGCTTTAGAAATAAGCTCTCCATGAACAAAAAAACACCCATTTATATTTTGTCCATGTTCAAAAATTGTCATTATTCTAGTATTTGTAGCGACACAATTTGTACTATCAATATATAAGTAGTTTAATTCAAATCTTGGATTGTTCTTGTCTATTGCAGCAGCAATTTTTTCTAAAATATCTCTTGTTAAAACTAATGAGTCTATTGATATTTTGATTTTTTTTCTTTTTGCTTCATTTTCTGACATATTGTTTCCTTATTAATAATTTTAATCCTCAACAAAATATCTCACAAGATACTTTATTGAAGAGGCAAGAGGGTCGGACTTGCCTATCCTTGCTTTTTTTTGTTTTTCACAACATACTTCCGACTGACCCTGATTAGCTCAAAAGAGCAACTACTAAGCAATACTTAGTTCTAAAATTTTATTAGTAAAGTCTGGGGTTATTGCTAGGCAAGAAATAACACCCACATGAGACTGCAAAGATACAGTCTCAAATGAGGGTTAAAGTAGTGTTCGCAAGTGCGAACAGATACTATTTATTAAATTTTTCTATGACCTTCTTCTTTGAATTACAGATAGTCAACTCTTTAAGATTTGTGCAATCAAAAGGAATAAACTGCTTAGAACCATGTGTATTTTCAACATAAAGATACATGGTATCGCTATTTTTAATATCTTCTTCTGTAGGTAATCTGATGATTGCTTCATCTTTTCTCTTTTCTTCTTTGTAATGTGTATTGTTTAAAACTATTGAATCACTAGGACTACTCATAATACTTTCTCCATCCAGCTTGTAGGAAGTATATGTTCTAGGATAATTGCTATTAAAAAGGCAATTACAACTAGAAATACAAGTTCACTTGGTGTAGGTGTCATTTTTTATCCTTTTCTATTATTCCTCTTCCATTACAAGTTTCACATTTAATGTCAAACCTTCTCATTCCTATAAACTCAACAGTTCCAAATCCATCACAAATAGAGCATATTTCATTCTTATTTTTATCAAACTTTTTAATAAGCTCTTTATGTGCATTCTCAAATAAATATTTTTTCATGAATAGTCCTTTTTATTTATTCCATCACTTGCTGCTCTTGGTGTGATGTACTTAACCTCAATAAACTCAAATCACTTTTAGATGTAACTCTAAAAATTCTTTTCGACCTTTCGTCGTGTGATACCTTTACATATTTACTTTTGTATATATGCTCTTATATATGCTTTGATTTTCATACATAAGACTCAAGGGTTTGAACAGTGGATTTTAAAAATAACATATGTGATTACACATAAGAGAACCTTTGATATAATTATTTAACTACAAACTCTTATATAAAGGCTCACTTATGGATAATCCATTTACAAATCTTGATTTTAAAAGGTGGTATAATATGTTGATTGTGAGTTCTTTTATAGTCTTTGTAACTTGTTTAGGTGGTGTGATTGGTATTTACACACCAAATGACATGGAGTTCTTAAAAACTATACTAATTGCTTCTATAGGATTCTTTTTTATTGGTATGGGAGAAAGTAGTACTAGATTTATGATAAATGACTATGAGATAGGAGAATACCATCAAATAAACCCTCTTACAGGAGAGTCATGGGGACATATCCCTAATGTAAAAATACCAAAGGGAAAAAAAGAAATAAGAAAGATAAAGCTTTCATCTATTGCATTTTATCTTCTTGGTATCACTTTTCTTGCACTTGCTTTGGTATAAAAACAGAAATACACTTATCTACTCTAACTTGACATTTATCAAAGTTAGTACAATTTTTACATCTGCATTCTTTGCTTATATGTTTTGTCTTTCTATTTAAAATAAGAAAAGATATAAATAATAAGCAAATACATATAACAATAATTGATAATCCTAATAATATATACATACTATTACCTTTTAACATCTAACTTTTAAAGAACTTCTTATCAGTTTTGATAAGCTATGTTAAAATTGTACATAATGTACATTTAAAGTAAACTTAAATAAAGTACAATATGTACATTTAGTATTTTTTTATGATATGATTCTTTGAAATTTAAAATAAAAGGAAGAAAATGAAATATAAAAAAGTATTAAATAGACATATTAAAAAGACAGCAAAAGATGTAGAAAAAGATAAACTTAAAAAAATTTTGACTTATAATAAAGTAGTTAAAAACATAAAAAGACTATCTTGGGATATAAAAGTATCGGCAAAAGATGTAAATAAACTATACAGTATGAAAAATAATTGTTTTAAAGAAGAGTGTGAAAAGTTAGAATTAGAGATTCAATATCCACTGGATTTTAGACCTAAGGAATTAATTGAACTTCAAAATGAATTGGATAAGTTGGGTGATGAAATTTCAAAAATAGCTGAAAAATATTCAACTATTTTGAATAAAAGTTTAAAATGATTAGCTAGTTAATTGAAGGACAAACTCTTGTAATCCTTGTTTGTAGATTTCTTCATTTGTTTCTAGAGCATCAATAAGGCAAAGATATTTACCATCTTTTACTATGCATGAAGAATCTACAACAATAAACAGACCTGTACAGCTGCTATCTCTTAAAGAATCATCTTTAAAAGCTGTTCCTATTCCTGGTAAGAAATCAATTTCTTCTTCTCTTAGTATGGTACTTCCATTATGTGCAATAAATTTTAATGTGATTTCTTTTTTCATTGATCTACCTTTTTAATTAATTGTTTTATAGCTATTATTGGTATATCCGTTACTATGACTGAGGATATAAAATCTATATTTCAAGTGGCTTAAATTTATTATTTATAGATACATTTAAAAATATCTTTTTCAAAATCCCAACCAGATGAACCACCATTATTAAGACACTTTTGTTTTTCTGTTTTTATCGAACTATATCGTTTATATTTTTCTTTTTCTTCAATCTTTGTTCTTTTTAGTTCTTCATTTCTAGCTTTTATCTTATTTTTATATATTTTCATATAGCCACATTTATTAAATGATTTATTGATAGCTTTAGTTGAGCCATTAAGTGAATATTTGAAATAAGTACTTCCATTACCATGCCAGTTAAGTTCAAGAAGCATTGAATTTGATTTCTTTATCTTTTCAACAATCTCTTCTGGGTAAAAAAAATGTATAAATTTTGAACCCCAATCTTGTGTTAGTGTATAGTATTCAATGTCATCATCAAATTTTATCCTTGTTCTAATTTCATTGTATCCGCTCCTAGTTGTAGTATTATTTAAGTTTGGAGCAAGATTAAACCCTAAATAAGCCCAATTTTTTTTGTTGTTGCAGCCAATTCCTATCCAAGATTCAACAGAGGAATAAGGGAAGTTCATTGTTCTAGTAGGTTTTACATTGCTTGATATGGCATATGCAGAATATTTTCCTGTCATTTCATCTTTATCAGTGCTTACATTCCATTTTGCAAGGAGTGTAGAAGTAAATATTACAAATACGAATAATATTAATTTTTTCATTTCTTTCCTTTTTTGATTGATTTGAGTTTTATATTGATTTTCGTGCCATTTAGTATGATAGTGTTTGCACTCATATAAAATCTCCCTTTTTATTTAAGATTTTATATTAAGCGTGCTTATTAAAAAATATATTATTAAGATATTTTATTATAAAAAAGAAAAGTGTCCTAAAACTCTACCTATTACTTCCAGTTTATCTTTGTTTTCAGCTGTGATATTAAAAGAGGGATGCCTTTCATTGTCAGAGTATATTTCTATATTATGAGTAAGTGGATGTTCTGATAGTCTTTTCACATATGGTTTGCCATCTATAGCAATAATATAAACTGACCCACTAAGAATATTATTATGATCATTTAAAAAAGGACTTATGATAAGTAATTCTCCTTCTTTTATAGTGGGCTCCATACTATCCCCTATAGTTTTTATTACTGTCAAGTTTTTAAAATTATGTTTCCCAAGCTCTTTTTCTAAAAACTTTCTATCAAAAGTCATGATAGAACTGTTTGATTCATCATTTATGATTTCATTTGAGCCCATACATGCATAGATATCTTCATAGTATGTAGCATTTACTTGATCTAGTTCTTTTTCTTTTAGGGCGTATTTATGAGGGTTGTTTTTTAGTTCATCTTTTACTATCTGTTCTTTTGCTTCTGGATTAAACAAGTCTTGTTCTGGAATATTTAAATAGTTAGCAATATGTGAAATTAATTGAGGCTCTGGTGTCCTTGTTCCATTTCTATATTTTGCAAGGCTTTCTTTACTGATTTTATACCCATAATTTTCAATTAAAATATTTGATAAAAATGGATTTGTAATTTTTCTGTCACTTAGTGCTTTATCTAAAAAAATATGAAACATAATACTCCTTTGTACTTATTGTACAGTATTAAAAAGTACATATGGTACTCATGTTAAGTTTTATTTAAAAGTACATTATGTACAATTAGCTTATGAAACGTGAACAATTATTTAAAATTCTATCAAGTCATTATGCTGATAGAACAGTTTATGCCATTTTAGGCGGCACTAGAAAACCAAACTATGAGATTATGCTAAAGCTAAATCAAGAGCATAATATACCATTTACTGCATGGCAAGATATTGAATCTTATATGGAAAGTGTACAGGAAAAAGAACACTTGGATGAAGTACAAAAAGTATAAAAGAAGTTAGTAGAAAGGGAAAAGATGACAAGTAATTATGATTACAGAGGAAACAAAAGAAAAAAAGAGCATGGGCTTTTAGTTTCTATTAGAAAAGATATTTTATCTTTTTGTAAAAAAGAAAATATGGAGAAAGATACTTTTGCTCACACTATTGGACTTGCATCTTGGGGCTCTTTAGAAAATAAACTAAAAAGAACAAAAGATGATACAGATATAACTATCACAGAGCTACTTCATATCCAAGAGCTAACAAAATCACATGCACCATTAAAGTATATGTGTGAGATGTTTGGTTTTGTAATGACATCAACTGAAACTGATGAAGAAACTACTGTAGAAGAACTAAATAGCTTATCAGATAAAGCTCAAATGGAGTCAAACGAATCATGGGCTGAAATAAAAAAAGCCTCTGCCGATGGTAAGTTTACTGTGGAAGAAAAAGAAGCTATGAAAAAAGAAGCAATGGAAGCTCTTGAAGCAAAACAAAAAGAGCTAAATGCAATTGAGAGAATTGTTCCAGTTGATATTGAAGAGTATGAGGAGTAAGTTATGAAGATGCATAGAATACAAGGAATACCTTTTCCTATTTTTGACAAAGATGAATTTAACCAGGCGTTACAACCATTGTGCTTAGCCAATAAACCATCTGGAACAATAAAAGATATGAAAGCAGTACTTTTTGAGACTGCAAAATATTTAAACAAACAAAGGCTTAAAAATGGCAAGTAAACAAGATGAAATATTAAGTCACCTCCAAATGGGCTTTACTATTACACCAGCAGTTGCAGCGCAGGACTATAACTGTTTTTGTTTAGCAGCTGTTATAAGCAAGATAGAGAAAAAAGGTCACATCGTATATAGAAGAGTAATTGATGGAACAAAGAGTAAAGAGTACTCTTTTACTCCTTTTAGCGAGTAGATTTGATGAACAATACATTATCTTTAATAAATATTGAAAAAGCTGTTCTTTCAAGTTTTCTTTTTGGTGATGATTTAGCAGGAGTAAAAGAGTATCTAAAAAGTGAAGACTTTTATTTACCAGCACATCAGAAAATATATTCTGCTATGCTAGAACTTTTTGATAAGGATATTCCTATAGATGAAGAGTTCTTACGAAAAAAGCTTAATACAAAAGATGTTGATGACTCAGTTCTTTTTGAAGTATTATCTGCAAATCCTATATCAAATACAAAAGCTTATGTAAAAGAGATAAAAGATAGCTCTTTGAAAAGAAAACTTGCAAGTTTAGCTACAACTATAAAGAAAGTATGTATTGAAGATGACACCAGTGCAGATGAAGCACTAAATCAAATAGAAGACTCTTTTTATGGTATTGCAGATACAACTACTCAAACAACTGCTTCACTTGAACAAATTGTTGAGAACTTTCATACAAAATTTAAACAATCATATGATGGCGTTAAAAATGGTATCACTACAGGGATAAAGCAGCTAGACAATGTGCTAGGACTTTTAGAGTATGGCGAAATGGTAGCAGTAGGAGCTAGACCTTCTATGGGTAAAAGTTCTTTTGCATTTCAGATTGCTTCACATAATATTGACAAAAACAAAGGTGTTATTGTTGATTCTTTAGAAATGCCTGCAGAAGATGTAATACTTAGAATTTTAGCTCATAAGAACCAAGAGAGCATAAGTGATTTAAGAAAAGGTGTTGTGAAAGATTTTGAAAAGTTCAATGAAAGCTTGAGCTACTTGAAGTATAACCAGAACCTTGTAATACATGATAGAGTAAAAACCTTTGCACAGCTTAAGTCTAGTTTTCTAAGAGAGAAGAGAAGAAGAGATAAGTTGGGACTTGATACTTCTCTTTGGATTATTGATCATTTAGGATATACAAAAACAGATAGTAGGTTTAAAAGAGAGGAGTTAACTGCAGGAACTAAAATGCTAAAACAAATAGCAAAGGAGCATAATGTAGTGGTTATGCCTTTATCTCAATTAAATAGAGATTTAAAAGGTAGAAAAAGTTTTAGACCAATGCTGTCTGACTTTAAAGATACAGGCTCACTTGAAGAGGATTGTGATAAAGCTATTTTCCCACATAGAGACAGCTATTATGAAAAAGCAAATAAAAACGAGATAGAACCACCTGTGAATCCTGCAAATCTATTAATATTAAAAAATAGAAATGGTGCAACAGGTGTAGTTAATTTAGATTTCAATGGACCGACTAATAGTTTTGGAAATTATCCAAGTATAACTATATATCCAGAGAATGGAAACGTTGAAATTCCACCCATAATGATGTGATGAAGATTATTAATTTGATTACAAATGAAGAAGTAGAAGTGTCTACACCAAAAGAGTTAAAAGAGATTTTAAAGTATGCAAACCCAATGATGATGAGAAAATATAAAGAACAGATGCAAGTCTTAGAAATTGCTGGCTTTGGTGAAAGTATAGAGATTATAAGAAAGCAGGTACAACCAAATGAGTAAATATTATGCGATGGTTCCAACTGGTTATGTTGAAGCTCTTCAGCAAAAAGGCAAGAGAGAAAAGGCAAGAGCATTTTTAGAATACTTTTTAGATATGCACAGTGATTCAGTTAATTCTGTAAGGTTTTATAAAAATAGTTGGAATCTTTCTTCATCTGGAACTACTCATAAATGGATTAAAGAATTTAAGTTAGAAATAGAGAAGTTCTTTACTTATTGGAGTATAAAAAATGAGTCACACTATAGTTCTGTTTCAAATAAAAGTGAACCCAAAGTGAACACTTCAAAAAGTGAAAGTGAACAGCAAAAACAAAATCAAAGTACCAATAATAAGGACTTTCAAAAAACTAAAGGAAACACTTCAAAAAGTGAAAGTGAACAGCAATTGAACAAAGATTCTAACAGTATAAATAATAGTAATATAAATGCAGAATCTGAAGATTCAGCTAATGAAAATTCTTCTAATAAAAGAAATAGCTATAGTGCTAACTTTGAAATTCTTTGGAATAGATATGATAAAAAATCTTCCAATAAAGGAAGAAGCCAAACTATTTATAAAAGAAGATGGAAAAATACTGATATAAAAATATTGATAGAAGCTATTGATAAATATAAAAACTCAATTGATTTAACTTACCAAAAAGATTTTGATGGTTTTTTAAATGGATTGATTGATTCATATGTTCCTAAAAGAGCATGGATTAAAGATAAGAATAGTAAAGAACATAGAGGTTGGTTTTATGATAATGAAAATCTATTTATATCAGATGAACAAAATAAACTTAAGATTGAATCTTCAAATGTTGCTGCATACATCCAAGAGAAAAGGTTTGGGTATATAGCATGAGAATTGAAACAAATATCAACTTATTTATCAATAGTCTTAATGATATTGAAAAGAGACAAGTTCCATATGCTCTTATGTTAACAACAAACAATATTGCGTTTGATTTTTTAAATGCACATAAAAAAGAAATTAAATCAGGACTTAATTGGAAAAAGAAACTACCAAATGCTATCAGGATTAAAAGAGCTACAAAATCAAGACCATATGCAGAGATTTATATTGATGAATGGAACTGGGGATATTATGCATTAAAGCAACATTATACAGGTGGAGATAGAAGTAGAAAAGGAATGGAGAAAGCATTAATTGCATTAGGGTATATGTACAAACATGAGATATTAACTCCATCGCCAGGTGTGAGAATTAAAGCAAGTATGTATGTACAAATGATGTCTCAATTAAAATTAAATTATAAAGCAGGGTATAGTGCAAATGAAACTTTAGCAAGTAGAAAAAGAAAAAGTAAAACATCATTAAGATTTTTTATTATCTCAGGTAAAAGTAAATCTCCACTTGCACCAGGAGTATATGCGAGAATGCCAGGAACTGATAAGCCTGTATGTATTTTAAGAATATCAGAAAAACCAAATTATAAAAAAAGTTTTGATATGAAAAAAACATTTAAAATGGTTTATGAGTTAAGAGGAAAAGAACACTTTGATAAAGCATGGACTCGTGCAATTAGTACTGCAAAATAAAATGGGTCCTTCTGAGAATATGAAAGTGTTGAGGGTAGTGCGAACCCCGATAGTTACGCAGTTTTATGACTTTAAAGTTGGTTGTAGTTTTTAAACATTAAGTTGTAGTGGTAATAGGAGAAAAAAGTGAGATTGAACCAGACAAAATTTGCAAGTTTAGTTAAATGTAGTCAGCAAAATATTTCTAAGCTTATAAAAAAAGGTGTGATTCAAAAAGAAGATGATAATAAAATTGATGTAGAAAAAGCAAAACAATCATTAAAAGACTTTGGTCTACTTGATGAAAATGGAGTACTTAAAAAAAGTCGAACACCAAAGAAAGAAAAAGAATCTAGTAGGATATTTGTGCAGACTACATCATCATTACCTCTTGAAGGTGAAGTTCCTTATGCATCTTATGAATACTTATCAGAAGAAGAAAAAGATAAGATTGAAAAAGAAAAGCAAAAGGCATATGAAGAATTTAAACAAAAAGAAGAAGAAGCAAGAAATAAAAATATAAAAACTGGTGATGATAATTTAGAAGAAGTTAAATTTGCAGATGCAAAAGCTCATCGAGAACATTATATGGGGAAAATTGCAGAGTATGACTATCTAATAAAGATTGGCGAGTATGTATCTAAACAAGAAGTGGAACAGACCTTTTTTGAAGCATCAAGAAGAATAAGAGATGCATTATTGAATTATCCAAATAAAATGGCATTAAGAGTAGTTGGCAAAACTGATATTAAAGATATTGAAGATGTTTTAATGGAAGAAATTCAAATAATTTTAGGGAACTTATCACATGAGTCATAATCCTATTATCAATATTGAATTAATCAATTATTTTAAAAAAGGACTAAAACCTGATCCAGTTATGAGTGTTGCACAATGGGCAGATGAGTATAGAATTTTACCAAGTGAAAGTTCAAGTGAACCAGGTAAATATAGAACAGATAGAATGCCTTATTTAGAAGAGATTGCTTATGAACTTTCACCACAATCAAAAACACCTGAGGTTACAGTAATAAAAGGAACTCAACTTGGTTTTACTGAACTTGGTAATAATATGCTTTTTTGCTATGCTCATTTATACCCTTGTCCAATGCTTCAGATACTTCCTACACAAGATGCAGTAAGAACTCATGCAATTTCAAAGTTATGGCCTTCTGTAAATTCTACTAGTGTACTTAAAGAAAAAATAAGAGAGAAAAAGACTAAGGATGGTTCTAGTACTACAGAACTGATTTTTAGCGGTGGATCTATAAAGCTTGGATGGTCAAACTCACCTACAACCTTTGCATCTAACAGTAGAAGAGTAGTAGTAAATGATGATATAGATAGATGGCCTTTGGAAGTCGAGGGTGGTTGTCCTGTTGACCTAGCATGGAATAGAACAGAAGGTTTTCCTACAAATAAAAAGATTTATAATAATTCATCTCCTGCTAAAAAAGAAAGTTCAAAAATACTTCCTAAATATGAATCATCTTCACAAGCTTTATATACTATGAAGTGCCCACATTGTGGTGAAGATGTTGTATTTGAAAAGGATGGGTTTAGATTTGAACATGATGAGCATTATCAGTTGATTGGTGATGTAGTTTTTGTGTGTCAGTCAAATGGATGTATCATAGAAGAGCATATGAAGCACAATATGATGAAAGAAGAGAATGGAGCTAGATATGTTCATAAATTTCCAGAAAGAACGCACAAAGGCTATAGAGTGCCTTCTTATTATTCTCCTTTTGCAAGATGGAATGAATTATTCCAGAAGTATTTAGATGCATATAAAGATATGAAGACAAAAAAAGATACTACAAAAATGGCAGGATGGACCAATACAAAAGATGCAAAAGTTTGGGAAGAGAAATTTGACAAAATAGATACAAGTACCTTTAAAAATAGACTTGAAGAGTATAAAGCGGAAGTACCAAATGGAGTTTACATATTGACAGCAGGAGTAGACACTCAGCCAGATAGATTAGAAGTAGAGATTGTAGGCTGGGGGAAATATGGTGAAAGCTGGTCAATCGATTATATAGTACTTGAAGGAAATCCAGATTATCCAAAAGTATGGCAAAAGCTTGATAGGCTATTGGAAAAGTCTTTTAGTCATGAAAGTGGAATAGATCTTAAAATTATGGCAATGTGCGTGGACTCTGGTGGACATAATACTGATGCAGTATATGACTACTGCAGACCTAGGTATGAAATGAATGTATTTTGTATTAAGGGTGCAAAAGAGGTTGAAACTCCAATTATTAAAGGAACAGCAAGCAGAGTAAGTAAAGGAACAGTAAGACTTTATAGTGTGGGTGTAAATAGTGCAAAAGATAAAATAAATAGCTTCATGAAAATAGAAGAAGAAGGACCAGGATATATGCACTATCCACAAAATGAAATTTATAATGAAAAATACTGGAAGATGCTTACATCAGAAAAAAGAGATGAAAAAGGAAGATGGGAAAAGTTTAGAACTAGAAATGAAGCACTCGATTGTAGAGTTTATTCAATGGCTGCACTTAAAATCCTAGAAAATGAGTTTTATCCTAGCGGTATGGACTGGGATGATATAGAGCAGGAATTTAAGTTCAAAGTTGAGAATGAAGTTAACAATGAAAACTATGGTGAACAAGAAGAATCAACAGGAACTGATGGATTTAATGATTGGAGGGATGAATACTAATGTCAAAAGACCAAATAATAGGAAATAAATCTTTTTGGGATAGTAGAATTAATTTAAAAAACAAGCCTTCCCTTAGTCATAGAACGATTGAAGTAATTGATCATATTATGGTAGAAGAAGAACTTCCTCTTGGGCTTGCACTTGAGAAGTTGATGAAAACACCAAATTTGTATGAAAATATTATTGAAAAATTGAAAAATGATTACCCTGATATTAAAGAAAACCATTAAAAGTTAAATTATTTTTTATTTAGGTTGTGAACTATTGCCTAAGTGGTAGTATTTTACAACCTTTTTAATTATTACTTAAATAACACAACCTAAATACCATAATTTTTTAAAAAAATCTAGGGTAAAAAAAATACCCTAAAAAAGATTTTCAAAAACTGTCAAAATTCGATTATCAAAAAAATAAAGGTAATCGAATGACTCTTGGTGAACAATACGATCAAATACTTACTGATATTAGAAAAGCACAAAGTTCACAGTCTTATCAAACTGGTGATAAACAACTCGCAAGGGGAACTCTTTTTAGGTTGTATGAAGAACGAGATAGATTACTTAACAAAATAAATACTTATGGCCGAAACTATACGGAGGGTCAAAACACTACACCATCTGGTGATACTTCACTTGCGAGTTTTTCATAATGAATATTTTTAGTAGAACAGTTGGTGTAACTGCAAACCTTCTTACAGGTGGAGCACTTTCAAAAGAGTATGAAAGAGCTTTTTATGAGGGTGCAAAATCTACGAGGCTAAATAGAGATTTCAATATTACGAATAATCATTTCGAGCTACAAGCAGGTACAGATAGAGATATGCTAAAGGCAAGAGCTAGATGGCTTTCTGCAAATAATCCTATTACTAAATCAATTGACAAATCTATAGTTAAAAATGTTGTTGGAAAAGGAATCTCTTTACAATCTAAAGTCAAAGAAGATGATTTAGCTAATGCATCAAAGTTTAACTCCGAACTTGAAAACTTATGGAATGAGTTCATCAAAAAGGATAACTTTGATGTAGCAGCAAGGTTAGGTTTATATCAGTCTCAAAAACTACTTTTAAAAACAAAAATGACTGATGGTGAGATGCTTATAAACAAGGTGTGGACCAAAGATAAGAAGTTTCCTCTTAAATTTCAGTTTATAGAGTCAGATCAGTTTGATACTAGACTTACTAAGAATAAAAACAATGATGTTTTTTCTGGTGTTGAAGTTGATGGATATGGTAAGCCAATTGCATATCACTTAAAAGAATCTATAAACTCTTTTTCTTCAAATAGATTTGATGCTCAAAATATAATTCATTTTTTCGATATTGAAAGAAGTAGTCAATATAGAGGTATATCAGATTATGCACAAGTTATTAACAACCTAAAAGATTTTGCAGCATACAACGATAGTGAAATAGTTAAAAATAGAATTCTTAGTTCTTTTGGTCTTTTTATAAAAACAAGTGATATTGCAAAAAGTATGTTTGGAGATAAAAAAGCAGCTGAAAAACAAAGTTCACCTGAACCAATTAAAGAGATAACAGCAGGGATGATTAAATATCTAAGACAAGGTGAAGAAGTGCAAACTGTTCAATCTACTCAGCAAGGCAACTCTTACAATGATTTTGTAACTACAACTATTAGGCTTATATCAGCAGGTAGAGATATTTCTTATGAACTAGCTTTTAGAGACTACTCAAAAGTTAATTTTGCAAGTGCTAGAGCTGGTCTTATCCAGGATAATAAAAGATTTGATGATGAGCAGCAAAGTATGGTTGCAAATGCATTAAATCCTATGTTTGAAGCTTTTGTTGATTCTCAAGTGTTAGTTGGGAATTTAAAAGCACCTAATGATTACTTCAAAAATAAACATAAATATATAAAACCAGTGTGGGTTATGCCTGAAAGAGAGTGGGTGGACCCATTAAAAGATATTAAAGCTACTGAAAAAGAGATTGAACTAGGAATCAATTCAAGAACAAGAGCTGCTGCATCAAAAGGTAGAAGCTATGAAGAAATAATTGATGAACAAATAGTAGAAGAAAAAATGCTTTTAGAAAAGAGAAAAAAAGCAAATCTACCTATTGAAAGTGAGGAAAAAAATGCCAAAAATTAACAAAAGACATAAAGTTGTTGACAAAGTTCAAGGTCAAAGCTTTGAGAGAAAATTGAATTTTGATAATTCATTAAAAATAGATGAAGAGAGTAGAACTGTTCCATTTATCATCATCTCATCTGACAATGATGGTGAAAGATATGATTGGTGGAAGGAAGAGATTTATATTGAAAGATTAGATGTTAATGGAGCAAACTATGAAAGACTTAAAACATTTTTCAAAGATCATAATGATTCAGTTGATTCCGCCATAGGTAGAGTTGTAAATATTAGAGTTGAAGATGGTCAGCTTAAAGCAGATGTAATCTTTGGAACTGATGAAGATAGTGAAAAGATTTTCAGAAAATATGTAGATGGGATTTTAACAGATTGCTCAGTTAGATATAAAATCAATACTGTAACTGTAGAAGAGAGAAAAGACGAACCAACTCTTGTCACAGTAACTGATTTTGAAATAAGAGAATTAAGTGCAGTGGGTATTGGTTTTGACAAAGGTGCCGTAGTAGGTAGAAATCAAAAAAGAGAGGAAAAGAATATGCCAGAAGAATTAAGAAAAGAGTTAGAAGCTTTAAGAACTTCAATTGATGCTTTAAGTGATGAGCAAAAGCAAAGAAAAAAAGAACTTGAAAAAATGGAAAAAGAAGAAAAAAGAGGTGCAGGTTCACAAAATGCTGATGAAACAAAAAAAGTTCTTGATGCTGAGAGAGCAAGAACATCTGAAATCAATCAACTTGTTACAGCTGGAATGATTGATCAAGAAAGAGCAAATGAGTTTATCTCAGATGGTACATCAGTTGATCAAGTAAGAAAAAGTGTAATTGAAGAAAATATTAGAAAATCAAGTGCTGCAAGAGTTGTAGTTGGTGGAGTACCAGGTGCTAATGAGATGAGAGGTGCAATCGTAGATTCTCTTGCATTAAGATGTGGTGTAAAAGTTGATAAGCCTCATGAAAATACAAATATGTTCAGAAATGCAACTTTACTAGATGTTGCAAGAGCTATTACACAGTATAACGGTTATGACAGAATGGAGTTAGCTCAAAGAGCTATGAGCTCATCTGACTTTACACTTTTGCTTGGAAATGTTGCAAACAGAGTTGTTGCTGACTCATTTGAACAACAAGAAGGAACATATCACTTATGGACTCAAAATGTTGATTTACCTGACTTTAGAACAAGAAATGAAGTTGGTTTTAAAAACTCAAATGGAAGACTTAGAAAGCTTGGTGAAAGAAGTGAAGCAAAAAATATTGAGTTTGGTGAAAATGGTGAATCATGGAAACTTGAATCGTACGGAGAGAAGTTTTTCTTAACTAGACAAATGATTATCAATGATGATTTAGGTGTGTTTACAAGTATTGTAAATGAGTTTGGAACTATGGCTAAAAGAACTGCAAATGGCTTAGTTTATGATTTACTTCAAGCTAAAAATGAGTTTGCAAAATACAAAATGGCTGATGGGAAAACTCTATTTAATGCAGAACATAAAAACTTATCATCATCTGGTGCTAAACTTGCAAGTGAACCTCTTACTGCTGCTAGAACTGCGATGAGAAGACAAAAAGATGGAACGGTTGCATTAAATATCAATCCAAAGTATCTAATTGTATCACCAGAAAATGAAACTATTGCAAAACAGATTCTTACTAGTGAAGCAGATATTAGTGCAAGTCAAAGTGGTGTAGCAAACCCACATAAAGGTGGATATGAACTTATCGTAGAGAGTGAACTAGATGCTAACCCTTGGTATTTAGCAGCAGCTAGAAAAACTATCAAAACTGGTACTTTACAAGGTACAAATGGAATGCCGGTGGTTAAAGAAAACAATTCAAGTTTAAGTGGTACAGAGTTTGAGTGTGTTTTTGACTTTGGATTATTTGCAGAGGACCACAAAGGTCTTTATAAAAACTTAGGAGCATAAAATGGCAAAACAAGCAATTGAAAAACAAGAAGGAAGAATCATAGATCATACACTAACTGCAGATGTAAATGTTGGTGATGTGATTGCATTTGATGGAATGGTTGGTGTTGCAGTAACTTCAGGACTTACAGGTGAAGTTGTTGCAGTTGAGTTAGAAAAAGTATGGACAATGAATGCAAAAACTGCAGATACTATCACAGTTGGAACAAAACTATACTGGGATGATACAAATGAAGAGCTAACAGTAACTGATACTTCAAATACGTATGCAGGTAAAGCAGTAAGTACTAAAGCAGGATCTACTGCAGGAATTGTTGATATTAAACTAAATGCCTAAAGGATAGTTTATGCCTTATGTAAAAATGAATGTTGATGGTAAAAGGGGTTCAAAAGCTTATAAAAAAGGTCAAATATTAGAAGTAAGTGCTTCTTTGTCTGACCTTTATATTTTAAATACAAAAGGTTCAAAATCTACAAAAGAAGAATTTGAAAAACAAAAAAAGCACTCATCTAAAATTGAAAAGATTTTTAATCTAACAGATGAAGAGATTTTAACTTTTGAATATGAAAACTTAAGAAGAAAAGAGCTTGAAGCATTTGCAGTAAGAGTTGGTATTGATGTTGTAGTTGCTGAAGAATCTGAAAATGTGAGTGTTTTAAAAGCTTTAATTGATACAAAAATTAAGGGTGAATAATGCCTTTGTTAGATGACTTTAAAAGCGACTTTGAAGTCTTCTATGATAATGAAGAGTTTGGAGTAAAAGCAATATATAAAGGCTTAGAAGTATCTCTTTTAAAACAAGAGGATTATGACTTTGAAACTTTCACGGGGGAAATTTATTCTGTGTTAGTTTCAGATATGCCAAACCCACAAGAAGAAGATGAAATAACCATTGATAGTGAAGTTTTTTATATCCAAAACTTTGAATATAAAGATGAACTAAAACTAGAATGGACAATAGGACTTGTAAAAAATGACTGAAACTGATGCAGAAAGACTAATAAGAGAATCAATCCCTTCATCAATAAAAGGTGAAGTAGTAGAAGTCATAAAACGAAATCCAATTTCAAGACTTGAATATGAAGCTTTGTTTGCAGTTATTTTTAAATATGACAAAACAAAAACTCTTGAGATGGTAAAAGCAACAAAAAACTTATCTATCAGCAATCCAGATTTTGAATTTTCTGGAAGTGATGTTGATGATAAATATAACTTAGAAAATACAGCAGTATTTATAAGTGCCAAATGTAAATAAAAGGAGATTACATGGCAAAACAAATTGAAGTAGAAGTTTTAAAGCCTTTAAAAATTCCAGGTAAAAAAACTATCCAACCAGGAACAGAAGGTATTTCTTTTCCAGAAGGGAAAGAACTAGAAGCATTAGTGACTGCAGAAGCAGTAAAAAAAGTAAATCAAGGAGATAAAAAATGATTACAAGTGGAGATAGATATATCGGTGGAGGAAAGTTTTATTTTACTCCAAAGGGTGGAACTGAATTTGAAATTGGTGAGATTCAAGAAGCAGCTATTTCTCATAGTGTGGAATTTGCAGATGCTTTCTCTAAAGACACAGTTATGAAAGCTCTTGTAGAAAAGGTTGCTAAGTCTATTTCTGCATCAGGTAAGTTTTCAACGCAAAAAGTGAATCTTAAAAATTTATCAATGTTTATGTTAGGAACTGAAACTTCTGAATCATTTACTGCTGGAGATACTTTACCTGATGGAACTGTTGCAACAGCAGATATTGTAATTCCAAAAATTGAAGCAGGAAATAAACCTATTGTTGAAGGTTCATTAAAATTTGTGGGAGATGAAGATGGTGCGAAGAAACCAGTTATTGTTATCCCTTCTGCAGTAATTACTCCAAATGGGGATTTACCAATGATTATTGAAGAGTTTGCAAAGTTAAATTTTGATTTTGCAATTTTAAAAACTAATGGAAAACTTTATGATGAATACATCATGGACGTAGCGTAAAGGTAAAGCATGATTAAAACAAAACATGATGTAACAATCGAAATTGATGGTGACTCTTTTAAAGTTACAGTAAGTGAAATTACAAAAGAAATCAAAAAACAGCTAGATGCAAATGCAAAAGATAGAGCAGCAGAGTTTGAAGAACTTGATAATAAAACATTTGAGTTAAAAGAACTAGAAGAAGAATACGCTTTAAACAAGCAGATTTTATCATCTAGTGAAATCTCAGATGTAGAACTATTAAAAGAACAAAAAGCTATGAATAAAAGAATCTCTTCATTAAAAAAAGATATTTCTGAACTTCAAAAAAATCTTATTTCAGTAGCAGATGCAATTGAAAAAAATCATGAAGAAGCATTTGACTTATGTGTAAAAGGTGAGAATGCAAGTTCTCTTAAAAAGAAGATTGATGAAATAGGTATTAGCTACTCACTTGTTTATAAGAGTTTAAGAGAGCTAGTATCAAAGGCTATTGAAAAAAAGTAGCAAATATTGTAGCAGTAATAAAGACATCAGGAAAAGATAATGGTGTCTTTCGCTACAGGCTAAAAGATGAATGGGAAGTGATGATTCATAATATCTTTCATCTAAGTAGAAAATCAAATGGATTTGGAATAGAAATAGAGTACTTGGTAGTTAAAGATTATTGTGAAAAATTTGAATTAGATTCTTTAGAAATATTTCAGTTATTAAAATCTATCAGCTCTAGGGTTAGCCAATAAGAACAAATAAGAATGGTATAGCTAAACCAACTAAACCACAGATAATAAAAGTAAATACAATATTTAATGGATTTTCAAAATAGTTCATAAAAATATTATAGCAAAAAGGCAAAAGTATGACAAGTAATAAAAATGATATTAGAATTAAATTTAAAATTGATTCAAATACAAATGAACTTGTATTGTTAAAAAATGAAGTAAAAGATATTGGAAGGTCATTTAATGATGCAGATACTTTTGCTAATACTTTTATGAAAAGAATAAATATTGCAGGACATATTTATGCAGGTTATCAAGCTTTTAAACAAACTCTTGGAGATATCTATTTAAATGGTATAAAAGTAAATAGAGAGTTTGAAAATATCAATAATTCATTATCAACTATGATAATGGTATCAAGTAAAAATATTGATAGTTTAGGTAATCAAATTGACATTACTGAAAAACAAGCTTTAGCAAATAAAGAAGCAACATCTGCAATGAATGAGCTTTTAAAGATAAATGCTAAAACTCCACACACTTTCAATCAAACTGTTCAGTTATATGATGCAATGTACCTTGGAATGAAAAAAGTAGGTGCAACAACAAATGACATGATTGAAATAACTGAAAAACTATCTATTGCAGTAGGTAATAAAGTAGGCTTTGATGCAATGCTTAGTGCAATGGATGGACTATCAACTGGTACAGTTGAAGTTTCATCAGATATGGGAAGATTTTTAAATGCAATTGGATTATCAAATGAAGAGATAAAAAATAGTATCAATGTAGTTGATCTATTTAAAGAAAAGTTATCAGGGTTTAAAGCAGTTGATAGTTTTGATACAAGGCTAAGTAATCTTAGAAATAGTTATGACTTACTAAGTAAAACAGTATCAGATGATTTATTTGAAAGACTTACTGATGATATTGTAAATGCATCTGATGTATTACAACAACTAAATCATTTTATTATTGAATTTAAAAACAATATTAATTCTGTAGATGAAGTATCAAGAATCAATGATATTAGTGTACTAGAAGAACAAGCAAAAAAAATCTCTAAAGAGTGGCAAAATGCAGAACAGATTATTGTAGGAGAATATGAAAATATATTTAGCCTTTTTTCGTCAAAAACTTTAGCAATTTCTGTAAAAGATGAAGCAGAAGAGAAGTTAATAGCTATAAATAAAAGAATAAAAGAGTTATATAAAGAACAAGAAGAGAATAAAAAAACATTATATGATTTTGATGATTCTGAGATACAAGAACTTGCAAGGAATACTTTATATCCATATGAAGCAGGATTAAGTAAAATTAATAATAAATGGATGAGCCACTATTTATTATTAGAAAAGAATGGCAAAAATACATCTACTCTTATAAGAGCATGGACCAAAGAGATTAAAGAATACGATGAAAAACTAGAAAAAAAACCTAAAAAAACAAAAGAAAGAGAATACACTACAAGCTTGTCAGACTGGCAAGTTTATTACCAGACTCTAGGTGACTATTCAAATGCATGGGCAATAAAAGAAAGTCAGATAAGAAATAGATATATCGATGCAACTGCAGAAGAGATAGAAAAGTTTTTAAAAATTGCAAAGCAAGATTATCTTTCTTCTTTAAGCAAAGATGCAAATGATACTTTAATAGATACAAATAACCAGTATATGAGCATAATTGATTCTCAACTTGCATTAAGTGAAACAGCTCTTGAATGGAATGCAAATCTTGAAGGTGTTGCATCTAACATTCAAAATATAGCTAAGTCAACTATTCAGTTAGGAAGAATAGAGAAGAAGAGTGAAAAAGAGAAACTAAAAGCTCAAAATGATTTTTATAAACTTACCAAAGATATTTCAAAAGATTCACAAGAATATAAAAATGCAGAAATAAGCCTTAGTAAAAAAATCACAGCAATAAATGAGTCATCAGTACAGTCTCAAATAGTAGGCTATGGTTCTCTTGCAGGTGCAATGAGCCAAATGTTTGAAGAAGGTTCAAGAGAAGCAGCTGCTTTTCAAATGGTAGAAAGTGGACTTGCAGTTGTAGCCGGAGTAAGAGCTATTTTATCTCAAGGTAGTGGAGACCCTTATACAGCATTTGCAAGAATGGCAGCAATGGCAGCAAGTGTTGCTTCACTTTTATCTTCTGCAAATATCGCATTTGGTGGTGGAGAAGACAAAGTAAGTACTAGTTATGACTCAGTATCTGCAATGGCAGCAAATACAGGAACAGGAAGTGTTCTTGGTGATTCAAGTGTTCAAAGTGAGAGCATAGCAAACTCTTTAACTCTATTAGAGGATTTAGCAAGACCAGAGTTTAGATTATTAAGTTCTATGGAAAAAAGCTTACAAAGTATTGATGATAAAATTGCAGGAGTAGCAGCAGGTGTTATTAGAGCAGGTGGATTTGCACTAGGTGGAGATTTTTCAGCTATTAAAAAATATGAAAAAGGAATGGTTGATAAATGGGAAGAATCACCTTTATTTAAATTACAAAACGACCCAACAATAGTTCATGGAATGTTAACAGGTGATTTTGTAGGTGGAAAAATATTAGAAACCATATCTAATAAGTTATTTGGGAAAGATGTTGGAAGTAGTATTGCAAGTGTACTATCAGGTTCTCATCTTACTTCAAAAATCATTGGTGGAATTTTTGGTGGCGGAACTAGTTATAAAACAAGCCTTTCTGATGCAGGGTTATATTTCTCTCCTCAATTACTTGAAGCAGCTATTGAAGATATAAATGGAAATGCATACCAAACAATCAGACACAAAAAGAAAAAGAAAGGTGGATGGTTTAAAAAAGATAAGACAAAAATTTGGTATACAACTCACTATAAAGCAATGAATGAAGAGACTGAAAAGCAGTTTCAGCTTATCTTATCAAACTACTATGATGCAATGGTAGCAGCAGGGCAAGCTCTTGAAGAATCTGAAGAGCAAACAGCTCAAAGTCTTAGTAAATTTACAGTTAATCTTGGAAAAATATCTTTAAGAGGTAAATCTGGAAGTCAAATTACTGAAACACTAACAGCAGTATTTGGAAAAGTTGGTGATAACTTAGCAACTTCAGTATTTCCTTTAATGGGAGAGTTCCAACAAGTTGGCGAGGGTATGTTTGAAACTCTAACAAGAGTTGCATCTGGGATGAAAGAAGCAGAGTACTACATCAATAGACTAGGATATGCTTTTGAAGATGTGGACTATAAAGATATTGAAAATAAACAAGGAAATGTATCTCTTGAAGTACTTTCTCAATCTATTATAAAACTAGATGAAAGTATATACGGCTTAGATAATGGTGTTGTTCAAATGGTAGAAACTTTTACAGGAAGTGCTGAAGAACTATTTGAAATGTACACTGGTTTTGAAGATATAAGATCAATGTTAGAACTTGTAGGAAAAGAGTCAAAATATTTAACAAGTGAAATGTTACTTGGAGCAGGTGGCACAGCAGAGTTAGCAGAGTCATTAGAAGACTTTTTTGTAAGTGTATTAAATGACCAACAACAATTAGATTTTCAAACTCAACAGATGAACAAAGAGTTTGAGAAACTTAATACAATTATGCCTACAAGTATAGAAGGGTTTAAACAATTAGTTGATTCAATAGATATTTCAACTGCAGAAGGGCAGGAACTTTTAGGAAGAATATTACTACTAAGTGATGATTTTGCAACACTTATTGATAGTAGTAAAGATATGTTCTACACGCAAATAGAAAATGCACTAGAACTAGATAGATTAAGTGCAGAACTTTTTACAACTGCAGTAGCTTCAGTAGAGAAAATGTCTACAAAGTTCACTCAAATAGAAGAAAATATTGAAAAGACTATTAATACTCTTTTATCAGGTTCAGACGGAGCAAATGCACAAGAACAGTTAATCAAAAACTTCTGGGAAAAAAGAGCTTCAATTGAAGAGTACTTATTAAAAGATGGTGATTTAACAGAAACTGAATCAGCAAAGCTTTCTTCTTTGGTTGGAGAATTAAACTCATTATCAACTCAAATCCAAACTGCTCAAACAGGAGATAATACTTCTATTACTAATACTTTAGTTGGGGAGCTTCAAAATTTACAAAATGAGATAAATATAGACAATGAGATTTTAAAAGTAAAAGTATTAGATACAAGTGGAAATGAAACTGATGTAGCAAATGTAGGTGTGATAACTCAACTTCAAAAATCTTTAGAGCAAATTGCAGCAGACCCTCTTAGTATTTCAAGTTTCAAAGATGGTGGAAATCTAGTATCAGCAAATGAGATTAACTTTAGAGGTTCTTTTGAAGCTCAAAGTGCTTTATCATTTCAAAATGAATTAGAAGAGTTAAGACAAAACTTATCGTATATAAATATTGAAGATGTTGATGTATCTACATTCTTCCAGGAACTAAAAGATATAGATCTAAATGCTTTTGAAAATATGATTGAGTTTTTTAATTCAGTAGGAGCAATAACTGATAATCAGATAAATATAAATGGTCAGTTAGTAAATCTTCCAAGTTATGATATTGGAAGTTCTTACATCCCACATGATCAAGTTGCCTTAATACACCAAGGCGAAATGGTTATTGATAGTGACTTTAGTAATAAACTTAGAAAATATGGAATTCCAATTCAATCATCAAATACTAAAGCACTGGAAGAAAAGTTAGACAACCTTACAATAGTAACTATTCAACAAGCAAATGAGATTAAAAAGCTTAGAAAAATTACTGAGGAAGGAGTTGCATAATGTTGATAGTTCCTCAAAGCCCAATTGATATTGTTGAAACAAATGTTCCAGAATACGAAACGAATATTGATATTTATATTCCTGAAAATAACAAGGTCTATAACAAAGATGAAGAAACACAATACGGTGACACTATTTATAAATGTATGAAAGATGGTACTACAGGTATTGAACCAGGAACAAATAGTTTGATTTGGTATCCCCAAAGTAAGACTAATAGACATAGAATCTTTGATGCAAAGATGAGTAGTGGAACTTCAAACCTTAATAGTATTCAATATAAATTCAATGTAGGAGATGTTGATACTGTTGCTTTTTTTGGACTAAACGCAAAATCAGTAAGAGTAATCATTAGAGATGCAAATGACAATATTTTGTATGAACAAACAAGAGAAACCATTATTAGATTTGTTACAAATTGGTATGACTGGACCTATACAAAAGCAAAAGAGAGAAAAGCAGCACATTTCAGAAATCTACCAATGGTATATAACGCAACTATGGAAGTAATAATTGATAATGCAGAAACAACAGCAACATGCACTCATATTGCATTTGGAACAAGTACTGATATAGGAATAACTCTTTTAAATCCTTCTCCTATAGTAAGTGTTAGAAATATAATTCCTAAAACTAAAAATGACAAAGGAGTGGTAATAACGGATAAGTCAATGACTTATAAAAGAGTTGTTGCAAATGTTTTAGTATCAAATGATTTGATTGATGAGATACAGGAGCAATTAGATTTATTAAACGCACAAGTCTGCTTGTTTATCGCAGATGAAAGAGAAGAAGGATATGCGTCATTATTAATTTTTGGATTGTATAAAGACTTTGATATTCCAATAGGTTATGAAAAATCAATTTATCAAATAGAAATAGAAGGAGTAGTGTGATGAGTGCTTCACAAATAAATGAAGTTATCCCAGAGATAGAAGAAAATAAAATACCTATCGAAGGACAACCAAGTAGTGTATTTAGAACAAATGCAGGTTATGTTTGGGGTAGATTGAGAATAATATGTTTATCTTTGAATTTATTTAAAAATCAAATAAATCAAGTAGCAGAAGAAGTAAATACAAGTGCAGTGCAAGTTGCACAAAATAAAAGTTATGTATCTGAGTCAAGAACTATAGTAGAAAACACTATGGCAACAATGCCTGATGGAAGTATCAATGATACTACAAAATCAAATACAACAACATATTCAAGTAATAAGATTGATGAGAAAATAAATAGTCTTCATACTGAACATGCGAATAATAAAACAAATCCTCACAATGTAACTGCTTCTCAAGTAGGAGCTTACACTAAGGAGGAAACTCTATCAAAAGATGAGATTGAAACTAAAATTTCTAATATAGTGACTTTTCCTATTGCTCATCCAATGCTTTCATATGAGGCTTATGATTTTACAGTTGTTGCTTTTGGTGGAGAATTTAATAGAGCTGATTATCCAAAACTTTGGACATGGGTAGAAGCCCATTCTGAGTTTTTATTATCAGAGGCTGACTGGCAAACTAAAAATACTACAGATGATATGTGTGCTTATTACTCTTCAGGAGATGGAGTTAATACTTTTAGAGTTCCAAATCTTGATGAAGCTTTCTTTAGAGCTTCAAATAGAGGTGTAGCTACATATCAAGCTGATGAGTTTAAGAGTCATACTCATAATGGGATGCAGATGTATGGAGCATATGGTAATCAAGGTTCTTCAAGATTTACTGGTGAGGCTCATACTCTTACTGGTGCAACAGGTGGAGAAGAAACAAGACCTAAAAATATTGCACTATTACCTTTAATAGTTGCAGCATAGGAGAATGAAATGAAATTATATTTTTATGATGGAAAAACAAAAGAATATTTAAAAGAACAAGAAGTAAATAAAGCTTTTGGAACTTCTCTTCCAAATACAACAGAAAAAGAACCATTAGCAGCAAAAGATGGTTTTGCAGTTTGTTTTGATGGAGAGCTAAACAAGTGGGAACAAATAGAAGACAATAGAAATAAAACTGTTTATGAAACTTCTATAAAACAAGAGTTAAAAGTAGATTATTTAGGAGCTATTAAAGCAGAGCATACTCTTTTAGTTCCTAAAGAGTTTGATAAATGGGATGATGCAACTAAGTCTTGGGTTAAAGATACTGAAGCA
Source organism: Arcobacter sp. CECT 8989 (assembly GCF_004116715.1). Lineage (NCBI taxonomy): Bacteria > Pseudomonadati > Campylobacterota > Epsilonproteobacteria > Campylobacterales > Arcobacteraceae > Arcobacter > Arcobacter sp. CECT 8989. The sequence goes on along the minus strand of NZ_PDKE01000001.1, from coordinate 206,897 downwards.
GTAGCAAAACATGTAGAAGTTCAAGCAAAAGAACAAAAGCTTAAAGATATTGAAATGATAACAGCAACGGTTGATACTGTTGAATATGATGCTCATTCAAGAGGTAGAGCAGATTTGACAGGTGTTATTGCTCTTGCAAATTATCAATTTATAAAAGCTCTTGTTGTAAGTAATCCAGAGTTTAAAACAGTATATGACTCTATATATAAACAAACAAAAAATTGGCTAGGAAAAGATAATAAATCTCATAGTGTACAAATTGAGTCAATAGCAGAAGCCGGTGTACAAGCATATGAAAAATACGCAGAAGTTATAGGAGCAAAATAATGAAAGTAACATTATATGCACATCCTGATTATTGGGATTTATCAGAAGAAAAGAAAAAAGAAGTTTGTAATGGTTGTGGTGCAAAAGGTGCTTGGTACAACTTCTTAATACCAGGTAAGATTTTTAAAGAACCTTGTGATATTCATGATTTTGATTATGAAAGAGGAGAGTCAGAAAAGGACAAAATTGAAGCTGATAGAAGATTTATTCAAAATATGAAAAGAATTGTTGCAGCTACAGATAATAAATTATTAAAAAAATACAGAAGAGTAAAAGCAAGAGCATTTTTTAAATCGGTAAAAGATTTTGGCGATGAAGCTTTTTGGGCAGACAAAGTGATTGATAAGAAAAATTCAAAAGGAAAGGAAATAGAAATATGAAAAAATTAGTTTTAGTTATGTTATCACTAGCAGCTCTAGTGTTCACAGGTTGTAGTGTAAAAACAGAGGTTGTTAAAGATGAAAAAGGACAAGTAGTCTTTAATCAAGATGGTACACCAGTTTTAAAAGAGTATATCAAAGGAGCAATCTCTGGAAAGATGTATGACAAAGAAGTTGTAAAAACACTAGGTGTAGCAGTATATAAAGTTGTAGAAAAAGGTGTAGTAACATTTGCAACAAAAGAACAGATTGAAGATAATCAACTTGATAAAGTAGCTGACGTTATCGAATATGTTTATAGTGTGGATACAAGCACGGGAAAGCTTGTAGAGTAAAGTTTGGAAAATATAAAAACAGATTGATTACTTTAATCTGTTCATGGTAAAAGAAGGAAGAAAAATGCCAGTAAAAGAGTCTGCAGCTATTAGTTTATTAACACCCAAAGCAATGTTAATGAATTTTTTATATTTACCGTTCTTGATGCTTCTTGAAGAACATGGAGAACAGTTATCAATACTTATTGTGTTTATGTTATTGGACTTTGTTACAGGCATGATGAAAAGTAGAAAACTATGTAAAAGAATTACAAGATATAAATTTGAAATTGGAGCATATATGAAGTTTATAACTTTGCTCCTTCCTTTTTTGTTTGCATTTACCGCAAAAGGAGTAGGTTATAAAGTTGATGATTTTATATCTTTTGTGATTGGTACATTTATTGTGATTGAGTTTTATTCAATCATTGGGAATGCATATACAATAAGAACAGGAAAAGAGCTTGAAGATAAAGACTTCTTATCCTTTGCACTATTGATGATAAGAAATAAAACAGAAGAAAATTTAAATAGAAAATTTAAGGATAAAGACAAATGAGTTATTTTGATGAAGCATTTAAAGAAGTACTTGCAGTAGAAAAAGGCTTTGTACATAGTAAATATGACAATGGTGGAAAAACAAAATTTGGAATTTCACAAAAGTCATATCCTGATTTGGATATTAAAAACCTTACATTAAATGAAGCAAAGCTTATTTATAAGAATGATTTTTGGGATTATGAGAAGTTGAAGCTTTCAAAGGTTGATGATAAAGACATTGCAATAGAACTATTTGATACAAGTGTAAACATGGGTCAATATAGAGCAGGTTTTATTCTTCAAACAGCATTGAATAATATGAATAGAAATGAGAGAGTATTTGAAGACTTAGAAGATGATGGTTGGATTGGAATTGAAACATTAAAAGCATTAAGAATAGTACTAAGAAGAGGTGAAAAAAAACAATTATTGAAAGTCTTAAATGGTGAACAGTACTATTGGTATAAGATAATTATTAAGCACAATCCAGAGCAAGAAATGAATTTTGTAGGATGGATGAAAAGAGTATCAATGTAGTATTTGAGGGGTACTCCTTAAAGGAGTGCCTTGAAAAGTCAAGGACAGAGAGCAAAACTTCGACCCCTCGCTCTCTGCGAAAAGAATATTATCTAAAAGATTTTAAATTAAATTTAAGAGGGAAAAATGAATAAAAAATTATCAGCACCATTTGGTTGGGTAGGTGGCAAATCAAAACTAGCAGATGAAATTGTACAAATGATACCACCACACAAGTTATATGTAGAGGTTTTTGGTGGGGCATTAAATATATTATATTCAAAAAACAAATCAAAATTAGAAGTTGTAAATGACATAAATAAAGAGCTTGTAAATTTACACAAATCTATAAGAAATAATCCTAAGACACTATCAATGTATTTAAACCAATTGTTAATTTCACGACAATTATTTGATGAGATAAAAAATAAAAAAATTAAGCCAAGAAACAATATAGAAGCTGCAGCTTTCTATTTATATATTTTGACCCAAAGTTTTGGATCAAAAGGAGATAACTTTGGAATGTCTGCAAAAGCAATGACAAATCCTTATAATATTTATAAATCATATATGAAGTGGAGTAATAGATTAAAGGGAGTAACTGTTGAAAATAAAAGCTTTGAAGATTTAATAGAACTTTATGATTCAAAAGATACCTTTTTTTATTGTGATCCTCCTTATGTTGAGACAGAAAGTTATTATAAAAATACAGGTGGATTTGATATTAAGGAACATAGACTTTTATCTGAGAAGTTGAAAAATATAGAAGGTAGATTTTTGATTAGTTACAATGATCATAAGGTGGTAAGAGAACTTTATAAAGATTTTAATATTTTACTATCAAAAGAAATTGATTATACACTTGGTAAAAATATGCATAAAAAACATAAAAAAGTGAGAGAAATATATATTACTAATTATAAGATAGAAAATAGTTTATTTAGTATAAGTTATTAGAGTATCAAAATACATTGATATGTAATTTACAAATTAGGCAATAAATATTAATTATTATTTGAGTAGTGTGTTAAATCTGTGTCATAGTGCCAGTATATTAAAAAACAATTTAATTGTTTTTTAATTAGAGGGTAGTTATCAAAAGTAGAATAAGAGGGGTTTTTGTTGATTTTTAAAATATTAGAAAAACATTATAGTATAAGAAATAATTAAAGTTTTTTAGGTTATAACTCCAAAACTATATTTTACTTGGGGAAACGGTTTATGTCATTAATTATAACAGATGATTGTATCGCATGTGATGCATGTAGAGAAGAATGTCCAAACTATGCGATTGAAGAGGGTGATCCAATATACGTTATTGATCCAGATAGATGTACTGAGTGTGTAGGTCACTTTGAAGAGCCAGCATGTATTGAAGTATGTCCAGTTGATTGTATCATTGTAGATCCAGATAATCAAGAAACAATGGAAGAGTTACAATTTAAATACGAGCAGATTCAAGAAGAAGAAGCGTAATGGCTAAAGTAACAACTATTATAGACATTGGGTCAAACTCAATGCGTATGGTTGTTTTAGAAAAGAGTAGTAGATTTTCTTTTAACTTAATTAACGAGACAAAAAGTCGTGTTAAAATCTCTGAAGGTTGCTATGAAAACAATGGTAATCTTCAAGAAGCTCCTATGCAAAGAGCATTTAACTCTTTGCAATCTTTTTTAAATATTTCTAAAGCACTAAAATCAAGAAAAATTATTTGCGTTGCTACATCAGCACTAAGAGATGCACCAAATTCAAAAATTTTTACTAATAGAGTAAAAAATGAATTAGGTTTAAATATCAGAATTATTGATGGGTCAAAAGAGGCTTATTATGGTGGTGTTGCTGCTTTAAATTTAATACATGGTCAAGAGTTTGTAACTGTGGACATAGGTGGAGGTTCTACTGAGTTTGCATTTATAAAAGATGGACAAATTGTTGACTGTATATCGCTTGATGTAGGAACAGTAAGATTAAATGAACTGTTCTTTAGTAAAGGTGATTTAGAAGGTGCTAGAAATTATATTTTAGAAAAACTTGAAGAAGTAAAAGGCTGTGGTCATTCTATTCCTAATACTGTAGTTGGTATTGGTGGAAGTATTAGGGCGCTTAGTAAAATCATAATGAAAAAGACTGAGTATCCTTTAGATATATTACATGGTTTTTCATATATTGTTGATTTAAACTCTTATATCTTTGATGATATTTTAAGAGCTAAAAATAATAACTCTTTGAAGCACATAGGTGTAAAAAAAGATAGATATGACACAATAAAAGAGGGTACTTTTATTTTCAAAACTATTTTAGAAGAGTTAAAAACTACAAGAGTGATCACTTCTGGTGTGGGTGTTAGAGAAGGTGTTTATTTAACAGATATTTTAAGAACTAACAATTGTAAGTTTCCAGCAAACTATAATGTGAGTGTGAGAAGTTTACTTGATAGATTTGAAATTTGTCCTAAGCAAAGTGCTTATTTAGGTAATAATGCTAGACAAATTTTTGAAGCCTTAAAGCCATTACATAATTTAGATGATAAGTATAAAACACTTTTAGTAATAGCATCTAAGCTTCACTCAATTGGTACAACACTTAACTTCTATAAATCAAATGATAATACTTTTGATTTTATTTTAAATGGTTTAAATTATGACTTCTTGCACTCTTCAAGAGTAACAGTTGCTCATGTGATTAAGTTTTCTAAAAAAAGCTTACCTAAAAAAGGTGATTTAGAAAAGTATTCAAAACTATTGCCTTGTTATGAAACTATGCAGTGGTTATCTTTTATGATAAGTCTTAACTTAACTATTAATCAAGATATGTCAAGTCCAAATGTTACTTATAAACTAAAAAATAGTAAGCTAAAACTATCACTTGAAAGACCTATTTATTTAGTAGAAAGTGAAGTTAAAAAGATTCAAACTCCTAAGGGTGTAAAAGTAAAAGTAGTTTCATGAAAATAGCTATTGTTAAACTATCTGCCATGGGTGATATTATTCATGCCATGGTTGCCTTACAATTTATTAAAAAAGCTAATCCTTCAATAAAGATTGATTGGTTTGTTGAAAAAGCATTTATAGGTGTATTAGAAGACAATCCTGATATTGATAATATTTATGCACTTGATTTAAAATCAATAAAAAAGAAAAAGACGAAACTTTTTTCACAAATTTTACTTATAAGAAAATATTCAAAAAATAGCTATGATTTAGTAATTGATGCACAAGGTTTAATTAAATCAGCAATAGTTTCAAAACTACTTGGAAAAAATAGAGTAGGGTTTAGTAAAACTTCTACAAGAGAGAGCCTAGCTTCCTCTTTATATAACAAAAAGATTGATTCTGATTACTCTAAAAATGTTATTGAAAGAAATTTAGATATTTTGTTAAAACCTTTAAATATAGAGTTTAATAAAGAATCTATCTTAGAAAAAAAGCCTTTTTTATACTTTAAAGATGGCTTTGATTTTAGTGATATATTAAGTAAAGAAAAAAAGAATATTTTACTTGTAGTTGGTGCTAGTTGGCCTTCAAAAATGTATTCTAAAGAGAAATTCGCTAAAATAGTAAATAGTATAGATGAAAATTTTATTATTGCTTGGGGAAATGAAGAAGAAAAAAGCATAGCTCAAACTATCGCAAAAACTTCAAAGGCTGTAGTTTTACCAAGATTAAGTTTAAATGACTTAAAAGCATTAGTATCAAAAGTTAATTTACTTATAGGAAATGATACTGGGCCTACTCATATGGCATGGGCTTTAAACATTCCATCTATAACATTGTTTGGCTGTACTCCAGGGTATAGAAACACTTATGAAACAGATATAAATAAAATTATTGAATCAAAGTCTAAAGTTAATCCTGAAAGATTAAATAAAGATGACTATTCAATAGCAAATATTGATGAAAATAGAATAATAGAAATAATGAAGGATTTATTGTTTGAAGGCAAGCGTTAAAGAATATTTAGTATATTACATATATATCTCTTTTAAATTTCTTTTTACTTTTCTTCCTAAAGCCTTTGTAAAACAAATTTTAATTTTATGTGCAAAACTGGCTTTTAGATTTAATAAAGAGCATAAGCATATTGCAAAAGTAAATTTAGATTTGGCTTTTGAAGATAAAAAATCAGATGATGAAAAAAATAAAATAATCTATGAATCATATAAATCACTTCTTTTTAATATGTTTGAATTTGTAGAAAATCAATCAATTTCAAAGGAAAAACTGTTTGCAAAAGCAGTAATAGAGAATGAAGAAGTTATTTTAAATGCTTTAGAAGAGAAAAGAAAAATCATTTTTATCACTGCTCATTATGGTGGATGGGAGTTAGCTATTCCCTATACTGCTTTAAAGTATGGAACTTTAGCAGTTGTAAATAGAAAAATGGATAATCCTTTAATAAACGATATGTATGTAAAAGCAAGAGATAGAAATAATATCGTAATGCTTGAAAAGAAAGTTGCAGCAAAGGGTATGTTAAAAGCTTTTAAACAAGGACATAATGTAGCAGTAGCAATTGATCAGCATATGAAAAATGGAATGGAAATAGAGTTCTTTGGAAAAAAAGTTTATGCTACTGATTCAACTGCAAGGTTAGCTGTAAAGTTTGATGCAGTGATAATCCCTATATTTGCAGTTATGAATGATTTTAGAGATTATACAATTAAAGTATATGATGCAATTGATCCTTTAAAAGTAGAGTTTGAAAGCGAAGATAAAATAAAAGAGCTTACACAATTGCAAGCTAATGTTATTGAAGAACAGATAAAAGAGACTCCTGCTCTATGGTTTTGGCAACATAAACGATGGAAAAAATTTTATAAGAATTTATATAAAAGAAACTAAATGAATAATAAACCTAAATATCACCTTTTTAAAAATACAAAATATGCCCTTGATGGATTTAAACATGCTTTTAAAACAGAAAGCTCTTTTAAATTAGAGCTCTTTTGTGCAATCTTTATTATCATAGGAATTTTACTAGTAGAGGTTTCATTAATCTATAAACTTGTTCTTTTAATAACTGGTATTTTAGTTTTAATTGTAGAGCTTATAAACTCTGCGATTGAAAATGTAGTTGACCTTGTAACAAAAGAGCATGCTCCTTTAGCTAAAACTGCAAAAGATATAGGTTCAACTGCTGTTATGTTTACAATTGGGCTTCATGTAACTTCATGGATAGTAATACTTATATGGGCATGAGTTCAAATATTGATAAAAAGCTTGAAGAACTTGTAAAAGAGTTATCTCAAAGTAATAATCAAGAAATCTTCTCTTTTACGTATGAAAACCAAAAATATTGGTTAAAAAGAGCAAGAGCCACAAAATCTAACTTAATACATAAACTTTTTTATAAATTAACTTCTATAGATATATTACTTCCTGTTGAAAGTAAAGGTACTAAAGAGAGTCTAAACTTTGAAACTACAAAAATAGAAAGACTAAAAGAAAAAGGTATTAAAACTCCTAATATAGCTTTTAAAAATGAAGAGTTTTTTGTTTTAGAAGACTCTGGAAAAATGGTTAACTCTTATATTAGAAAAAGAGATATTACAAAAGAAAAGATGTATTACTATATTGATTTGATGCTAAAAGAGTTAGCGTTGATTCACAATAATAACGAGTTTCACGGTGGAGCACAAGCAAGAAACTTTATTTATAAAGAAGGTAAGGTTACAGTAATAGATTTTGAAGATAGTTTTGATAAAAGTATTTCTTTAAATACATTACAGTTTAGAGATTTAATTTTATTTTTATTGTCTTTAACAAAAACTAGGTCTAATTTTGAGCTTGATTATGACTTTATTATTCATAAATACATAAAATTAGTGCCTCAGAATAAAGAGTTTAGAAAAAAACTTAAAAAGTTAGCAGATAAAATCTCTTTTCTTATAACTCTTAGTCAGAATAAATTTATTAAGAAAATCATAGGTAGAGATGGTGAAGGTTTCTTTAAACTTTTTACTATTTTACAAAATCTAAAAGGTTGATTTTATGAATCAAGTTATTATGTCAAAGACATTAAATATTTTTAGAAAACTAATTTTTGCACATATTCTATTTTTGATAGTTATGTCTGCTTTTAGAGCAGTTTTTTTCTTTTATTATTCACCTTTAAATAGTTTAGATGGTTTTTATTTAGATATTCTAAATGCTTTTATTTTAGGTTTTAGAATTGATTTAACTGTAATTGGATACATCCAAGCTATTCCAACTATATTATTGATAGTTTTATACTACATAAAAAAAGAAGTTTTATTAAACTATTTTGAGAAGTTTCTAGTTTATTATCTATTTATTTGCTTTTTTATAGTGAGTCTTCTTTTATGTGCTGATTTTGGTTTTTATTCATATTTTAAAGAACATATAAATATTTTGTTTTTTGGTCTTTTAGATGATGATACAAAAGCTTTAATGATAACATTTTGGCAAAATTATAATGTAGTATTGATTTTAGCTATTTTCTTTGCATATCTAGCATTTTTATTTTTTAGTATTAAAAAAATATTTGCAATAAAGAATAAAAACTATACCTCTTTTTTAGGTCTTAAGATATCTGCACTTATTTTTATAATTATTTTTATTCTAAACTTTTTAGCTGTTAGGGGAACGTTAGGAATGTATCCTTTAGGAAAAATGATTCCAAATGTATCAACTAATGAGTTTATAAATAAGATATCACATAATGGATTTAGAGCTTACACAAATGCTTTAAGTGCAAGGAAAAAATATTTAGCAAGAAAATATGATTTGCTTAAAGCAACAGGATACAAAGGAAATATCGAAAAAGCTTTTGAAGTTTATAAAGGGACAAGCGATATAAATAAAGAAGATTTATTAAAAAATATAACTTTTAAAACAAAAAAAGTTGATGATAAAGAGTACAATGTTGTAGTAATCATGGTAGAGAGTTTTGGTATGCCAATATTAAAATATCAAAGTGAAAAGTTTAATATCTTAGGTGAGTTGAAAAAGCATTTTGATGAAGATATTCTTCTTACAAATATGATTTCTGCAGGTGATGGTACAATTTCAAGTTTACAGGCATTATTGCTAAATATTCCACATAGACCAACATCTTTTGCCTTTTCTCAATCTATTTATAAGCAAACAAGTTTTACATATAGCCCAGCTTTCCTTTATAAAGGTCAAGGATATGAAACAAGCTTTATTTATGGTGGAGATTTAACTTGGAGAAGTTTAGGACAGTTTGTTAAACATCAAGGTTATGATAATGTTGAGGGTAAAATAAATATCTTTAATCATCTTGAAAATATTAATAAAGAAAAAGATCAATATTTTCATCCATGGGGGATATTCGATGAGTATTTATATTCACATATTCTAAAAAAATTAGAAAATAGTGATAAAAAACAGTTTATAGTAGCTCTTAGTACAAATAATCATCCTCCCTACAATATTCCAAATGATTACAAATCAAAGAGTTTAATCTATAATGATGAAATAAAAAATCATATTACAGGAGACTTTGAGTTAGCACAACAGAGATTTAAATCGTATGCTTATGCAGTAGATCAAGTTGGAGTTTTCCTTAATAAATTTAAAAAGAGTAAATTTAAAGATAATACAATAGTTGTAGTAACAGCTGATAATAATACAATAGACGGAATTATGAAATATGATGATAATCAATTACTAAACTCTAAAAACATACCTTTATATTTTTATTTACCAGAAGAATTAAAAACTAAAATAAATATTGATACAAAAGTTACAGGTTCTCACAAAGATATTTTTCCAACACTTTATAATTTGACTTTAAAAGATCAAGAATATATTTCAATTGGAGCTAATCTTTTTGATTCATCAGTTGCGCATTATGGATTTAATGGTTCAATGGTAGTTACAAACAAAGAAAAAATTGAGAAGTTGAAAAGCATAGAAGAACAAACAGATAGTAAGGTTTTAAATTATTATAAAGTAAATTTAGCTATAACTCAATACTTGATTAATTATTATCATAAAAAAGGAAAAGAATGACAAATATTTTAAGAGCACCTTCTCAAAATACTAAAGATAAAATTACTCTTTGGCTTAATCACCTTTTAGTTTTATATGCTTTTTTAATTCCTATACATAATGGAGCGAAGAGTTCTTTATTTTTTACAATGTTAGCACTTTTTATATATAGAAGAGACTACTGGTTTTATTTAAAAGAGGCTTTTTCAAATAGAATAGTTCAAGCTTTTTTAATATTTTATACTTTACATGCAATAGGAATGATATATACGGATAATATTGATTATGGTAAAGATCATATGGATAAAATTAAGTATCTTCTTTTTCCGTTGATTTTTTTATCTTTTTTAGATATTAGATTTGCTGCTAGAATATTGATTGCCTTTATTTTTGGAATGTTTATTTCTGAAGTTTTCTCATATTTAATTCATTATCAGGCATTGCCTTATGAACTCTCTATTGGTAAATATGAAATATGGGAAACAAAAGCTTATAGTCCTGCCCCTTTTATGGCACATAGTGATCATGGAGTAGGAATATCAATTGTTGTTGGATTATGCTTATATTATTTATTAAATTTTAAAGAAGAAAAATATAAAAGAGTACTTGCTTTTATAGTTTTATTAATTTCTTTATTAAATATGTCATTTATTGCAAGTAGAACAGGATATATGACTTTAGTTGTTGTAATTTTTATTACAATAGTAATTACTTATAGAGAGAATATAAAACTTCTATTATCTTCAATTATTTTAGTTTTAATTGTTGGTTTCTCTTTATATAATTTTTCTAATACTATAAATAAAAGAATAAATAAAGCAATTAATAATTTTGAAAAAGCTATTGAAAACAAAAAATATTATGAAAATGGTTCAACTGCACAAAGAATAGGTTTAACAATTTATGGTTATGAAGTATTTAAAGATAGCCCAATTTTTGGTGTAGGTACTGGAGACCATATGGATTTGCTTAGAGCAAAAATTCCAGATGAAGAGGAAATGTTAAAGGTAATTGCAAAACCCCATAATGTATATATCCAAATTTTAATGCAACATGGGCTATTAGGAGCTCTACTTTTTATATATTTAATTTATTCAATATTAAGTTACAAAGGTACTTCAGTTATTAAGAAAGATGTAATTATTATACTCACTGTAACTACCTTAGTTTTTATGTTAGGAGGATTACTTTATGGAACTTTTGAATTACCATTAATAGTAGTTTTAATTTCAGCAATGATTGCGAATAAAGAGCAAAATATTACTTTTAATAATTTTGATAAAAAAATATTTTTAAAATATAGTGCCTTTGTTATTTTATTTTTAATTATAGGTATAACAAGATAGGAAAAAATGAAAATAGTATATATCTCAAGATCAATAATCCCTTCAAGAACAGCAAATAGTATTCATGTAATGAAGATGTGTAATGCCTTTGCTTCTTTAGGGCATGAAGTTACTCTTTTAGCTCCTTGGACAAAAAAGCTTGAAGAGAAAAATATAGAGGATTTATTTGAATATTATGGAGTTGAAAAAAACTTTGAATTAAAAAAGCTATTTTCTCCTAATATTAAATATCTTAAAAAAAGAATTTACTCTTATATATGTTTAAAAGAGGTTCAAAAAATTAATCCTGATATTGTTTATGGAAGAGATGATATGTTTGTTTTTTATTTAACTCAAAAAAGTAAATATTTTACTCTTTTTGAAAAACATGAACCTTATGATGGAAAAGGTTTTAATGACTTTTTCTTTAATAAGTTTATTAAAAATAATCAAAACAAAGCAAAGCTAGTTGTGAACTCTAATGAACTTAAAAAAATGTACAATAAAAGTTGTAATATTGATCTAGATTCAATTTTAGCAGCAAGTAATGGTACAAATATTATTCCTGATAATAAAATACCTTCAAGTGTGATTTTAGATAAAAAAAGAGTTCAAATTGGATATGTAGGAAGCCTTTTTAAAGGAAGAGGAATTGATATTATTATTGAGTTAGCAAAAAAAATTCCAGATGCAACATTTCATATTATTGGTGGAAAAGATAAAGATATTGAATTTTGGAAATCAAAAGAAAATTTAGAGAATCTTATTTTTCATGGTTTTGTAGAACCTAAAGAGACTTATAAATATAGAAATATGTGTGATATTCTTTTAGCTCCTTATCAAAGTGATAATGAAGGAAATAGGTCAAGTAAATATATGTCTCCTATTAAACTTTTTGAATATATGTCTTCAAAAAAAGCAATTATTTGTTCAAATTTTAAAGTTGTATATGAAGCTTTAAATGATGAGAGTGCTTTATTAGTTGATAGTTCAGATATAAATGCTTGGGAAAATGCAGTTAATGAATTAATAGAAGATAAAGAAAAAAGAGAAAAACTAGCAAATAATGCCTTTGAAAAGTTTTTAAATTATCATACTTGGAGTGCAAGAGCACAGAAGATTTTAGATTATATTCAAAGTTCTAAATGATTGATTTAAACAGTATTGAACCAATTGGAAAAGGAACAAATCGAAGTTGTTTTGTTCATCCAATGGATTCAAATAAATGTATAAAAATAACTCATTCAAATGATTATTCAGAGACTATAAAAGAGATTAAATATTATAAATTCTTACAAAAAAGAGAAATTTCTTGGGATTTTTTAGCAAAATATTATGGTAGCATAGATACCTCTCTTGGAAAGGGTGAAGTCTTTGATTTAGTTAGAGATTATGATGGAAATGTTTCTAAAACCTTATCTTTTTATTTGCAAAAAGATGAAAAAACAAAAACTTTAATAACTCCAATAAAACTTCTTGAAAATTTAAAACAATATACCCTAAAAGAGAATATCGTAGTAAAAGATTTAAATACAAAAAATATGCTTTATCAAAAAATAAATGAAAATGAAGCTAGACTTATTTTAATTGATGGGGTAGTAAATAATGATTTTTTACCTTTTTCAAAATATATCCCTTTATTTACTCAAAAAAAGATAATAAGATTATGGAAAAGATTTGAAGAGTCTTTGCCTCACAAATACTCTTTTAATAAATATTTTTTAAGTTTATTAAATAAGAAGTTCTAAATACTCCTTTTGCTCTCTTTGTAATGCAAAAACCTCTAAAGCTTTTGGATGGTTTTGCCTTGCTTTGATTTTTTCTTCTTTTAAATTTTTAGCTACATTTAATACAATACTTTCAAGTTCTTCAACACTATTATTTGAAGTTAAATGAATATGAAAACCTAAATCTTTGAATTCAGGAGAAGAAGTATCATTATAAATAATTGGAATAATCCCAAATCCAAGTGATTCAATAATAGCATTACTCATACCTTCTCCTAAACTTGGAAAGATAAAAACATCACTTTCTTGAAGATGTTTTTTTACTTCACTTGTATATCCTACAAACTCTATTTTTGATTTATATTCAAGAGTTTCAAGATAGTTATTCATCTTTTCAAAATAGTTTTTATCTTGGATATCTCCTAAGAATTTCAAGTTGAAATCAAAACCATTTTTAAATAAAATATCACAAGCTTTTATAGCTTCAAATTGACCTTTTCCTGGATGAACCCTTCCCACATGAACTAAGTCAATTTTATTATTAAACTCTTTAAATGATATATTTTTTTCAAGTCTTAAAGAAGAGTAGATTCTTTTTACTTGTGCATTTTTAGCAATTGGTAAAATATCAATTATATTTTGCTTCATATACTCGCAGTTTCCAACAAAATAGTTAACCTTACTATAAAATAGTTTATGAAAAATATCTTTTTTTGAAGTGGTTTTTTTAGAGCCTTGTCTAATAATAAAATTTATATCTAAGCCAAGGGTTGCAAAATAAAGAGATTTCATCTCAGAAGCACCTAAGAAGATAACATTTTTAATTTGGCTATTGATTAATATCTCTCTAACACTTTTTATTAATTTAAAACTAAAATTACTAGAAAATGTTACTTCATGCACTTTTATATTAAAGCCTTTAAAGTGTTCTTCTTTATTTAGAATATAACTATTATCCCTAGCTATAAACTCAACTTCAACTTCACTACTTAATAATCTTGCTAATTTAACAGAGGCTAATTCCATTCCTCCATTTACTCTTGATAGACATATAACTGCAGTTTTTTGTTTCATTAATTACCTTTAAAAAGGCGATTATATCGAATTTAAATTAAACTTGTTATATAATATATACTATTTTAAGATAAGGTCGCAAGATTTGAAAATCACTGCAAATATAATTACATTAAATGAAGAAAAAAATATAGAGGCTGTAATAAAATCAGTACAAGAAGTTTGTGATGAGGTTTTAGTAGTTGACTCATTAAGTATTGATAGAACTTGTGAAATTGCCGAAAGCTTAGGTGCAAAAGTTATAAAACAAGAGTATTTAGGAGATGGCCCTCAAAAAGCTTTTGGTGAGCCACTTGCAAAATATGACTGGGTACTAAGTATTGATGCTGATGAGAGATTAGATTTAAATGCAATTGAAGAGATTAAAAAACTTGATTTAGATAATACACAATATGATGGTTTTTCTTTTGCAAGAAAGACTTATGTAGGAGATAATTTTATAAAACTTTGGTATCCAGATAGAGTAACAAGACTTTATAATAGAAATAAGTGTGGATATTCAAAATTAAAAGGTCATGCAAAAGTTGAAGCTAAAAATATTTGTGATTTAAAAGCTGATATGCTTCATTACTCTTATGAAGATTATGTGCAGATGATAAGAACAACTGAAAAATTTATCAAAAGAGGGGCACAAATCTCATATGATGCAGGAAAAAGAGCAAACTCTTTAGACCCTTTTGTTCATGGAGTAGGAGCTTTATTTAAAGCTTTAGTTTTAAAAGGTGGAGCTTTTCATGGGATTCATGGTTGGAATGTTGCTGTGATTTCAGCCTTTAGCTCATATATGAAATATGCTTTAATGCTTGAGATGCAAAAGAATGACAAATAAAAAGATTTTAGAAGTTTGTTTATCTCCTGATTTAGGTGGTTTAGAACTTTATATGAGTAGATGTACAAATGAGTTATCAAAAAACTTTGATGTTTCATGTGTAGTCGCTTCAAAATCAAAACTAAAAGATTTCATTCAAGATGTTCAAAAGTTTGAAATAGATAGAAAAAGTAGCTTTTCCATAAGTGCATCTTTGAAATTAGCAAAAATTATTGATAAACAAAATATTGATATTGTTCATCTTCATTGGACAAAAGACCTTCCTATTGTTGCTCTTGCTAAAATCTTTTCAAAAAGAAAACCAAAGATTATACAAACAAGACATATGACAATGACAAGATTTAAAAGTGATTTTTATCATAAGTTTTTATATAAAAATATTGATACAATTATTTGTGTTACAAAAGCTTTAGAAGAGCAAATAAAAAAGTTTATTCCTCAAAATATTAGACCTAAAACTTTAACTTTATATCTTGGAGCAAATGAATCTCAACTACTAAGTGAAGAAGAAATAAAAGAGTTTAAAAAAGAGTTACAAGTAGAAGACTCTTTTATGTTAGGACTTATTGGAAGAATCAATGAGTTTAAAGGGCAACATCTACTTATAGAAGCGATGAAGCTTTTAAAAGAGAAAAATTTAAATATCAAAGCTTATATTATTGGGTCTCCCATGAGTGAAGAGTATTTACAGCAATTAAAACAAAGAGTTATAGATTTTAATTTAGAAGAACAAGTTTTATTTGTAGGTTTTACAAAAAAGCCACATAAGTTTATGCAAGCATGTGATGTAGTTTTAATGACTTCAAGAAATGAAACTTTTGGTTTAGTTACCATTGAAGCTATGAGAAATGGTAGTTGTGTTATTGGTTCAAACTCTGGTGGGGTTTTAGAAATAATAGATGATGAAAAAACTGGCTTACTATTTGAAAGTGGAAACTATGAAGATTTAGCTTTAAAAATAGAGAAGTTATATAAAGATGAAACTTTAAGAAAAGAGCTTGCAAAAGCAGGTCAAAAAAAAGTAGAAGAGCTTTTTGATAATAAAAAACAGTTTGATAAACTAAGTGAATTTTTTAGTAAACTTTAGGAGAATGAGTGTTATTTTTAAAAGATGAAGATTTTATAGCAAAGGGTAATGAAAGAGCAATATATTTACACCCTGAAGATGATAAGAAAACAGTAAAAGTAACTTATGAAGGTAATCAAAGACAAGAGAGTAAACAATCACAAAAAGAAATCTCTTATTATAAAGAATTAGAAAAAAGAGGAATGAAAAACTTTAAACACCTACCTAAGTTTTATGGTGAAGTTGAAACTAATAAGGGCCCTGGTTTTATTATTGAACTGATTCGTGATTATGATGGTGAAGTTTCTAAAAGTTTTGCTTTTTATCTAAAAGAAAATGGTGTAGAAGCTTATCAAAAAGAGTTAGAAGAGTATAGACAATATTTTTTGGATAACTGTATTATTTTTAATTATGGAATGATGCCTAAAAATATATTACTTAGAAAAAACAGTGAAACAAATTTTGATTTAGTTTTAATTGACGGCTTAGGAGATGTATCTCATTTTACTTTGCCAAATAAAATCTCATATTTTGCAAGAGGACGAATTAGTAGAAGATGGGAAAAATTTGTAAATAAATACTTACAGAGTAAATAACTACTCTATAAGTGTTTTTGTTTGTTTATTTTCTTCATCAAAAGATATTTTTAAGATACCAGATAATCCTGAAATATCTGAATCACATACAAAGTAATCTTCTTTAACATTAAAATAATCATACTTTTCTTCATATCCTAAAAGATTACTAACTACATTCCCCATTTGATAGTGTGAAATAAATTCAAAATCAGAGAATTTATCTTTTAATACTTTTGCATTATTAATTCCATAAACAAAGAATGGTACTTGATATACCGCATCATAATTTAATCTTCCATGTCCTTGTCTATTTGGATCTCCAACATTTGAAGCATGGTCTGATGTAAAAATAAAATAAGTTGGTCTATTCGTTTTTTCTTTTACTTTCTTTACTAACTGAGAGATAATATAATCAGTATAATGAATTGAGTTTGCATAATCAATTGTATTTTGAATAATTGTTTTATCTTCTATATTTTCTTTTGTAAAGATTTCAAACTCTTTAGGAAAAGTATCTATAAAAGGAGTATGTGAAGCTCTTTGTTGTAGAGCAACAAAACTAGGCTTTGAAAAATCAACTTCTTCAATTTTATCAAGTAAAAATGTATCTAATGCAGGTTTGTCTATATCTTTTGTAACACTTGTTCCATCAACATAATCGTCAATCCATTTTGTACAAATATAGCTTTTTAATTGAGCTAATTGATCTTGTGCTTGTGAACTATAAAAGTGTGTTTGAAAACCATTGTTTTTAGCCATCTTAAATAGGCAAGTATTTGTCGAAATAATCTGAGGAACACCATCTGGTCTTTTAATAATATTGAAAAAAGATGGTACAGCAACATCTGTTACAACACCTGATGCAATACCTTTTTTATATACAAAATTTTCATCATTTTTTATTGAATCTAAAAATGGAGTAGTTTTTATTTTATAATCATATAAAGACATAAAATTTCTATTTAAAGACTCACCCATAATCATAATAATATTAACATCCGGATTTTTTGTAAGTAGATTTGGAGTAGGGCTTACAGGTTGTTCTAATCCACTATTACCCATAGCCTTTTTAGGTAGAATATTTCCAAATAAATAACCTAAGTTCACAACTGTATTTTTAAGCGGGTAGTATTCAACATTTGGTCTATGACCCTTTTTTGAATCTTTTACATAAACTCTTACTGGAACAAAGATTATAAAAGCAATTAAAACAAAAGATAAAAAAGGAATTTTAAGTCTTTTCTCTTCAGAATTTCTCAGTAAATAATATATACTAATTAATAAAATTAAAATCATTATTGTAGGAATTATTCCTATTTCAGCAACTGTTCTGAATGTGTCATATGTTTCTTGGAATTTAGTAAAGAATAGTAAATATTCTAGTGGGAAAATCCATGTCCCAAAATATGCAAAGTGTAAAATCTGGAACCAAACAAAAGCAGCAATTATAATATATATAATAAGAATAGCTCTAGTTTTTACTATTGAAACAATAAGAAGATTTATTGCAAACTGTTCTACAATACTTTTGGGTGTAAGATTAAAAGATAAAATATCATTGTATATTCTGTAAATTTGTTCAACCGCTATAAATAAGGCTGTAATTATAAGTGCGATAAAAATATTATATAGTAGTTTTGATATAAAGTTATTCATTAAAGTCCTTCTAAAAATATGGGCTTGAATAATACTTAAAAAAATATTAAATTATAATAAGTGGTTATTTAATAAAATCAAATGAGTTTTTTGATAAAATATATAAAACTTATAAGGAAAACTTTATTGCCTAAAAAAGAGAAAAGAGATATAACAGAAGTTGTTGATAATTATTTATGCCACAGTTGTGGTACTTGTTTTTCCTCTTGTGGACATGATTGTATCTCTTATAATCAATCAACAGCAGGTTTTCTATTCCCTAAAATCGATTATGATGCCTGTACAAATTGTGGTCTATGTTTTGATGTTTGTCCGGGAGATCATTTTAATAAAAAATTAATAAATAAAACTAGTGAAGATCCTTTTATTGGGAATATTGATAAATCTTTTGTTGGAAAAGCTGTAGATGAAGATATTTACTATAATTCTCAAAGTGGAGGTGTTACAACAGCACTATTAAAATATATGTTAGATAAAGAAATAGTGAGTGCTGTAGTAGTAACACAAATGAATGAAAAGACTTTAAAGACTGAACCAAGAATTGTTAAAGACTCAAAAGAATTAATGTCTTCTCAGAAATCAAAGTATGTTCCTACTAATTTAACATCAATAATTCCTGATGTTTTAAAAATTGAAGGAAAAGTAGCAATAGTTGGATTATCATGTCATATGCATGGATTAGAAAACTTAACAAGTATTAGAAAAAAATTAAATGATAAGTTAATTAAAATAGGTTTAATTTGTGATAGAGTGATGCTATATAGTGCAATTCCTTTCTTTACAGAAAAAACTACAAAAAACACAGTTACAAACTTTGTTTTCAGGGATACAAGTAATACTTCTTATCCTGGAGATATATCTTTTTATGAAGATGGGAAACTTCACATTATGGATAAAAAAAACAGAAAGAGTATGAAAGACTTTTTTACTCCTACAAGATGTATGCTTTGCTTTGATAAAATGAATATCTATTCAGATATTGTTTTAGGTGATCCTCATGGTGTAGAAAATACAGATAAAGAGAATGGAGAAAGTTTAGTTTTAGTAAGGACTTCTTTAGGTAAAGATATTGTAAACGATGCTATTGCTAATAACTTTATTAACTTAAGAGATGCATCTTTAGAACAAGCTATCTCTGGACAAGGGATTGAGTTAAAAAGAAAAAAATTTAATGCAAATATAAAAGCTTGGAAAGAACTTGGTAAAACTGTTCCTTCTTATCCTGAGAATATTTTTTCATATAGTATAGAAGCATCTGATGAAGATGTAAAAAAAGCGAAGAAAAGAATAGTGCACTCTTTAGAGTTAGATAATTTAGAAAGTCAAGAAGATGTGATATTAAAAGCAAATCATTTTTTTGATGATAAAAATAAGAAAAAAGGGTTTTTCTCAAAACTTAAGAAAATTTTTAAAGGTAATAAATAATATGTTAATTGAAATTAGAGGCGTTGGTTTTGTAAATAAAGGTGCAGAACTAATGTTACATGCAATATTAGAAAAAATAAAAAGTAGATTTCCTAAAGCAAGATTTGTTATGGCTCCTAGTTTGAATGTTTCTCCTTATGAAAAAAGAGCAGAGCTTAGTCTTTATCAAAAAGTTACATATGAAAAACTAGGTTTAGATTTAGGAGACTTTTTTGTCTCTTTAGTTCCTAAAAAAAGAAGAAAAATGTATGGACTTGTTAGGCAAAAAGAAGTTGATATAGTTCTTGATGCAGCTGGTTTTGCCCATGGAGATCAATGGGGTGTAAAAAATACAAAAAAGTTATTTAAATTCTCACAGAAATTAAAAAGAAATAATGCTAAATTAATTTTGTTACCACAAGCTTTTGGCCCTTTTGAAAAAAGAGAAATTAAAGAGACAATGAAAGAACTTCTTAGAAACTGTGATCTAGTATTTGCCAGAGAAGAAGTTTCTTTTAATTACTTAACTTCATTTACTTCTCAAAAAAATATATTTAATATGCCTGATTTTACTAATTTAGTTAAAGCTAAAGAAGTAGAAGATTTTGATTTTGAAAAAAATGATTTTTGTATTATCCCTAACTATAAAATGGTAAGTAAAAGTTGGATAAATAGTAGTGATAATAATTATATTAAATTAATTAGTGAATCAATTAAATATTTACGAGAAAAGGGAAAAAATCCTTTTATTTTAGTTCATGAAGGGAAAAAAGACTTTGTTCTTGCAGAAGAAATAGCTAACAAAGTAGGTGGAATTAATATATTCAAAGAAGAAGACCCTTTAAAGGTAAAAGGAATCATTAAACAATCTCATGGTGTAATTGGAAGTAGATTTCATAGTTTAGTAAGTTCTTTAAGTCAAGCAACTCCTGCCCTTGGAACAAGCTGGAGTCATAAGTATCAAATGCTATTTAAGGATTATGATTTTGAAGAAGGAATCTTAACTTTAGACTCTTCAGTAGATGATATCAGAAGAAAAGTTGACATTTTAATTGATGAAAACTCAAAAGAAAAGTTAGTTCTAAAGTTAGAAAATAAATCAAAGTATTTAAAAGAATTATCTAATCAAATGTGGGAAAAAGTATTTAAAGAAATTGAGACTAAGGCATAAATTGAACTTCAAATTTGAATTAAATGAACAATATAAAAATACAAAAGATTTTTTGCTAAATATAAAAAAATATTTCCAAGAAAACTCAAATACTATTCATAAAGCAAGAAATGAATTAAAAGTAATTACTTATAAAGATGTGCAAACAGTTGTAAAAGCTTTTAGAATACCAAATAAAGTAAATCAAATTGTTTATGCATATATTAGAGATTCAAAGGCAAAAAAATCATATCAAAATGCAGTGAAATTAAGAAGCTTAGGTTTAAATACACCAGAGCCAATAGGATATATAGAATTTTATAGAAACTTTTTATTTAAAGAGAGTTTTTTTATAGCAAAAAAATATGAGTATGATTTTACAATTAGAGAACCTCTTAGAAATAAAGAACTTGAAAACAGAGAAGAAATTATAAAAAAATTTGTAGAGTTTACTTTTAATCTACATAAAAACAATGTTTATCACAAAGATTTTTCAGCAGGTAATACTTTAGTTTCAATTAAAGACGAATCTTACAACTTCTCAGTAGTAGATATAAATAGAATGGAATTCAAAGCTATTGATTTAGAAACTGGACTTGATAATTTTGCAAAGCTTTGGTTAGATGAAGATGATATTATTTTAATCGCAACTACTTATGCTAGCTTTGCAAATGTTGAAAAAGATACTGCAATAGATATTTTAAAAAAGTGTGATAAAAAGCTTAAAGACTTTGTTGAATTTAAAAGAAAAATAAGAGGTAAGAAATAGTGAATCTTCTTATTACTAGACATGATAAAATAGGTGACTTTATTGTAACATTACCTCTTTTTAAGGCTATAAAAGAGCAGTATCCAAACACAAAATTAACAGCACTTGTAAGTAAAATAAACTTTGACCTTGCAAAAGAGATTGATTTTATTGATGATGTGATTTTATTTGATAAAAACAATTTGAATAAAACCTTAGTAGAAATCAAAGAAAAGAAATTTGATGCAAGTATTAGTGCTTATATAGATACAGCACTGGGAAAACTTCTTTTTAAAAGTGGCATAAAAATAAGAGTTGCTCCAGCTACAAAAATAGCTCAAATCTTCTTTACTAAAAGAATAAAACAAAGAAGAAGTCAAGTTGAAAAAACAGAATGGCAATATAATTTAGATTTAGCAAAAGCTATTTTCCCTAATATTAATTTATCATTTTCAAGACCATTAATTAGAACTAATTCTTCATTTCAAGCCACAAAAAAAAGAGTGATACTTCATCCTGGTTTTGGTGGTAGTAGTGATGGAAATTTATCTTTAGATGATTACATTAAACTTGCTAGAAAAGCCCTTCAAACTTCATATAAAGTTGTTTTTACTTTTGGACCAGATGATAAATCTTCTAAAGAGTATATTTCTTCGAGGTTAAATCCTCAAGAAAAACAAAAAATAGAGCTTTTTGATTCAAGGATACCTCTGTATGAGTTCACTAAATATATAGCTTCATCATATCTTTTTATTAGTACATCAACAGGACCTATGCATTTAGCAGGATCAACAAATACAAAAACAATCTCTTTTTTTGGTGACTCTTTATTTGCTAGTTCAAAAAGATGGGCAACGATAAGTGAAGAAGAAAATCAAAATAACTTTATGCTTTCAAGTGACTATTCAAAAGAAAAGTATAAAGAAATAGAAGATTGTTTAATGGAATTATTAAGTGAATAAAGAGAATATATTTTTAGATGATAGTCTATTTTTAAAATTGACTAGAAAAGCTGAGAAAAAAAATTTAGGTATTAGTTTAGAAGACAATACAATTAATATTAAAAATGAAGATGTAGATAGCTTCTTTAAAACTTTATTTAGATTTTGTTCTAGAAGTAAATTTTGCTTTTCTATATTTAAAAATGAATTCGATTTTTTTACTATTGAAATATATAATACAAAAGAGATAGAGACTTTTTTTATTAAGATTCAATATTCTTATGATATTTCAAAAGAGAAAATAAAATTTAAAAAAGAGTTTAATAAGTATAAAAAAAGAAGAATTTATCCAATTGTTGGTCCTGATGGTGTAGGTAAAACAACTTTATTGACTTCTGCAATTGATATAAAACAAAAAAATATCTTATATAAAAGATTTAAGAAAATCGTAAGACGTTCTATAATTTATAATCTAATGTATCCAATTAATAGATTCTTTTTAAAAAGAAAACTGGGTAAAAAACCTGAAAAAGATCAGCATGATGATGTACACTTTTTCTTGATTTTATTAGCAGGTATATTTTATTACCCTTATTTAGTGTTTAACTCAAAGTTTAAAAATAAGATAGTTTTTGTAGATAGGTTTTTTAATGACTATTTACTTGAAAACATCTCTTTTTTAGATAAAAAAACAATTTTACGAAAAAACTGGAATAAACTTTTATCTATGATTCCTACTATTTTTTGGACGATTCATTTAGATGCAAAACCAAAAACTATATTAAGTAGGAAAGATGAGTTGAAAAAAAGAGATGTTAAAAAGTATAAAAAGTACAACTTTAAAATATATCTTGCAAAACCATCTTTTGTTTATACATATATAAATACAGATTTAGAATTAGATGATTGTAAACTTTTTTTAGAACATACATATAAAAAAGTGTTGGAGAAGTAGATGATTACTTTAAATAAAAATTTACTTATTGCAAAAGGTGGAGAAAGAGATTGTTATCTTCATCCAGATGACAGTACTAAAGTTATTAAAACTCTTCACAAAAAAGATGAGCACAATAATCAAAATGAATTAGAATATTCATATATGAAATATATAAAAAAAAGAAAAAATATAGACTTATCCCAAGTGACAGATTGTTATGGTTATGTAAATACGAACTTAGGCAAGGGACTTGTTTTTGATAGAGTTTTTGATTTTGATGGAACACCTAGTAAAAGTTTTAGATATTACTTAGCAAATAAAATAATCCCTTTAGATGAGCAAGAAAAATTAATTTATGAATTAAAAAACTATTTAGAAAAAAACCTAATCTTATTTGTAGATACAAGTTTAACTAATATATTTTGTCGTAAAATTTCAGATAATAGTTACAAACTAATAATAGTAGATGGCTTAGGTGCTAAAAGAACAGGTATAAAATTTACACTTTATAAGGCTTCAAAGACATATACTAAGTATAAGATAAAAAGGCAGTGGGATAAGTTTATAAAAATGTATGAAAAGGACGTGAAAAGAGCGAAATTAGGCAAACGTCCTTTTACAAGGCTTTAATATGAATAAAGCACCTTTTTTCTGGGATAAATATTCCGACCAACCAAGTGTTATAAAAGATAAGACTTACAAAAAAAACATGAGAAAAAAGTATATATTGGATTATATCAAAATGCTTTTTTCTTCACTTTTGATTTTACCTCTTGCAATCTTAGTAATGAAGCTATTTCGAGGTAAAGAAGAACTTTCAAATAAAGAGTTTATTGGTCTTGGAGTAAATCTAGACAAAGATGATGGAAATAATATACAGCAAAAACTTATAGAAGAACTTGGTGTTAAAAACCTTATTATAAGAGTACCTCTTTGGGATATGCAAAATCTTGATTCTTATGTAGAGTTTGCAAAAAGTTTTAATGAAATCTCACCTAAAAATATTTTACTAAATATCATGCAAGACAGAGCTCATATTGAGGACAAAAAACTTTTAAAAAAAGATTTGGAACTTATATTTTCAAAGTTTAGTTATTTTGTAAAGGAGTATCAAATAGGTACTACTATAAATAGAGCTAAGTGGGGATTTTTTGCTGTAAAAGAGTATATAGGAGTTTTTAAAGTAGCTCAAGAGATAAGAGATGAAAAATATAAAGGTTTGAAGTTAATAGGACCTAGTACAATAGATTTTGAATACTATTATAATGTAAGGGCAATGTTTAACCTATATAAAATCAAGTATGATAAAGTAAGTTCTCTTTTGTATGTAGATAGACGAGGGGCTCCTTCAAATACTCAATATGGTTTTTTTGATACAAAAAATAAGATTGATTTACTATTTTCTTTGTGTAAACTTTCACTTAAAACAAATGATGAGGTTTATATTACAGAAGTAAATTGGCCTCTTTCAAATACAGCTCCTTATGCTCCAACAAGTGAACATGAATGTGTTTCTAATGAAGATTATTCAAAATATATGATTGAGTATTTAGAAACAGTAAAAAGAAGTAAAAAAATACAAAAAGTTTTTTGGCATCAACTTATCGCTCCTGGATATGGATTAGTTGATAATAGAGATGCTAAAATAGTTAAATTGCCACAATTTTATGTGTTGAAAGAGTTTTTAAATGAAAAATAAAATGAAGATTCAAAAAATATTTATAGAGATACCAACTTGGCTTGGTGATGCAATTATGACAACTCCTGCTATACAAAACTTGATAAAAACATATCCAGATGCGAAGATAGTTCTTCTTGGTTCTTTTGTGTCAACTCAAGCATTAGGAAACTTTAAAAATATAGAAAAAGTTATAGTTGATAATACAAAAAAAGAAGGAAATAGATATTTAAATCTTTATAAGTTAGCTAAACAAATAGGAAAAGTTGATTTAGCTCTTTCTTTTAGAAGAAGCTTTTCTTCTAAGTTTATGATGTTTTTTATAGATGCAAAAAAGAAGTTTAATTATAAAAGATTAGAGAAAGAGCAGATTCATCAAGTATTAAGATACAATGATTTTGTAAATCATGTTTTAAACTTAGATAATAAAGCAGGAGATTTAAAACTATATTTTTCTGCTTATAAATATCCTAACCTAACTCTTGGAATAAATCCTGGAGCTACATATGGGAGTGCAAAGAGATGGTATCCAGAAGAGTTTGCAAAAGTAGCAATAGCTATGTCAAAAACTCATGAAATAGTTATTTTTGGAGGACCTTCTGAGACTGATATTGCAAAAGATATTGAAAAAGAGCTTTTATCAAAAGGAATTAAAAACTATCAAAACCTAGCAGGAAAAACTACTATCCCTGAACTTATAGAAAAAATAGCTGGTTTAGATATCTTTATTACAAATGACTCTGGACCTATGCATATAGCAGCTGCGTATAAAGTTAAAACAGTAGCTATATTTGGACCTACAAGATTTAAAGAAACAAACCAATGGAATAATCCAAATGAAAATATAATAACAAAAAACTTAGCGTGTGCACCTTGTATGAAAAGGGCCTGTCCTCTTAAACACCATAACTGTATGAAGCTAATAACTGCACAAGATGTTTTAAAAGTTTTGTAGTAATTTAAAAGTAATATTATTTTAGTAGGGTATAATGTACTTCATTATTAGAGTTTGGGAGATTTATGCAGCAAAATAAAGAATATATTTCAGAAGATGAAATTGATTTAAAAGAATTATTTAAAACAATATGGTTGTATAAAAAGTTTATCATTATTTTTACAAGTTTAATTACAATTTTTTCAATAGTTTATGTTATGTCATTAAATCCTAAACCTATATACAAAGGTTCTCTTTTAATTGAAATAGGAGAGTACAAGACTAGTGATAACGAATTTATAATTGTTGATAATACTAATAATTTAAAAATTATTTTAGAAAATAAGTTTAATGCTAAGGTTTATCCTCCTCAAAAAACAGACTCTTTACTTAAAATAATTGTAAACAATACAAATAAAAATAAAATAGAAAAAGATATAAATGAAGTATATAACTTTGTAATAGAAAGACATACAAAAAAATTAAAAGAATACAAAGCAGTTATTCCTACTAGTAAAGTAGATGAAATCAAAGTTTCAAATGAACCTATAAATAAACCAAAGAAAAAACTTGTTGTTTCAGTTACTTTTGTATCTGCGTTTATTATTTCTATTTTCTTAGTTTTTTTTATTGAGTTTATAAAAGGTATTAAAAAGGAAAACAAAGTTTGATTTACGATTTTTGGAAAAACTATCAAGATATTTTATCTTATGATCAAGCACTAGCCTTTGATTATAGGCTTGATAATATTGTATTAAAGCTTAATGAATTTTTTCAAAGACTTTTGGTGGAGCCAATTGAGAAAGAAGAGATTACTTTATATTTAGCTGGCTCATGTATTAAATCAGATATCTTTAGAGATTTAGATATGTTTTTCCCTATATCAGAAGATAGAGAGCTTATGAATAATGCTTTAAATAAAGACTATTTTGAGTATGAAAACAACTCATATACATACAGATATAAAAATGATATTTATCAACTGGTTTTTAGAGAAAAATTTAAAAATGCTACTTTAAAAGAACTTGTTGAAGGTTTTGATTTTGATTCAACAAAAGTTGCTTTTGAGTGTACTTATAATACAAAAAAAAGACTTCTTACTGTAGTTTCTTGTGAAATGAGACAAGAGTTTATAACTTATATAAATACAAGAGTAAATAATCTTTCTAAAGTTAGTGTAAATCCTTTTGTATCTTTACAACGATCTATTCATTTTCTAAAGCGTGGGGATGATGTACCATATGCAACTTTTTTAGATATCTGTGAAAAGATAGCAGAGCTAAAAATAAAAGAAAATGAAAATATAGAAAAGCACTTTGATAGACTTCAAGGAAATCCAAATAAATTAGAAAATATTAAAGATGCTATATCAAACTTTATTGAACACAAGATAGAAGAGATTGAGGAAAAGAAGTGAAGTATCAAAAAAGCTTTTATCAAATAAAATCAAATGAAGAAATTTTTGAAAAAATCAAAAAAGAAAAAGAAACTATAGGTTATTACAATCTTCCTTTTCAAGATACAAAAGAAGTTAAAACCTTTTCCAAAAATGTAAAACAAAAACATATTGTAGTTGTTGGTATTGGAGGAAGCTCTTTAGGTACTTTTGCAATTCATCATTTTTTAATAGATAAAGAAAATGATAAAAAACTTCACTTTTTAGAGTCAACTGACCCAATTGATTTACAAAGAAGAATAAAAAAGATTGATTTAGAAGATGCATTATTTATAGTTATTTCAAAATCTGGAACAACAATTGAAACTATTTCTATTTTAAAATATTTATTTTCTAAAGTAGAGTTAACTAGTATTAACACAGTATGTGTAACTGAAGAAGATAGCAAATTAAGTATTTTTGCAAAATCAAAAGATATAAAAATATTTGATATCCCTAAAAATGTAGGTGGGAGATTTTCTGTTTTTTCAAATGTAGGTTTACTTCCACTTGCTATTATGGGATTAGATATAGATAAGTTGTTAACGGGTTGCCAAGATATTTACAATAGTTTTTTTGAAAAAGAAGATTACTATTCAATTATTATGGAAAAAGCAAGATTTATAGTAGAAAATAAAAATAGATTTAATATAAATGTTGTTTTTTCTTATTCATCATTACTAGATGGCTTTAATGAGTGGTATGTACAACTTTGGGGTGAAAGTTTAGGAAAGATAAATATAAATGGTACAAAACAAGCATTAACACCAGTTGGTCTTTTAGGTCCAGTTGATCAACACTCTTTTTTACAGCTAATTATGGAAGGTAAAAGAGATAAAACAGTTACTTTTATTAAAATTGAAGATTTTAATGACGATTTAACTATCCCAAATGTTTCATTAGAAGGATTAGAAGAACTTGATTATCTAAATGATATAAAATTTAAAGACCTTATAAATAAACAAGCTGATTCAACTATTCAAGCAATTGATGATTTAAAAGATGTACCATATGATGTAATTACAATTCAATCACAAGATGAATATAATATTGGAAAATTAATGTTTACCTATGAATTATTAACTTCTATAGTTGGAAGTTTTGTACAAATAAACACCTATAACCAACCAGGTGTAGAAGCTGGAAAGATTATATTAAAGAAGAGTTTAAAAAAAATAATCTAACAAGTTTGTAAGAAGAATATTGCTAAAATAATAAATTAAAATATAGATAATATCAAGGATAAAATGATTAATGCTTAATAATAAATCATATAAGATAGCAATAGCAGGGACAGGATATGTAGGTTTATCAAATGGCTTACTTCTTGCACAACATAATGAAGTAGTTGCATTAGATATTGTACCTGAAAAAGTAGAATTATTAAA
The DNA here is from genome assembly GCF_004116715.1 of Arcobacter sp. CECT 8989. Taxonomy (NCBI): domain Bacteria; kingdom Pseudomonadati; phylum Campylobacterota; class Epsilonproteobacteria; order Campylobacterales; family Arcobacteraceae; genus Arcobacter; species Arcobacter sp. CECT 8989. The sequence continues at coordinate 177,974 of NZ_PDKE01000001.1, read as the reverse complement.
TAATAAAAAATCACCTATCGAAGATAAAGAAATAGCAGAGTATTTACTAAAAGATGATTTAAACTTTATAGCTACTTTAGATAAACAAAAAGCATATAAATATGCAGACTATATTATTATAGCTACACCAACAGACTATGATCCCGAAACAAACTATTTTAATACAAGGTCAATAGAGTATGTAGTACAAGATGTATTAGATATAAACCCAAATGCTACAATGGTAATTAAGTCAACTATACCAGTAGGCTATACAAAATCTCTAAACAAAAAATTTAACACAAATAATATTATTTTTTCACCAGAGTTTTTGCGAGAAGGAAAAGCTCTCTTTGATAATCTATATCCTAGTAGAATAATAGTAGGTGAGAAATCAGGACGTGCTACAACTTTTGCAAATCTTTTAGCGCAAGGAGCAATAAAAGATAATATTGATATTTTATTTACTAATTCTACAGAAGCAGAGGCAGTAAAACTTTTCTCAAATACATATTTAGCTATGAGAGTTGCATATTTTAATGAACTTGATTCATATGCTCAAACGCATAATTTAGATACAGAACAAATTATTAAGGGTGTAGGATTAGACCCAAGAATAGGAAGCCATTATAATAATCCATCTTTTGGTTATGGAGGGTACTGCTTACCAAAAGATACTAAGCAATTAAGAGCAAACTATGAGGATGTACCTTCAAATTTAATTGGTGCAATTGTAGAGTCAAATACAACTAGAAAAGATTTCATAGCAGACTCTGTAATAAAAAAATTGAACCTGACTGCACAAAATGCAGAAAACATTGATACTACTAAAAGAGTAGGTGTATATAGATTAGTTATGAAGCAGGGCAGTGATAATTTTAGAAGTTCTGCAATTGCGGGAGTTATAAAAAGAATAAAAGCAAAAGGAATAGAAGTAATTGTTTATGAGCCATCTTTAAATGATGACACATATTTTAATTCTAAAGTAATAAAATGTTTAGACCAGTTTAAATCTTTAAGTGATGTAATAATTGCAAATAGACTCAGTGACTCAATAATGGATGTAAAAGAAAAAGTTTATACTAGAGATATATTTAATAGTGATAGTTAGAGTTTAAAAATTGTATAGAGACACAAACAAAAGATCATTAGTAAAAGGTTTTTCTTGGAGAGTAGTTGCAACAACTACCACTATTATCATAGTATATGTGTTTTTTGGAAGACTTGATTTAGCAATTGCAGCAGGTGCTTTAGAGTGGGTGGCAAAGATAGCTCTTTATTGGGCACATGAAAGAGCTTGGTTTAAGATAAAATGGGGAAGAAAAAAAATAGAACCTTTTAATCTTTGGTTTACCGGACTTCCCCTTTCAGGTAAAACGACTATTGCAAATGCAGTCTATGAAGAGTTAGAAAAACTTGATATTCCAATTGAAAGATTAGATTCAAAAGATATAAGAGATGTAATACCAGATATTGGATATACTAGAGAAGATAGAAATCGGCATATGCATCGTATTGGACATCTTATAAAAACATTACAAAAAAATTCAGTATCAACTGTAGCATCTTTTGTAAGTCCATATAAAGAGTCACGAAAAGCTATACGTGAAATGGTTCAGAATAATATTGTAGTTTATGTAAAAGCAGATATTGAAACTTGTAAAAAAAGAGATACAAAAGGCAAATATGAAAAAGCTTTAAAGGGTGAGTATCAGAACTTTACAGGTATAAATGATGTATATGAAGAACCACAGCATGCAGAAATAATTATAGATACTGATGAAGTTGCAGTTGATGAAGCTGTAAAAATAATTATGAAATTTGTAAAAAAGAAGTATATGAAATGATAGAAAAAAAACATGAAACAAATCAAAATATAGTATGGCATAAACAACAAGTGGAAAAAGAGGATAGAGCAAGAATTCTTTCTCAAAAACCTTGTATTCTTTGGTTTACAGGACTTTCCGGTTCAGGGAAATCAACTATTGCTAATGCAGTAGAGCTAGAACTTTTTAAAAGAGGAAGAAAAACATACCTTCTTGATGGTGATAATGTAAGACATGGATTAAATAAAGACTTAGGTTTCTCTGAACCTGATAGAATAGAAAATATAAGACGAATAGGAGAAGTAAGTAAATTATTTGTAGATAGTGGACTTATAGTTTTAACTGCATTTATATCTCCTTTTAGATCAGATAGACAAATTGCTAAATCCCTTGTAAAATATGATGAATTTTTAGAGATATTTGTAGATACACCCCTTGAAATATGCGAAAGTAGAGATCCTAAAGGATTGTATAAAAAGGCAAGAGAAGGTGCTATTAAAAATTTTACTGGTATCTCTTCTCCTTATGAAAAACCAGAAGAGCCACATATTCATATAAATACAGATAAATATAGTGTTCAAGAGTGTACAGACATAGTAATAAATCACTTAATAAAACATGGTTATATCCAAGGAGATGAAAACGATTATGCAATATAATGGTGTAAAAATAGAAGACTTAAAACAAATAGCACTAGAAGCTGGAAAACTCATTATGGAGATTTATAATAAAGATTTTCAAATAGATTATAAAGATGATAAATCTCCACTTACAGAAGCAGATACAAAGTCAAATGAACTTATTTGTAATTCTTTAAATAAACTATATCCAAATATTCCAATAATGAGTGAAGAGAATAAGCAAACACCATACCATATAAGAAAAGATTGGGAATACTACTTTTGTGTAGATCCAATAGATGGAACAAAAGAGTTTATTAAAAAAAATGGAGAATTCACTGTAAATATTGCACTAATTTATAAAGATACTCCTATTTTAGGTGTAGTATATGCTCCTGCCCTAAATGATATGTATTACAGTGATGGAACAAACTCTTTTAAAAATGAAGAGAAACTTCCTTTAAAAATGAATAACACTCCCAAAGAAAAATTATTTGTAGTTGCATCAAAATCGCATCTATCTTCTGAAACACAAGATTTTATAAATAACTTAGATACAAAAGAAATAGAACAAGTTTCAAAAGGATCTAGTCTAAAACTTTGTATGGTAGCAGAGGGTGTAGCAGATATATATCCAAGACTAGCTCCAACTATGGAGTGGGATACAGCTGCAGCTGATGCAGTAGTAAGAAGTGCTGGAAAAATGACGTATCAATATGAGTCAAATATTCCAGTTATATATAATAAAGAAAAGTTATTAAGCCCTTGGTTTATTGTGAAATAGGAGTATTATGAAAATATTAGTTACAGGAACAGCTGGTTTTATTGGAAGTCATTTAGCAGTAAAACTTCTTGAAAGAGGAGATGAAGTAGTAGGTTTAGATAATATAAATGACTACTATGACCAAAATGTAAAATATGGAAGACTTCAAAGAACTGGAATTATTGACTCTTTAGAAGAAAGTGAAAATATACCTTATGGTAAAATAATTGCTTCTTCTCTGAATCAAAAATATAAATTTATAAAATTAAATTTAGAAGATAAAGAAGCAATGATGCAACTTTTTGAAAAAGAGAAGTTTGATGCAGTATGTAATCTTGCAGCGCAAGCAGGAGTAAGATATTCATTAACAAATCCTGATGCTTATATGGATTCAAATATTATTGGGTTTATGAATATCCTTGAGGCTTGTAGGCATAATGATGTTAAAAATTTATCATATGCTTCAAGTTCTTCAGTTTATGGATTAAATGAAGAACTTCCTTTTAGTACAAATCATAATGTTGATCATCCTATTTCTCTTTATGCTGCAAGTAAAAAGTCAAATGAACTTATGGCTCATACTTATTCTCACCTTTTTAATATATCAACAACAGGACTTAGATTCTTTACTGTTTATGGACCTTGGGGACGGCCTGATATGGCACTTTTTTTATTTACTAAAGCAGCTTTAGAAGGGGAAAAGATAGATGTATTTAATAATGGTGAGATGCTAAGAGATTTTACTTATGTAGATGATATTGTAGAAGGGATTATTAGAGTGATAGATAATCCAGCAAAAGCAGATGAAACTTGGAATGGTAAAACAGGAGAAGTTTCTACTTCAAGTGCTCCTTATAAAGTTTACAATATAGGAAATAATAACCCTGTAAAACTTATGGACTTTATAGAAGCTATTGAAAATAAATTAGGTAAAAAAATAGAAAAAAATATGCTACCAATACAAGCAGGAGATGTTCCTGCAACATATGCTGATGTTGATGATCTAGTTAATGACTTAAATTATAAACCATCAACATCAATCCAAGATGGAGTTAATAAGTTTGTTGATTGGTACTTAGAGTTTTTTAAATATAATGAAGGAAATAAATAATGAATAAAATTTGTGTTATCGGCTTAGGTTATGTAGGACTTCCTTTAGCTCATGCTTTTTCATCAAAGTATGAAGTAGTAGGATTTGATATTTCTGATTGGAGAATTGATGAGTTAAATAGAGGTTTTGATAGAACTTTAGAATTATCAGAAGATCAAGTAAAAGAATCATTGTCCAATGGAATAAAATATACATTAAATATAAATGATATAAAAGATTGTAATATCTTCATTGTAACTGTTCCGACTCCAATTGATGACAACAAAAGACCTGTTCTTACTCCTTTGATTAAAGCTTCTGAAACAGTAGGAAAAGTTTTAAAAAAAGGTGATATTGTTATTTATGAATCTACTGTATATCCTGGAGCTACAGAAGAGGATTGTGTTCCTGTATTAGAAAAAAAATCTAATTTAAAATTTAATGAAGATTTTTATTGTGGATATTCTCCTGAAAGAATCAATCCAGGAGATAAGGAACATACAGTTACCAAAATTTTAAAAGTAACTTCTGGAAGCACTCCTGAAATTGGGAGAAAAGTTGATGATTTATATTCAAGTATTATTACTGCTGGTACTCATTTAGCTCCAACAATAAAAGTAGCAGAAGCAGCAAAAGTTATAGAAAATTCTCAAAGAGATATTAATATTGCTTTTGTAAATGAGTTAGCAATAATATTTAATAAGTTAGATATTGACACAAATGCTGTATTAGAAGCAGCAGGTACTAAATGGAATTTTTTACCATTTAAGCCAGGACTTGTAGGTGGACATTGTATTGGTGTTGACCCTTATTATTTAACACATAAAGCTCAAAGTATTGGTTATAACCCTGAAATAATTTTAGCAGGTAGAAGACTTAATGATAATATGGGAATCTATGTGGCAAATCAAGTTATTAAACTAATGATTAAAAAAGGACATAAAATTGAAGGCTCTAATGTATTAGTTTTAGGAATTACTTTTAAAGAAAATTGTCCAGATACTAGAAACTCTAGAGTAATTGATGTAATTGAAGAGTTACAAGAGTTTGGATGCAATATTGATGTTTATGACCCTTGGGCAGATAAAGCAGAAGTAAAAGAAGAGTATAAGCTAGATTTAAAATCAAATTTAGAATTAGAAAAATATGATGGAATTATATTAGCCGTAGCTCATAATGAATTTAAAGATTTAAGTTTTTCAAACTTAAAGGATACAGTTGTTTATGATATTAAATCAATTTTAGAAGAAAGTGATGGGAAGTTATAAAATGAATATAAGAACTAAAGTTCAATGCAAGGAGGCACTAAATGCCTAATAGTAAAAAAAGATTTGCATTAATTGGTGCTTCAGGATATATTGCACCAAGACATATGAAAGCTATTACAGAAACAGGGAATGAACTAGTTGCTGCACTTGACCCTTATGATGGAATAGGAATCATGGATTCTCATTTCCCTCAAGCAAGTTTTTTTACAGAGTTTGAAAGGTTTGATAGATTTATTGATAAGTATCATAGAGAAAATGAGAAGAAAATAGACTATATAGGAATTACTACTCCAAATTATCTTCATGATGCACATATTAGATTTGCACTTAAAAGTGGTTGTGATGCAATTTGTGAAAAACCATTAGTATTAAATCCTCACAATATTGATCAGTTAAAAATAATAGAAGATGAAACAGGTAAAAAAGTAAATAATATTTTACAATTAAGATTACATCCTTCAATTATTACTTTAAAAGAGAAAGTTCAACAAGAGTTAGAAGAGAATCCAAATAAGATTTATGATATTGATTTAACTTATCTTACAAGTAGAGGAAAGTGGTACTTTGTATCATGGAAGGGTGATGAAGATAAGTCTGGAGGAATTGCATCTAATATTGGTGTACATTTTTATGATATGTTATCTTGGATTTTTGGTGAAGTAAAAGAGAATATTGTTCACTTAAAACAGCCAGATGCAAATGCAGGATTATTAAGACTTAAAAATGCAAATGTAAGATGGTTTTTATCTGTAAATTATGATTATATTCCAGAAGAAATAAAAGCACAAGGGCAAACTACATTTAGATCAATCACTGTTGAAGGTGAAGAGATAGAGTTCTCTGGTGGATTTAAAGACTTACATACAAGGTCTTATGAAGAGATCTTATCTGGTAATGGGTTTGGATTAGATGAAGCTTATGGGTCAATAGATATTGTGTCTCAAATTAGAAAAACGACACCTATTGGATTAAAAGATGATTATCATCCTTTTTGTAAAAAGATTATCTAATGTCTAATTATTTTGCCCATGAATCATCTTATATTGATGATAATGTAAAAATAGGTAATGATACTAAGATATGGCATTTCTCTCATGTATTAAGTGGTACAACAATTGGAGATAATTGTTCTTTTGGACAAAATTGTGTTGTTGGACCAAAAGTAAATATTGGAAATGGTGTTAAAGTTCAAAACAATATTTCTATTTATGAAGGTGTTGAAGTAGAAGACGATGTTTTTTTAGGACCTTCAATGGTTTTTACAAATGTTATTAATCCAAGGTCATTTATAGTACGAAAAGAAGAGTTTAAAGTAACACTTCTTAAAAAAGGTTGCTCAATTGGTGCAAATGCAACAGTAGTATGTGGTAATACAATTGGTAAATATGCTTTAGTTGGAGCAGGTTCTGTAATAAATAAAGATGTGAAAGATTTTGCACTTATGGTTGGTGTTCCTGCAAGGCAAATTGGATGGGTTTCTATTTCTGGAAATAGATTAGAGTTTGATGAAAACTACATCGCTATAGATTCATTTGATAATAGTAAATATAGACTTCAAAATGATGAAGTAACTTTGGTAGAGGAATAATTTAATTATGATGATTAAGAGGAATTGCTATGCATAAAATAGATTTTGCAAAATTACAAGATCAGTACCAATTATACAAAATAGAAATAGATGAAGCTATACATGCTGTTTTAAATAAATCAAACTACATAATGGGTGAGGAAATTAGTCAATTGGAAAACTCACTTCAAGAGTTTACTAGTGCTAAATATGCAATCTCATGTAGTTCTGGTACAGATGCTTTACTTCTTGCTATGATGGCACTTGATATAAAACCTGGTGATGAAGTAATTACTACACCTTTTACATTTATAGCAACGGCAGAGACAATTGCTTTTTTAGGAGCAGTTCCTGTTTTTGTTGATATCGATGAAAAGACTTATAATATTAATCCAGATTTAATAGAAGATAAAATTACTCCTAAAACTAAAGCAATAATTCCTGTATCTATTTATGGACAACCATCGGATATGGAAAAAATTCAAAATATTGCAAATAAACATAATTTAAAAGTGATAATTGATGGTGCACAAAGTTTTGGTTCTACTTTTAATGCAATAACAGATTCTGCATGGGGAGATATTTCAACTACTTCTTTCTTCCCTGCAAAACCACTTGGATGTTTTGGTGATGGAGGAGCAGTTTTTACTGATAATAAAGAGATAGCCGAAAAAATGAAATCATTAAGAGTTCATGGACAAAGCAAAAGGTATCATCACAAATATATTGGTATGGGTGGAAGACTTGATACTATTCAAGCTGCAATTCTAAATGTAAAATTAAAATATTATGAAAAAGATTTAGCTCTAAGACAAGAAGTGGCAAGTAAATATACAAAAGCTTTATCTAGAAAAGATTTGATTTTACCTTTTGTTGATAAAAATGCAACTTCCGCTTGGGCACAATACTCAGTAAGAGTAAAAAATAGAGATAATATACAATCCTCTCTAAAAGAGAATGGTATACCAACAGCAGTGCATTATCCTATGCCATTGCATCTTCAGGAATGTTTTGAATGCCTAGGATATAAAAAAGGTGCTTTCCCTATCTCTGAAATAGTTTCAGAAGAGATTATGAGCTTACCAATGAATCCTTATTTAACAGATGAAGAAATAGAATATATTAGTGAGAATATTTAGTAGATGATCTATGATTATTTAATAGTTGGCTCAGGTATTATAGGTATGACAATTGCCTATGAACTAAAAGAAAGAAATTCTTCTTTAAAAATAGCTATTATTGATAAAGAAGAAGATGTAGCAAAACATGCAAGTGGAAGAAATAGTGGAGTTCTTCATGCAGGTTTTTATTACACTGCAAATAGTTTAAAAGCAAAATTTACAGTAGATGGAAATAGACTAATGAAAGAGTTTTGCAAAAAGAATAGTATTTTTGTAAATGAAACTCAGAAAATAGTTGTAGCAAAAAATGAAAAAGAAGTTCAAGGGATATATGAACTTCAAAAAAGAGCAGAAATAAATGGAGTTGAGACAAAAATTATAAGTGAAGAAGAAGTATCAAAAATTGATCCAAATATTAAAACTTATAAAAAAGCACTTTTTTCTCCAAATACTGCAAGTGTAGATCCAAAAGAAGTTTGTTATAAATTAAAAGAGGTTTTAAAAGAAAAAGGAATAAATTTTTATTTTAATACTTCTTTTGAAAATAGTGATTTAGAATATAAATATTTAATAAATTGTGCAGGAGCATATGCAGATAAAATTGCTCAAAGATTTGGTTTAGCAAAAGATTACACTTTACTACCTTTTAAAGGGATTTATTTAAAATATGCAACAAATAAAAGTGATATTAAAACAAATATATATCCTGTACCAAATTTGGCAAATCCTTTTTTAGGTGTTCATTATACAATTACAGTAGATGGAAGTATAAAAATAGGACCTACTGCTATTCCAGCCTTTTGGAGAGAAAACTATAAAGGTTTAAGTAATTTTAATTTTAAAGAAATGATTGAAATACTATACTTCGAAACTAAGTTGTTTATTCAAAATAGTTTTAATTTTAGAAAATTAGCAATTGAAGAAATGAAAAATTATCAATCACATATTTTTATCCAAAAAGCAAAAGATATGGTTAAAAGTATAGGAAATGACTTTACGCCAATTCCTGCTGGAATAAGGGCTCAGTTATTAAATAAAAAAACAAATGAATTGGTTCAAGATTTTGTACTTGAACACAGCAAAAACTCAACTCATATTTTAAATGCAGTAAGCCCTGCATTTACTTGTAGTTTTGCTTTCGCAAAATATGTAGTTAATGAAATTGAAAAAAATAAAGGAAATAATAATGAATAAATTAGAAAATGCAAGAGTTTTAGTTATAGGTGCAGCAGGTTTTATTGGTGGTTTTGTTGTAAGTGAATTATTAAAAGAACCTGTAAAAGAAGTTATTATTTATGATAATTTTACCCGTGGAAAGATGGAAAATCTTGAAGATAGTTTAAAAGATTCAAGATGTTCAATCTTCCCTTATGGTGGAGATGTAAGAGAAGTTGATATTTTAGATAAAGCTATGGAAGGTGTAGATTATGTATTTCATTTAGCTGCTATGTGGCTTTTACATTGTAAAGATTTTCCAAGAACAGCATTTGATGTAAATATTGCTGGTACTTTTAATGTATTAGAAGCTTGTGTAAAACATAAAGTTAAAAAATTAATTTATAGTTCTTCTGCGTCTGTTTATGGAGATGCTGTACAAGTTCCAATGACAGAAGACCATCCTTTCAATAATAAAAATTTCTATGGTGCAACAAAAATAGCTGGTGAAGCAATGTGTACAGCTTATAATGATAGATATGGTTTAGAAATTGTTGGACTTAGATACATGAATGTATATGGTCCAGGACAAGATCAACATGCTGTTTATAGTGGGGTAGTTCCTATTGTTTTAAATAAAATTGATAGAAATGAAGAACCTACTGTAAATGGTGATGGAAGTCAGGCATATGATTTTATTTATGTCGAAGATATTGCAAGATGTAATATATCTGCAGCTAAATCAGATGTAAAACTTGGATACTATAATGTTGGAACAGAGATCCAAACTACTATTAAAACACTGTGTGAAACAATGTTAAAATTAAAGGAGTCTAATTTAAAAATCAATTATATTCCTTATAGTGAAGATGATGCTAGACAACTAGTTCAAAATAGAATTGGATCAAGAGAAAAAGCAGAAAAAGAGCTTGGGTTTAAATATAAGTACTCTTTAGAAGATGGATTAAAGGCCTTAATTAGTTGGAGAGAGAGTAAAGGAATTAGAGGTTAATCTATGAAAATGAATATCCCTATTACAAAAACAATTTTTGGTGATGAAGAAAAAGAAGCAATGGTTAAACCTCTTGAAACTGGTTGGGTTGTACAAGGACCCAATGTAGCTAAATTTCAAGAAATGTTTAGTGTGTTTACTGGTGCTAAGTATTCTCATGCTACAACAAGTTGTACTACTGCCTTGCACTTAGGACTTGAAGCTATGGGTATTAAAAGAGGAGATAAAGTAATTGTTCCTTCTTTTACTTATGTGGCAAGTGCAAATGCAGTTGAATATACTGGTGCAGAAGTTGTATTTTGTGATATTGATTTAAGAACATTTAATATTGATGAAACAAAATTAGAAGACTTAATAAAAGGTGATAATTCAATTAAAGCAATAATGCCAGTAAATCTATTTGGACTTTGCTCAAACATGCCATATATTATAAACTTAGCTAAAAAATATAACTTGAAAGTTATTGAAGATAGTGCTTGTGGTTTTGATGGTTGGATTGGAGATAAACACTCTGGTACTTTTGGAGACTGTGGTTGTTTTTCTTTTCATCCAAGAAAATCAATATGTACGGGTGAAGGTGGTATGTTAATTACTAGTGATGAAGATATTGCAATTAGAGTATCTCAGTTAAAAGACCATGGTGCAAGTAAATCTGACCTTCAAAGACACAAAGAAAAAGGTGGTTCTTTATTACCTGACTTTACTATGAGAGGGTATAATTATAGAATGACAGATATGCAAGGTGCACTTGGGGTTTGTCAAATGAATAAAAAAGAGTATATTCTGAATGGTAGAAGAGTAGTTGCATCAAAATATGATGAAGTACTAAAAGATATATTTCAACTTGTGTCTCCTTTTACTCCTGAAAACTATAAACATGGATATCAATCATATGTTTGTATTTTTACTGATGGAGAAGATATTTCTACTCTTACTAAAGAGCAAATTGATAGAATCAATATAAAAAGAAATATTTTTATGGAAAAATTAGAAGATATGTCTATTGCTACAAGACAAGGTACTCATGCTGTACATACTTTAGGTTATTATAAAAACAAAAATAATTTTAGTGATGAAGATTTTCTTATGAGTTATGCTGCAGATAGATTATCTATTGCATTACCTCTTTATGCTGGTATGTCTGAAGAAGAGTTTGATTATGTAATTTTAAATATAAAAGAGGCATTAAAATAATATGTGTGGTATAGTAGGAGCATTATCGTTAAATAGACCATCTATAGATGTAAATTATATAAAAACTATGGCAGATAAAATCGCTCATAGAGGACCTGATGATGCAGGTTATTTATGCTTTCATACAGGTGCAAGACATAATAAAAGAATTTCTTTTTATCAAAATCTTACAGATGAAAGATTTAAAAATATAGATGATATGCTTCCTAGCATTGAATCAAGTTCTGCACAAAGAGAATTACATTCTCATGATTATGATCTTTACATGGGACATAGAAGGCTTTCTATTTTAGATATTTCTTATGCTGGACATCAGCCTATGAGTGACTTGTCTAAAAATATTTGGATAGCTTATAATGGTGAGATATATAACTTTAAAGAAATAAGAAAAGAACTTGAAGAATTAGGACATCGATTTAAAAGTTATACTGATACAGAAGTTATTATATATGCATATATAGAGTGGGGTATAGAATGTATCAAGCGATTTAATGGTATGTTTGCATTTTCTCTTTATGATAACTTTAATAAAAAGTTTTATCTTTGTAGAGATAGGTATGGAATAAAACCTGTATATTATCATCTATCTGAGGATAAAACTTTTATATATGGAAGTGAGATAAAGTCTATTTTGGAATATAAAGATTATAAAAGTGAAGTAGATAAAGAAGCACTTCTTGAGTACTTTACATTTCAAAATATATTTACAAATAAAACACTCCACAAAGATATCAAAATACTTGAAGCTGGACACTATTTTGAAATTAATTTATTAAGTAAAGAAATAGAGAAAAAACAATATTGGGATTTTGATTTTTCTGAACCAGAAAAAATAAAAGATGAAAGAGAATATATCGAAGAACTAGATAGACTTTTTATTCAAGCAGTAGAGCGTCAACTTGTAGCTGATGTACAAGTAGGAAGTTATCTAAGCGGTGGTATGGATAGTGGAAGTATAACTGCTATAGCTTCAAATCATTTTAAAAAATCAAATGATTTTTTAAAAACTTTTACAGTAGGTTTTGATTTGTCAAGTGCTAGTGGTATGGAACTTAGTTTTGATGAGCGAGCAAAATCTGAGTATATGTCATACAAGTTTAAAACTGAGCATTATGAAATGGTTTTAAAATCTGGCGATATGGAAAGATGCATTAATAATTTTGCTTATCATTTGGAAGAACCAAGAGTAGGACAAAGTTATCCAAACTATTATGCAGCAAAGCTTGCTTCAAAGTTTGTAAAAGTAGTATTAAGTGGAGCAGGTGGTGATGAACTTTTTGCAGGTTATCCTTGGCGATACTACAAAGCAGTAAATAATGATAACTTTGATGATTATATAGATAAATATTATAGTTTTTGGAAAAGGCTTATTGATAATAAAGATATAAAAAATGTATTTTCTCCTATTTTAAGTGATACAGAAAAAGTATGGACAAGAGATATATTTGCAAATGTGTTTAATATTCCTATTAAGAGTCAGACTCCTGAAGAGTATATAAATCATTCTTTATATTTTGAAGCAAAGACTTTTTTACATGGTTTACTAGTAGTTGATGATAAACTTTCTATGTCACATAGTTTAGAAACAAGAGTACCATTTTTGGATAATGATTTAGTAGATTTTGCACAAAAAGTACCAGCTAAATATAAACTTGGTGATTTACAAAAAGTAGTTAAGATGAATGAAAATGAAATAGGTAAAATGCAAAAAACTAATGATGGAAAAGTTATATTGCGAAAAGCTATGAGTAAGTATATCCCAGAAGATATTCATAAAGCGGTAAAACAAGGTTTTAGTTCTCCTGACCAAAGCTGGTTTAAAGGTGAAAGTATAGAGTTTGTAAAAGCAAAACTTTTAAATGAAAATGCAAATATATATAAATATATGGATAAAGATGCTACGTTTAAACTTATAAATGAGCATTTAAGTGGCAAAGAAAATAGACGATTGTTTATTTGGAGTCTTTTAAATTTTGAAGAGTGGAGTAATATTTATGTATAAAAAACTATTAAAACTTTTTTTAAAAAAAAGAGATATTACAAAATTAAAATTTAATAGAGTTTTACCATTTGGAGAATATATAAATGATAGGTGGGAAAAGGCTAAATATTTAGGTTTTGGAGATGGTAGTAGTATTTATGATAGTGCAATAGTCATAGGAAATGTAAAAGTGGGTGAGAATACTTGGATTGGACCAAATGTGCTTTTAGATGGAAGTGGTAATTTAGAAATTGGTTCAAATTGTTCTATCTCAGCAGGAGTACAAATTTATTCACATGATAGTATTAACTGGGCGATAAGTGGAGGAAAAGAAAAATATGAATATTCAAAAACAATTATTGAAGATAATTGTTATATAGCACCAAATGTCATTATTCAAAAAGGTATAAAAATAGGTAAAGGTTCAATAATTGGAGCAAATAGTTTTATAAATAAGAATATTCCTGCTAATTCAAAAGCATTTGGTACTCCTATAAAAATAAAAGGAAATGTAATTGATAATTAAAGAAGAATTAAATACCAATTTAAAAGTTTGTTCTAGATGTATTTATGATGAAAGAGTAGCTTCTATTGAATTTGATGAAAATGGAGTATGTAATTATTGTCATCAAGTTGATAAGTTAGTTAAAGAGTATGGAACAGGGCAAGAAAAAGGGAAAAAAGAATTTTTTGAAATTATTAATAAAATAAAAAAAGCTGGTAAGAATAAGAAGTATGACTGTATTATTGGAGTAAGTGGTGGTACAGATTCTTCTTATATGCTATATCTTGCTAAAAAATGGGGCTTAAGACCTCTTGCTGTTCATTATGATAATACTTGGAATACAGCAATTGCTACTGAGAATATTAGGAAAGTTCTTACTGCATTGGATGTAGATTTATATACCCATGTAATTGATAATAAAGAATCAGATGATATTTTTAAATCTTTTTTTTATGCAGATGTAGCAGAAATAGAAGCTTCAACTGATTTAGCTCTTGCAGAAGTAATGTATAGAGCAGCATGGAAATACAAGGTAAAATATGTATTAGAAGGGCACTCTTTTATTACTGAAGGTATTACTCCTGTAGGAAGAAACTATTTTGATGGTAAATACATCAAATCTATTCATAAAAAGTTTGGTAGATTACCTATGAAATCTTATCCTTTAATGACTTTTAGTAAATTTTTATTTTGGAGTATGTTTGCACAGATAAAAAAAATTAGACCTTTTTGGTACATAGATTATAATAAAGAGGATGCAAGAGCTTTTTTAGAAAAAGAGTATGACTGGAAATATTATGGTGGACATCATTTAGAAAATAGAATGACAGCTTTTTTTCATGGTATTTATGCTCCTCAAAAATTTAATACAGACTTTAGAAATAATACTTTATCTGCACTAGTAAGAAATGGTAAAAAAGATAGGCTTGAAGCATGGGCTGAGTATTCACAAGAGCCTAATGTAGAAAAAGATTTATTAGAATATTTTAAAAAAAGACTTGGCTTAACTAATGAAGAGTATATTAGAGTGATGTCAAGAAACCCAAAAAATTGGTTTGAATATCCTACCTATAAAAAAAGATTTGAATTTCTTAGACCATTATTTAAAATATTAGCAAAAGCAAACTTGGTACCAATGAGCTTTTATCTTAAATATTGTTTTCCTATAAAAAAGGATGATAAAAAATGATTACAATAGTTGATTATGGAATGGGAAATTTAGGTTCAATAAAAAATATGTTTAAATATATTGGTGTAGATGCAATAATTGAAAGTGATATTGATAAAATTAAAAAAGCATCAAAAATTTTACTTCCTGGTGTTGGTTCTTTTGATACAGCAATGAAAAAGATAAATGAAACTGATTTAAAAGAAGTATTAAATGAAAAAGCTTTAAAAGAACAAATACCCATACTAGGAATTTGTCTAGGTATGCAGTTATTGACTAATTCAAGTGAAGAGGGCACTATATCAGGACTTGGATGGATAGATGCTGAGGCTATCAGTTTTAAAGATAGAATTGCTAAAAATTATAGAATTCCACATATGGGATGGAATATAGTTAAAAAATCAAATAAGAGTTTACTTACTAATGGTTTTGAAGAATTTGATGAAACTAGATTTTACTTTGTACATTCTTATTTTGTGAAAGTAAAAAATGAAGATAATTCTATTTTAAAAGTAAACTATGGTTGTGAATTTGATTGTGCTATTCAAAAAGATAATATTTTTGGTGCACAATTTCATCCAGAAAAAAGCCATAAATTTGGTATGAAACTTTTTGAAAATTTTGCAGGGATATAGATATGTTAAGAACTAGATTAATTCCTTGTTTATTATTAAAAAATGAAAGTCTTGTAAAGACAGTAAAGTTTAAAGAATATAATTATATTGGTGACCCTGTTAACACTGTTAGAATATTTAATGAACTAGAAGTTGATGAATTAATGTTTTTGGATATTTTTGCATCAAAAGAAAATAGAGATATTAATTTTAAAATACTTGAAGATATTGCAAATGAATGTTTTATGCCATTAAGTTATGGTGGAAATATTAAAAGCTTAGATGATGCAAAAAAAATATTTAAAATAGGTTTTGAAAAAGTTGTTATAAATTCAAGTTCTTTTAATAACTTAAAATTAATAGAAGAAATTTCTAATTATTTTGGTGTTCAGAGTGTTGTTTGTTCAATAGATATAAAAAATAGTTTTTGGGGTACTCAGAAAATATATTCTCATCATGGAAGAAAAAAACAAAATGTAGATATTGTTTCCTGGGTAAAAAAACTTGAAAAAGCAGGTGCAGGAGAATTATTAGTTACTTCTATTGATAAGGAAGGAAGTTGGGAAGGTTATGATATTGAACTCATAAAAAAGATAACAAGTAATGTTCAGATACCAGTTATTGCAAATGGTGGCTGTGGTAAAGTTGAACATTTAGGTGAAGTTGTAGAAAAAGCAAATGCTTCAGCTTGTGCTATAGGTAGTATGCTAGTATATCAAAAAAAAGGAATGGGAGTGCTTGTTAATTTTCCAGATAAAAAAGAATTAAGTAAGGAGTTAAATGGATAATTTTACTTTTAAGTATTATAAAGAAATATTTCAAACAGCTTTAGCAAATAATTATCAAATAATAACTTTAAAAGAGTTTTTTTTAGATGAATTTGATAGTCAGAAAAAAGTTTTTATTAATAGAATTGATGTAGATATTAAGATAGAAAGATTACGAGATATTTATAAAATATTTACTGAACTTAAAATTAGAGCAAGTATCTATCTTAGATTACATGCTTCTAATTATAATTTATTATCAATTAGTAATATACTGATTATTCAAAAACTAAAATCAATGGGGTGTGAAATATCCTTACATACAGAACTTGAAGATGTGGGAGAATATTGCAATTTAAATAAAAATAATTTATTAAAGCAACAGATAGATTTATTTGAATTACTAATAGGAGATAAGGTTTATGGAACAGCTTCACATGGGGATAGAACACCTTATAATAATTTAAATTTTTGGGATAAAAATAAGCCGTCAGATTTTGGATTAGTTTATGAAGCGTATGACAAAAGGTTATGGAATAACTGTAGATATGTAAGTGATAGTGAATGGACTAAATGGAAGTCTTATGATAATGGAAAGCTATTAGAAAATGATAGAAGAACTCCTATTGAGCATATGTTAGATGACTCTCCTAGTTGTTTTCATCTTTTAACTCATCCCGAGAGTTGGTATTATGAGTATATTTATGAATAAAGAAAGGTAACTATGGATAAATTAGATTTTTTAAATCAATTAAATACTGATTTAACTCATTTAGAGAAAAAATTAAGTAAAAATATTGACTCTACTGAAAAGTTTTCCAATTTATTTATATTAGGACTACCAAGATCTGGGACAACTTTAATAGGACAAATTTTATTCAATTGTCTAAATGTTAATTGTGTAGATGAACTTTCTTCTAAGTTTTGGAAAGTCCCCTTAGTTGGTGCTCATTTAAGTAAATATGTATTAGGTGATTTCAAATCAAATAATTACGAATCATTTTATGGAAGAGCTTTAAATTTTGCAAATCCTCATGAGTTTTCTTGGTTTTGGCATGAGTATTTAGAAAAAGATGAAACTCATAAATTATATAATAGTATTACTAATGATAATTTACATAAACTTTCTAAAAAGATAAATCAACTTTCAAATATATATCAACAATCTTTAGTTTATAAGCCTTTAGATTTATTTTTTCCAGTTTTAGAGAATTTAGAAAATTTTAATAAAAAAAGTTTTTTTATTTATATTGATAGAAATGAATTAGATATTGGAATGTCTATTTTAAAAGCAAGACAAATAAATAATAAAAATATTAATGATTGGTGGAGTTCTTATCCTTTAGAAAATGATTACATAAAAATTAAGAATATGGATCCTTTTACACAAATTGCAGGCCAGATTTTCTTTTTAAAAAGACATTTTTTTAAACTTTTGGATAATATTCCTGAAGATAGACTAATTATTATTTCTTATGAAAAATTATGTAGTGACCCTTATAATACATTAAATTCTATAATAACAAAAATAAATAAAATTAATGAAAATAAACTTTCAATTATAAATAAACCAAAAGAGTTTGTAAAAAGAAAACATAATTATAATGAAAATGATCTCAAGAAAATGGAATCTAAATTAAAATTAATAAAAAAGGAATATAATGATTAAACTTGCAATTCATCAACCGGATTTTTTTCCTTGGTTAGGTTTCTTTCATAAACTTAGTTTAACAAATACATTTATTATTTTTGATCATGTACAAATAACTAGAGGTAAAAGTTGGTCCAGTCGAAATAAAATATTATTAAATAATAAAGAACAGTGGTTAACAATTCCTTTAAAAAAGTCAGGGCAATCATTTCAGTTAATTAATGAAACAGAAATAAATTATGAGCAAAATTTTATAAAAAAACATCTTGGTACTTTAAAACAAGCTTATGGTAAAAGTAAATATTTTAAAGAAGTTTATCCTGAAATAGAAAAAATATATATGAAAAATCATAAATTTTTAAGTAGTTTTAATAATGAATTTATTTTTTTGATAGCAGAAAAAATGGAATTAGATATAAAATTTATTTTTAGTAGCAATTTAGTGAAAGAAAAATCTGAATTATTGGAATTGTCATCTAATGAATTAGTTTTAGGATTATGTAAAGAAGTTAATTGTAATAAATATTATTCAGGAACAGGTTGTTTAGATTTTATTAAACCTGATACTTTTAAAAAAAATAATATAGAATTTATTTTTCAGGAATTTGAACACCCTTCATATAATCAAATTAATAATAAAGAATTCTATTCCCATCTTTCTTCTTTAGATGCTTTATTTAATTTAGGTTTTACTGGATTTTCAAATTTAATTAAGGAATGTGATGGATAATTTAATTTTATATTTTTTTTTAGTATGCTTTTTATATATTTTTAGAATATATGTCATTAAGTTACATTCTTTTCATTTTGATGATGGTATATCTGGTGATGCCTCAGGTCATTATACTATAATTAAAACATTTAAAGAAAAAATAACTTCAATTTATGTGAAACAATTTTTAATAAAAAACGAGGGACCTATGTCGTATGCTGTCTTTTATCATATGATAGCATCTCTCTTTTCTAAAAAAACTATAGAATCAAGATATAAAATTAATTTGTTTTTCTTTTGTATATTTGGACTTATTTATTTTCTTTTAGTGGAACATATTATTTCAAATAATTTGATTCAATATAATAGTTCAAGTTCTTTTTTCATTATTATTTGCTTCTTTTTATTTATTACATCTATAACAAATTTTTATTCATTTGGGACCAATATTGCTTATTTAGATTTAGGTGAACGTTTTTTAGCAAAAATTTTGACTTCTTTTTATTATTTTACTTTATTGATTTTTTTTAGTTCAGATAATGATTATTTTATTCTTTTATCAATACTTTTTTCCTCTTTATCTTTTTTAACATCAAATTTTGCAAGACAGGCATTAATAATACCTACATTGTTTTTTTCATTTTTTACTTTTTCATTTGTACCTATTTTAATTTTATTTTTAGGTCTAATATTAGCTATTATACTACAAAGTAAAAGGTTTCTTCGAAGTTTAAAATTTCAATACCTACATTTAAAACTCTACCAAAAGACATTTGCTAAAAGTGAGCTAAGAAAACATGTATTATCTTCTTTTATTTCTAAAAAAGATTTGGTCGGGTTTTTCAAGAATAAAAATTTAAAAAATTTGTATAATGTAATATTTAAAGAACCTATAAGAGGTATATTATTTATACCCGAAATAATTTTATTGTTTATTACTTACTTTTATACTAATGATAAATTATTAAATAACAGTATCCCTTTGTTTATTTCTATATATTTAACATATTTAATTGTTTCAACAAAAACATTTAATTTTATTGGTGAATCTTATCGTTATATTGAATACACAACATACTTTTTGTTTCCTTTTCTTTTATCTTATATATTTGTAAATGATTTATTACCTAATAAAGAATATTTTTTTATAATATATGGAGTTTATGTAAGTATATTTTTTATTTTATATTTGAAACTATTAAAATTTCAGAAAGAAAATTTTTCTACAAAATATTTATCTGATTTATTAGAAAATATACATTTTTCAGAAACTAATAATATTTTGCCTATTCCATTACGACTTACTTTAGATATTTGTGCAAGAACTGAAGCTAATGGAATATGGTGGCAACCAGGTAATTTGACGGAAAATATACAAAATAATTATTTAGAAGAATATCCTTTTCCTTCAAAAGATTTGTTTTCAATTATTAAAAAGCATAATATAACTCATGTAATTGTTGATATTAACTCATTAACTAAAATAAATTGGGAATATCCTTTTGATAAACTAATATTAATTTATGAAAATGAAACTCATAGAGTTTATAAGGTATAAATTAAGTGAAAAAATATGTAAAACGTTTATCTAAAGATTCAATGCTTTATGGTTTTGGAACAGCAATAGGACAACTATTTTCTTTTGTATTAGCTCCTATTTTAACTGCAGTTTTTTCACCGACAGAATTTGGAATAATATCTTTATTACAAACTTCTTTTGGTTTTATGATTATGATTGCATTAGCTAATTTAAGTTCAGGTGTTTATTTTTATTATTTTGATTTTAAAAAAGATTCTCAAAGAAAAGTTGTTTTAACAACATCTATTATTTTTCATTTTATTTTGGCATTATTTTTTTCTATTTTACTTTGGAGTTTATCTTCTTATATCTCTTCACTATTAAATATTAAAAAATCAATGGATGAATATATAGATTATTCGTATTTTATTGAAATATTATCAATAGGTTTATTCTTTTCTATAATAGATACACAGTTTAAAAATTTATTAAGAATGCTAAGAAAACCTATGTCTTTTACTATTTTAACTTTAATATATGTATTATCAAATTTTATTTTTATTTTAATTTTAGTTATATGGCTAGAAAAAGGTATAGAAGGTGTATTTATAGCAAGTGTAATCTCTACTGCTTTAAGTTCTCTTATTGGTTTATTTTTGGTAAAAAATGAATTTGGGAAAGAAATTTCTTTTATTTACTTAGGTTTATTCTTCTCTTATGCATTGCCACAATTTCCATCTGTTTTTTTTAATTGGGGTATAGCACAAAGTAATAGATACTTTATAAATTATTATTCAGAACTTTCTGAGCAAGGCTTATATGCAATAGGTTTAAAATTAGCCTCAATTTTTTTATTATTTACTGTTGCTTTTCGCTTAGCTTGGGACCCATTTGCATTGTCTGTAAAAGATAAAGAAGATGCAAAAATTATATATAAAAAGTTTTATAATTATTTTATGCTATTTTTTACTTGGTTAGGGTGCTCCGTAGCAGTTTTTTCTAAACCATTATTGATTTTACTTACCCCTGTTTCTTATCATGAAGCATATATACTATCAATAATTTTAGTATTTGCTTTTTTAATAAAAAATACAAATAATATTTTAGGCTTAGGAATTAGTTTAACAAAAAAAACAAAATATATTTCTTATATACAGTTTATTGTATTTTCTATTACAATATTACTGTCATATATACTTATCCCTTTATATCACAGTATTGGAGCAGCAATTTCCTTTTTATTAGGTTCCTTAATTCAAGGGTATTTATATTATTATATTTCTGAAAAACTGTATAGAGTAGAATATGATTTTTGGAAAATGAATTTTTATTTCTTAATAATGATAAGTATTATGATAATAAGTGTTTATTTCATTGACTCTTTAAATACTTTAATTTATTTATTTATTTTTGCAACAATAGTATCTTCTTTCCTTCTTGCCATATCTATTTTATTTTTCAATAAAATAGAAAAAGAATTTACGTTTAAAGGTAATATTTATGGTTAAAATAAAATATTTATTAAAAAAAATTATAGGTAACTTTTTATTACGACAAATATATTTCTTAAAAAAAAGAATTAATTTAGACAAATACGATAGTGAAGTTCTTATATATAAAATTGA
Organism: Arcobacter sp. CECT 8989; assembly: GCF_004116715.1. NCBI lineage: Bacteria > Pseudomonadati > Campylobacterota > Epsilonproteobacteria > Campylobacterales > Arcobacteraceae > Arcobacter > Arcobacter sp. CECT 8989. Next base: position 155,837 of record NZ_PDKE01000001.1, on the reverse strand, counting down.
TAATAATAAGCTAAATAAAATTTATTTAGAAAAACATCTAATAAACAGTTTAATATCAAATAATCAATTAGTTTATGAAAATAAAAATGAATTTGATTTAAAACAAGGATTATACCGAATTTTTTCTTCTTCCAAAAAAAATAATTTCCAGTTTTTAGTAAAAGGGAATTCTTTTTTAGAAGATATGAAGAATTGTATGTATTTATTTGCAAGGGGAAACTATGATAATCCTTTATTACATGAAACAAAATTAGAAATTCTAAAGAAAAGAAAACTTATAATGACATGTAGTAGTGTATCAAGATTTATGAAATTATTTATTGAGCATTATTATCCTTCCATAAAAGTAAGGATTATTTATTTTTTAACTGAAAAAAAATACAATGGTTATAATGATGGTCATACAATTCTTGAAATATATTGTAATGAAAGAGAAAAGTGGATTGTAGTTGATTTTACTCGATCTTGTTTTTATTTAAAAAATAATATTTATTTGAGTGCATATGAATTATTGAATGTTAATAAAGTAACAACTGATATATATAATAAGTTTCCTATTGATCTAAGATTTCAAGAAAAGAATTTAAATTATATATTTTTTGAAGAATATTCCTATTCTGAAGAAGGAACTAAAGATTATATAAAACGCATTTTTAATATACTTATTATTCCCTCATATAATAAAGTTTATGCAGTTTCAAGTATCAAAAATTTAAAAAAAGTTAAGAAGATATATCCTAATATTGTTTTATTGGATAAAAAAGATTTTTTAGACAAATTTTATAAAGGAAATATATGAAAATATTAATTGTTGGAGCAAATGGCCTTTTGGGTAGATATTTAGTAAAATTTTTTAGTAAAGAGAATAATGTATATGCTTCAGTAAAAGATAAAAATAAGTTAAATTTTGAATTAAATAATAATATAGAAATAATAGAACTAGATTTAATGTCTCCAGATCTTTCTAAATTATCAACAGATATTGATGTAATATTTTACTTAGCTCAATCAAATAAGTTTAGAGATTTTCCTGAGGGGAGTGACGACATGATAAATGTTAATATAGTTGCTCCTAATTTAATTGCAGAGTGGGCAGTTAAAAATAATATACCTAAATTTATTTATGCCTCAAGTGGTGGTGTTTATGCTAGTTCAGATAATCCTGTTAAAGAGATATCGAATATTAATGCAAATAAAAAATTAGGATTTTATTTAAATAGTAAGTTAAGTGCAGAGATGCTTTTAAAGAACTATGCGAATATGTTTAATGGTTTTATTGTTATTCGACCTTTTTTTATGTATGGATTAGGGCAAAATTCATCAATGTTAATTCCTAGATTAATAGAAAATATTAAAATAAATAAAACAATTACACTTTCTGGAAAAAAAGGTATTAAAATTAATCCTATTTATATCGATGATGTTGTTAATGCAATGAATTCATTACTTTTTTTAAATGGAGAACATATTATAAATATTGCAGGGAGTGAAATTATTAGTTTGAAAGAGATTAGTGAAAAAATAGCTTTTCTTTTAAATAAAGAAGTATCTTTTTCTTTTAGTAAAGAACAAGAGGATTTAGTTGCTGATATAACAACAATGAAAGAAAAATTATGGGAACCTTCTATTCTTTTAGATGAAGGGCTTTCTAAAATGATAGGAATATACTAATGAATATATTACATCTTCCAACTTCAGTAGGAGGTAATTCATGGGGACTTTCACAAGCTGAAAATACAATATCTTTAAACTCAAAGGTTTTAATTGATTCTGATAATTGGTTAAATTATGACTATGATATTTGTTTGAATCTTGAAAAAAAAAATAAACTTTCTCAAATTTTAACAAGAATTAAAACTTTTTTTCAAATAAATGGAAAATATGATGTATATCATTTTAATTATGGATCTACTTTAATAGATTTTATAAACTACGATGTGCATTTATTAGATTTGCCATTCTATAAAGGAAAAAAGATTATTACTTATAATGGAAGTGATGCTAGACAAAATTTAAATAAATTAAAAAATAAATATATTGATGAAATATATGAACTTTATACTTATAATAATATAAAACAAAACTTGAGACTAAAAAAAAGAATCCAAAAAGTCTCAAAAAATGTTGATCATATATTTGCTTTAAACCCTGATTTAATGTACTTTCTACCTTCTGATAAAACCAGTTTTTTACCATATACAATTGCAGGTTGGGATAAGATTAATTATAATAATTATTTTATAGATGAAAAAATTAAAATTGTTCATTCCCCCACAAATAGAGAAGTAAAAGGTTCTAAGTATATTCTTGAGGCATTGTCAAATCTTCAAAAGAAATATTCTAATGTTGATATTGAAATTATAGAAAACATACCTTATTCTGAAGCGTTAAAAAAATATAATGAAGCTCATATTGTAATTGATCAAGTTTTAATTGGTTGGTATGGTGCTTTTGGTGTAGAGGTTATGAAAATGGGTAAACCTTTAGCTGTATATATAAGAGAAGAAGATTTAAAGTTTATACCTTCTGATATGGCAAAAGAACTTTTAAGTTCAGTAATTAATATCAAAAATGATAATATAGAAAAAATTCTTTCTTATTATATAGAAAATAAAGAATTATTATATGAAAAAAGTAATTTAGTACAAAAGTATGTTAACTATTGGCATTGTCCAAATAGAATAGCAAAAATAGTTAAATCAGTATATGAAAAATGATAAAGGAATAAAATAATAGATGTGTGGAATATTTGGACAAATTTCAAGAACAAAAATTGATGAAGAAAAATTTAATAAATTAGTAAAGCATTCAGAACAGAGAGGGATAGATTCAAGTGGACTTATCTATTATAAAGATGATTCATACGAGATAGCAAGAGCTGATTACAATATAGAAAAGCTTTTAAATAAAATAAAACCTTATAATCATAGAATAGTTTTAGGTCATAGTAGATTAATAACTAATGGTTTAGGGGATAATCAACCTGTAGTAAAAGATAACATTTGTGCAATTCATAATGGAATTATTGTAAATGATAATGACATTTGGGAACAATTAAGTGAGAAGCGTGAATTAAAAATTGATTCTGAAGTAATAATTGCTATAGCTAAAGAACATTTAAAACAGAATAATGAAATTTCAGAACTTCCACATAAAATTCTTGAACTTTGTAGAGGTGTAGTAGCTTGTGCATTAGTATTACCTGAGTATGGAAAATTATTACTTTTTTCAAATAATGGTAGTTTGTATGTTGGATACATAGGAGACGATATATATTTTGCTTCTGAAAGATATGCTTTAGATCAAATTTCGTGTGAAAATGTTCATCAAATAAAAGAAGAATCTCTTATTTTAGAAATACCAGTTTCAAATGAGAAGTTAAATATTTCTAATGATAATCATAGAGTAGAAAATTTAATTCCTGAATTTAAATTTAATAAAGAAGAAGAAAGCCTTTTAGAGTTTAAAGAAGATTTAAATATAAAAAGATGTAAAAGATGCATCTTACCTGAAACAATGCCTTTTATTAAATTTGATAATGAAGGTGTATGTAATTATTGTCATAACTATAAACCAAGAAATAATCCAAAACCAAAAGAAGAACTATTTAAAATAGTAGAACCATACAGAAGAAAAGGAAAAGAATTAGATTGTATTGTTCCTTTTTCAGGAGGAAGAGATAGTTGCTATGGCTTACACTTAATTATAAAAGAATTAGAAATGAAGCCTGTAACTTATACTTACGATTGGGGAATGGTTACTGATTTAGGAAGAAGAAATATTTCTCAAATGTGTGCTGATTTAGGTGTAGAAAATATTATTGTTGCAGCAGATATTTCTCAAAAAAGAAAAAATATTAAGATGAATTTAGAAGCTTGGTTAAAGTCTCCTCATTTAGGAATGATGGCTATGCTTACAGCGGGAGATAAACACTTTTTTAGATATGTTGAAGATATTAAAAAACAAACAGGAATAAGTTTAAATTTATGGGGAGTAAATCCTCTAGAAGTAACACATTTTAAGACAGGTTTCTTAGATATTGCTCCTGATTTTGAAGAAAAAAGAGTTTATAGTCATGGTATTATGAAACAACTTAGATATCATACAAAGAGATTTAAAGCAATGTGTGAGAGTCCAGGATACTTTAATAGTTCTTTATGGGATACCCTTTCAGGAGAATATTATAGAAGTTTTACTGAGAAAAAAGATTATTTTCATATTTTTGATTACTGGAGATGGGATGAAGAGATAGTTGATGATACTCTAATCAATGGATACAACTGGGAGACAGCGATAGATACGAGTACTACTTGGAGAATTGGAGATGGTACAGCAGCTTTCTATAATTATGTTTATTATACAGTAGCAGGATTTACTGAGCATGATACTTTTAGAAGTAATCAAATTAGAGAAGGACAAATAACTAGAGAAAAAGCTTTAGAATTAGTTAATGATGAGAATAGACCAAGATATCAAAATATTAGATGGTATCTAGATACATTAGAAATGGATTTTAAAGAAGTAATAAAAGTTGTTAACTCTATACCTAAATTATATAAGGAAGCAAATTAGTGAAAATTCTTCATTTAAGTTGTATGCGTGAATTAACTAAAGGACAAAGAAAACAATTAGAATTTGAGTATGAAGCATCAAAAGTAAATAGTTTGGATTGGGAAATTGTTGCTTTGCATAGAGGAAAAATTTTAAATAGAAATTTTGAAAAAAAAATACCAAAATTTTTTCAGTTAGTTTTTTTTAGAAATCTTTATGCTTGGTTATTTATGATCAAGAATAAGAATAAATATGATTTGATAATTATTCGACATATGACTTTTGATCCTTTTGTTTTATTTTTTGGCTGGTTAATAAAAAATAGAATATCTCTACATCATGCCAAAGAAGTAGAAGCATTAAAAGCTGTTCGTACAAACTGGATAGGAACATGTGCCTCTTATATTGAAAGGTTTACTGGATATGTTGCTTTAAAACAAGTTAAGGCTGCTATTTGTGTTACTTCTGATATTTGTACTTATCAAGAAAAAAGAGGTAATACTAGAACTTTTTTATATCCAAATGGTATAAAACTATCTAATAATGTGCAGTTAAAAGACACTAGAAAATTAGATGAAATAAATATTTTATTTATGTGTGGAACTTTTTCACCTTGGCATGGTTTAGATTTATTAATTAAATCAGTAAAGAAGTATAATAATTTTTTACATAAAAATAATGTAAAAATACATTTAGTAGGTAAACTTTTAAAAAAAGAAAAAGAGCTGATCTCTCAATATGGATTAGAAAATATTTTTATTTTACATGGCTCTTTGGATGAAGAAAACTATATAAAAATAATTGAAAAAAGTGATATTGGATTAGATTCATTAGCTTTATTTAGAGAAGGTTTGAAGGAAGGGGCAGCATTAAAAGTTAGAGAGTACTTAGCCTATGGCTTGCCTGTTTATTCTGCTTATAAAGATACTGCAATACCTTTATCTTTTGATTTTTATTATGTTGGTGAGGTTTCAGTAGTAGATGTTGTTAACTTTTCTAAAAAAATGAAAAATATTTCTAGAGAAAAGGTAAAATTAGATAGTGAAAAGTATATTTCAAAAGAAATATTACTCAAAAAGCTTTATAGGGAACTTGAGGAATTTTATTGCAAGAAATAGTGTTTTTTTTTGAAATACCTATTGATGTATTTACTTTTTTATTTTTGTTGATATTTGGTTTGTTTTTAATGGAAATATTGAGAAAGTATTTTAAAATAAGTTTTAAAAAAGCAATATTTTTGTTTGTGTGGCATCTTAGTTTTTCAATTATTTATGTTGTTTTTTCGTACTTTGATTTAAATGATAGTACGAGGTATTACTATAAAGCAATAAATGATAATATAGGTTATTCTTTAGGTACGGATATGATTGAAATTTTAACTTGGAGTATGTATAAAACAATATCTTTAACTTATTTAAACACATCAATTTTATATAGTTTTTTTGGTTATATTGGTTTATTAGCTTTTTATGCAAGTTTAAGACAACTAGTAGATAATAAACCTATAGTTTATAAGAGATTAGTGTTTTTTTTAGTATTGTTACCTGGGATAAGCTTTTGGAGTGTATCAATCGGTAAAGACTCTCTTTCTTTTATGAGTATAGGACTTACACTTTGGAGTGTATTGAACCTTAAAAAAAGATTTTGGCTTATAATGTTTGCAATAGGAGTCATGTTTTTAATTCGTCCTCATGTAGGAGGTATTATGATAGGATCTTTATTATTATTGTATCTGTTTGATAAAAATAGAAAAATAGCTACAAAACTTTTTTTAAGTACTATTTTTATATTTATTACTTTGATTGCATCTAGTATAGTTTTGAATAAATTAAAATTAGATATTAGTTCTATTGATTCTGTAGTTAGTTATATTGAAAAAAGACAATTATATAACCAAGATGGTGGTGGAGGGATAGATATCTCTACTATGTCACTGCCTGAGCAACTTTTTACTTATACTTTTAGACCGTTACCCTATGAAACACATTCTGTATTTGCATTGGCTGCTTCTTTGGAAAACTTAATTTTGTTAGTAATATTTTTATTTTTTATCAAATGTTATTTTACTAATAGAATAAGTCCTATTTTTAATAAAAATTTAGTTTTTATTTATAGTTTTGTCATTATCACTTCAATCGCTCTTGCCGTTACTACTGCAAACTTAGGAATATCCGTGCGACAAAAGTGGATGTTTATGCCGTTTTTAATTTATATTTGGTTTTTATATATTGCAGGAGAGAAGAAAGTAAAAAAAACTGTAGATAAGGAAATGATTTGCGAAAAATAGCATTTTTATCACACTTAGATTTAAACTTATATTTGTTTAGGCTGCCAATAATGGTTGCTCTAGTTGAAAGAGGTTACACTGTATATGCGATATGTCCAAGAGGAGAAAAGTTTCATCTTTTTGAACAGCATGGAATCAAGGCCTTGGAATATAGAATAAAAAGAAAAAGTTTAAATCCGATTAAAGAAATAAGCACAATAAGAAGTATTTATAAAGTACTTAAACCTTTAAATTTAGATATTCTACAAAACTTTACTGCCAAACCCAATACTTATGGTTCAATTGCTGGACATCTTGCAAAAGTACCTTTAATTGTTAATACTGTTACAGGACTTGGTAGTTTTTATATTGATACTAGTAAAAAATCAAAGCTTATAAAAAAGATAATGGAAACTCTTTATAAGGAAGCTAACAAAAAAGCTCAATATTGTATTTTCCAAAACAGTGATGATATGCAATATTTTATTGATAAAAAACTAGTATCTAAAGAAAAAGCTATTTTGATTAAAAGTTCTGGAATAAATACTGAAAAGTTTAAATTAGAAAAAAAAGAAGTTACAACTTCTATCAATGTTTTAATGATTGCAAGAGCTATATGGCATAAAGGTATTAAAGAGTTTTATGAAGCTGCAAAGCTTTTAAAAGATGAAAATATTAAATTTACACTTATTGGCGATACAGATGACGGAAATATTTCTTGTGCTAGCAAAGATTTTTTAACTTCTGGTAATGTAAATTGGCTTGGACATAGAGATGATATTAAAGAACAAATAGAAAAATGTGATATATTTGTTTTACCAAGTTATAGAGAAGGTGTACCAAGAACTCTTTTAGAAGCAGCTTCTATGTCTAAACCAATTGTAACTACTGACACAGTAGGTTGTAGAGAAGTAGTAGATGACAATATTAATGGCTTTTTAGTTCCAGTAGCAAATAGTGAAGCTTTAGCTCAAAAGATAAAACTTTTATCAAATGATGAAATGTTAAGAAAAAACATGGGCAAAGCAAGTAGACTAAAGGCAGAAAAAGAGTTTGATATTTCTGTTGTAGTAAAACAATATTTAAGGGTATATAATGCTTAAATCTATATTTGATAAATTTTTAGCACTTTTTTTGATAATATTATTTTCTCCTATTTATATAGTAGTAAGTTTACTTATTTTATGGAAAATGGGAAGTCCTATTCTTTTTAGACAAAAAAGACCAGGGTATAAAGAAAAAATATTTGGTATATATAAATTTAGAACTATGACAAATGATACAGATAAAGAAGGAAATCTACTTCCCGATAATAAAAGGCTTGTTGGAGTTGGAAAGTTTATTAGAAGTACAAGTTTAGATGAACTTCCACAATTATTTAATGTTTTAAAAGGTGAAATGAGTTTTGTAGGTCCAAGACCTTTGTTAGTTGAATACTTATATCTTTATAATGATGAGCAAAAAAGACGACACAATGTAAAACCTGGTATCACAGGTTGGGCACAAGTAAATGGAAGAAATGCTATTTCTTGGGAACAAAAATTTGAATATGATGTTTGGTATGTTGATAATCAATCTTTTTTATTAGATATGAAAATACTTTGGTTAACTTTTTTAAAAGTTCTAAAAAGAAGTGATATTAGCTCTTCTAGTAGTGTTACAATGGAAAAATTTACTGGGACAAAGTAAGATGAAAGAGTTATATATTTATGGAGCTAGTGGTCATGGTCTTGTAGTAGCAGATATTGCAAGAGATAATGGTTATGAAAATATTATATTTATTGATGATGGAGAAAATGAATACCCAACTTTTGAAGATATAAAAAATACTAATAATATTCCTATTGCTTTTGGAATAGGGAGTAATAATATTAGGGCCAAGCTTTTTAAAAAAGTAAAAGAAGAAGGCTTTCATGTAGCAACTTTAATTCATTCAAGTTCAATTATCTCTTCTAGTGTTTGTATTGAAGAAGGCACTGTTGTAATGCCAAATGTAGTTATAAATGCAAATTCGACTATTGGTAAAGCTGTGATATTAAATAGTAGTTCAATAATAGAACATGAATGTAATATAGAAGATTTTGTACATATCTCTCCTAATGTAGCTCTTGCAGGAAATGTGAATATAAAAGAATTAACTCATATTGGAATAGGTTCTTGTGTGATTCAAGGATTAACAGTAGGAAAAAATTCTTTAATTGGTGCTGGTTCAGTTGTTGTAAAAAATATAAAAGATAATATAAAAGCTTATGGTAATCCATGTTGTGAAGTTGAGGAATTATAAAAAATGAATAAAAGACTATTTTTAAGTGCGCCACATATGAGTGGAAATGAATTAAAATATATTGAAAAAGTATTTGAAAGTAATTATATAGCTCCATTAGGAGAGTATGTTAATAAGTTTGAAGAAAGTATTATAAACTATACTGGAACAAAAAATGCACTTGCTGTAACTTCTGGAACTGCAGCAATTCATCTTGCGTTAAGAGTTTTAGGAATAGGAAAAGGTGATGAAGTTTTAGCTTCAACATTTACTTTTATAGGCTCAATTACTGCAATCATCTATCAAAATGCAACACCTGTATTTTTAGATAGTGATAAAAAAACTTGGAATATCTGTCCAACTCTTTTAGAAGAATATTTAAAAACTTGTGATAAAAAACCTAAGGCCTTAATTATTACACATCTTTATGGAATGAGTTCTGATATTCAAAAGGTAAGTGACATCTGTAAAGAGTATGGAGTTTATTTAATAGAAGACGCTGCTGAGTCTTTAGGTGCTACGCAAAATGGAAAGCATAACGGAACTTTTGGTGACTTTGGGGTTTATAGTTTTAATGGTAATAAAATTCTTACTACAAGCGGTGGTGGAATGTTAGTATCAGATAATAAAGAGTGGATTGAAAAAGCAAAATTCTATTCAACTCAAGCAAAAGAACCTTTTATTCATTATGAACATGAAGAGTATGGCTATAATTATAGAATGTCAAATGTTTTAGCTGCAATTGGTGTTGCTCAAATGGAAGTTATTGAAGATAGAGTATCTAAAAAAAGAGAGATTTTTTCTTGGTATAAAGAATTTTTAGATGATATTGAAGAAATAGAGTTTATGCCTGAACTTGAAAATACTAGAGGAAATAGATGGCTTACTGCATTAACTTTTGATAAAACTTCACATAAAAAAATTATGCAAGTATTGGAAAAAGCAAATGTAGAGTCAAGACCTCTTTGGAAACCTATGCATCAACAGCCTCTATTCAATTCTTCAAAGTCATTTTTGAATGGTACAAGTGAAGAGCTATTTAAAAAAGGTTTATGCCTTGCAAGTAGTACTACAATGACAAAAGATGATGTAAAAATGATATGTGATACTATAAAAGAAAACTTGGATAAGTAGATGTTCCACATTGATAAACGAATTTTAAACTTTCTAGTTATTATTTCTCTTACTATATTTTCATTTGCATGGACTTTTTTTATATTTCATAAGTCTTTCGATTGGTTTGTTGTTTTAACAGTTATTGTTTTAAGAATGCTTTCATCACTTATTCTTTTTAAAGATTTTTCTCTTTCTTGGAGTAAGGCAACACAAAAGACATTTATTTTAAAAAGTATAGTTTATATTACGCCTTTCTTTTTATATGCACCATATTTTCATGGAGAAGTTAGATTTGCACTTCTTGCTTCAGAACTTTTCTTATTTGTCTTTTCTGCAAATTTTTTAATGTATTCATACTATTTTGTAGTAAATAGAAGTAAAGTTCAAAAAACAAAAAGAGTAGTAATCTATGGTGCTGGAAAAGCTGGTATGAAGCTTGAAGAAGAGTTTAGACCTAGTAAATATAAAGTAAGATATTTTATTGATGATGATAAAATTATTCAAGGTAGAAGTATTGATGGTATAAGAATCTTATCAAAAGAGAATTTTAAAGAAAAAGCTAAAAAGTACGATCTTCTTGTAATTGCTATGCCAAGTGCAACTCAAGAACAAATAAACTCTGTTTATAAAGAGTTAAAAGAGTATTTCTTTGAAATTCAAATTTTACCTTCTTTAGAAGAGATTTTGAGAGATAAAGATTTTTCAACACAGCTAAAAGATATCTCTGTTGAGGATTTATTAGCAAGACATCCAAAAGATTTAGATAAACAAAGAATCGAAAACTTTATTAAAAACAAAGTTGTACTTATTACCGGTGCTGGTGGAAGTATTGGTAGTGAGATTAGTAGACAGTGTAAGAAGTTTGGAGCTAAACAACTTATCTTAGTTGATCATAGTGAGTTTAATCTTTACAGTATTACTGATGAGTTAAACTCTGAAATAGTAGTTCCCGTTATGCAAACGGTTAGAAATTTTGGCTTTATAGAAGAGACTTTTAAAAAATATAAACCTGAAATTGTTATTCATGCGGCAGCTTATAAGCATGTACCCCTTGTAGAAGGTAATATTTTAGAAGGAATTTCAAATAATATTATGGGAACTAAAAACTGTATTGACCTTGCTATTAAGTACAAAGCTGAAAAATTTGTACTTATTTCTACAGATAAAGCAGTAAGGCCTACAAATGTGATGGGTACTACAAAACGTATTTGTGAACTTTATGCTCAGAATATAAATACAGACAAAAATACCGAAATAGTAGCTGTAAGATTTGGAAATGTTTTAGGAAGTAGTGGAAGTGTTATTCCTAAGTTTAAATCACAAATTGAAAAAGGTGGACCAATTACTGTAACACATCCTGATATTACAAGATATTTTATGCTTATTCCAGAAGCCTGTGAACTTGTACTTCAAGCAGCTAGTATTGGTAAAGGTGGTGAGATATTTATTCTTGATATGGGTGAGCCAATTAAGATTGTTGATTTAGCTAAAAATATGATTGAGTTAAGTGGAAGAAACGAGATTGAAATTGAGTATTGTGGTTTAAGACCTGGTGAAAAGCTTTATGAAGAGCTTTTAATTAACGATAGCGATATGAAAACACAATATGAATCAATCACAGTAGCAAGTCCTACAAAATATGATATAAATAGACTAAATCAAGATATAGAAGAGCTTTTAGTTTGTGAAGATAAAATAGCAAAACTAAAAGAGATAGTACCAGAGTTTGACCATAAATTAAACTGATTTAGAATCTAATAAAAATTTTGCTAAAATAGTATCTTTTAAATTAAAGAGAGAATACTATTATGAAATATACAAATATAGATTTTAATAACAAAACAATACTTATCACAGGAGCAGCAGGTTTTATTGGTTCAAGCCTATGCTTCTACTTTCAAGAAAACTACCCAGACGCAGAAATTATTGCCCTTGATTGCTTCAGAAGTGGAGAGACTTTTTCAAATGGAAACTTAAAAAGCTTTGGACACTTTAAAAATCTTTTAGGGTTTAATGGACAAGTAATAAGTGGTGATATAAATGACAAAGAATTACTAAAAAAGCTTGAAAGAAATTTCAACTTTGATTATATATTCCATCAAGCAGCAATCTCAGATACTACAGTTCAAGAACAAGATTTAATGGTACAAACAAATGTAAATGCATATGAAGACTTACTAAAAATCGCAATTGCTCATGGTGCAAATATGATTTATGCAAGTTCAGCTGCAACATATGGAGATAGCGATAGATTTGAAGTTGGATTTGAGCAACCAAACAATGCCTATGGATTCTCAAAAGTTATGATGGATAACATCTCATACAAATATATCAAAAAAGGTGTAGATATCTCAATTGTAGGACTAAAATATTTTAATGTATATGGTCCAAGAGAATTTTTCAAAAATAAAACTGCTTCTATGGTAGTTCAATTTGGACATCAAATCTTAAATGCTCAAACACCAAAACTATTTGAAGGTAGCGATAAAATTTTAAGAGACTTTATTTACATTGAAGATATCGTTCAAGCAAATATCAAAGCTTGTGCTGCAAAACAAAGTGGTGTTTACAATGTAGGTACTGGAAAAGCTAGAAGCTTTGAAGATATTGTAAATATTTTACAAAAAGAGTTAGAAATTGACAATGGAAAAGAGTATATCCCAAATCCATTTGTAGGTTCTTATCAATTCTTTACTGAAGCAAATATAGACTCTACAAAAGAAAACTTAGACTATGAGCCAAGATTTTCTATGGAAGAAGGAATTAAAGCTTACCTTCCAGAGATAAAAAGACTGTTTGTAACAGAAGTAAAAAAAGGTTAATCATTGGAAAATATTCAAAAACTAGCTTCAAACTATTCGCCAAAGATATTAGTAATAGGTGATTTGATGATTGATGAGTACCTTTGGGGTTCTTGCGATAGAATCTCTCCCGAAGCTCCTGTTCAAGTAGTTGATATCAAAAAAGAGACAAAAGTTCTAGGTGGGGCAGGAAATGTAATTAGCAATCTTGTAGCACTTGGAAGTGAAGTTTCAGTTATGTCTGTTATTGGTGATGATGAAGCAGGACATGAAGTAAAATCAATGCTTGATAAACAAGGGGTGAAATCTTTTTTAGTTGAACAAACTGGAAGAAAAACTTCAAGAAAAACAAGACTTATGGCTTCTCATTCTCAAGTTGTAAGATATGATAAAGAGAGTAAAAATTCTATTTCTGCAACAAGTGCAAAAGCTATTTTTGACAAGTTACAAGAGAAGATTACTAGCTATGATACAATTTTATTATCTGATTATAATAAAGGAGTTCTAACACGTGAACTTTTAGAAAAAATTATTCCTTATGCAAATAAATATAATAAAAAAGTTTTAGTAGACCCAAAAGGAAGTGACTTCTCAAAATACAAAGGAGCATATCTTTTAACTCCAAATAAAAAAGAAGCACAACTAGCTTCTGGTATTGAAATTGAAAATGATGATACTTTAAGAAAAGCACTTGAAAAACTAAAAGCTGATGCAAACCTTGGCGTTTCACTTATAACTCTTAGTGAAAATGGAATTGCCATACTAAATAATGATGAGGTAATAGTTAAGCCGACAGTAGCAAGGGAAGTTTATGACGTAACAGGAGCAGGAGATACTGTTCTTGCTTCATTAGGTTTTGCTCTAAGTTTAGATTGTGATATAGAGACTTGTTTAGAGTTTGCAAACTTAGCTGCTGGAGTTGTAGTTGGTAAGATAGGAAGTGCAACTGCTACTTTAGATGAAATTGAAGAGTATCAAGCAAGTTTACATAAAAGCTCAATTGAACTTCATATAAAATCAAAAGAAGATATAGCAAAAATATCTGCAAGATTAAAAGCTCAAGGTAAAAAAGTAGTATTTACAAATGGTTGCTTTGATATTTTACACAGAGGTCATGTAAGCTATTTAAATGTAGCAAAATCTTTTGGAGATGTTTTAATTTTAGGACTTAACTCAGATGCGAGTGTGAAAAGGCTTAAAGGTGAAAGTAGACCGATAAACAATGAAGAAGATAGAGCATATATTCTTTCAGCTTTAGAGTGTATTGATTATGTTGTTATCTTTGATGAAGATACTCCTTATGAGCTTATAAAAGAAGTTGAGCCTGATATTTTAGTTAAGGGTGCTGATTATGAAGGTAAAGAAGTAGTAGGAAGTGATATTGCAAAACAAACAAAACTAGTTGAGTTTGTTGATGGAAAAAGTACTACAAAAACAATAGAAAAAATCCAAGGAGCAAATTAAGTGAAAAATGTAATTGAAAATGAATTTGAAGCTCATTTAGAAACTATTTTAAAAGTTAAAGAAACTATGTCTGAGCCATTACAAAAGGCTTCAGCTCTTATCGTTGAAACACTTAAGAATGGAAATAAAGTTTTATTCTTTGGAAATGGTGGAAGTGCAGCAGATGCACAACACATTGCAGCAGAATTAACAGGAAGATACAAAACAGAAAGACGTGGGCTTCCTGGTATTGCACTTACAACTGATACTTCAGCTTTAACTGCTATTGGAAATGATTATGGTTATGATAGAGTTTTTGATAGACAAGTAGAAGCTTTAGCACAAAAGGGAGATTTACTTTTTGGTATTTCTACTTCAGGAAACTCAAAAAATGTTATCAATGCATTTAAAGTAGGGCAAGAAATTGGTTGTAAAATTGTTGGTATGTCAGGACGTGATGGTGGAGAGATGAATAATTATTGTGATGTTAATTTAGTTGTTCCCTCAGATGATACTCCAAGAATCCAAGAAATGCATATTCTTTTTGGTCATACAATTTGCCAAATAATAGATAACGAGTTATCATAAATGATTACAATAAACTATAAGACAAGAAATTCTCTTATAAGTAAACTTCTTGAAAAAGAGAATATTCAAGAAGTAAAAAAGCCATCACTTTTTTCTAAAGTCCTTGGAAATAAAGAGTTTGCAGATATCTATTTTCATAGTGGAAACTTAGATGCTCAGGCTATAGAAAACATTAAAAATGCTAAGAAAGTTTTTGTAAATTCTCAAACTGTTCACCACGAGTTACTTAAAAACTTTCAAGAAAACCTTGACAAAGTAGAAGTCTTATATCCAAGTGTAAATATTGAATATAAAAAACCAAAAGAGGTTAAGAAAGCTTTTTGTGAAGAGCAAAATATTGACCCTAAAAAGAAGATTATCTTTTTTACAGCTAAGAACTTTAAAACTTCAGGTGTGAAAGAGTTTATCTCTATTGTATTACAGTTAAGTAGTGACAACTACATTGCAGTAATTGAGAGTGATAAAAAACAAATCACAAGTCTTAGATTTCAACTATCAAAAATAAATGTAGAAGATAAAATTCTTTTATTAGAGGATTATCCAAATAAAGATGAACTATTTTTAGCAAGTGATATTTTTATATTACCTACTCATAGTAAAAACTTTGCTTCAAATATTTTAAAAGCTATGTATTGTAAGTGTGCTGTTTTTGTAACTGCAACAAATCCTGCTAAAGAGTTAGTTGATGTATTTGCTATGATGGAAAGTCCAGATGATAGAAGTATGCAGTTTAAAGTAGAAGCTTTACTTCAAAATAAAAATGATTTAAAACTAATCAAAAAACAAAATAGAAAGATAGCAAAAGAGCACTCTTTAGAAAATGCCTTATCAAAAGTTGAAGAGATAATTGCTACTTTATAATTAATCTTCTCTTACTCTTAAAAATGAAGCAAACTTCGGTTTGCCATTTTTAGTAAAACCATAATATTTAAAGCTAACTATTGTTCCTACTGTAAAAGAGTTTTCTCTTTGCTTTTTTGTAAAACCAGTACCTAGATTAAAAGTTATTCCATTTTCAAGTTTTACTTTTAAACTTTTTAGTACACCCGTTTTTTGAGATATATTTATAGCTATAACTTTTCCTTCCATATCAGAAAAATTTTTAACTTTAAGTATATTTGAACTTCTTCCTTGAAAATACTCTAAGTCAGGATTTTTTACTATTAGACCTTCACCTTTTTTATTTATTATCTCATTCTTATACTTTTCTAGATGGGCTTTGTCTTTTATTTTTATTTGTTTGATTACTTTAATATGTTGCAATTTCTCTTTTTTTATATATTTTTGTACTAACTCTAATCTTGAAAGGAAATCTCCTTTTTGATTTGGCACTTCAAAAATATTGTATGTTATCTCTTTCCATTTCTTTGAGGGTTTTTTATCCATTACTATACTTTGAATATTTTCAAAGTCATCTCTTTTTGTCCATAATTCACCATCAAGTTCAAAATTAGGTAGACTTTTTAAAAACCATTTTGGAGCATAAATCTTATTTCCTTTTCTTGTAAGAAGTTCCTTTGTATTCCAATAAGCTCTTATTCCATCTAGTTTTTCACTCATAACCCAGTTTTTTATGGTATGATGTTGTTTATAGTTTTTGGCCTTTTGTAGGTCAAGAGCAAAAATAAAACTATTTAGTATTAGTATCAAAAATATTTTGTTCACGTTAAACCTTTAAATCAAATAATAAAAAATATTATAATTATATGGCTTTAGAAAAAGTTAAAGATTAAGGTCTTGTTTAAACCAAACTTAAGAACAAAAGGATATAATACGCGAATATTTTTCACTAAAAAAAATTAAGGAAAGAAAATGTCAAGAAGATGCGCTGTATCAGGAAAAGGACCTATGGTTGGAAACAACGTAAGTCACGCAAATAACAAAACAAAAAGAAGATTTTTACCAAACTTAAGAACTGTTAGAGTTACTTTAGAAGATGGTACTACTAGAAAAATCAAAATCTCTGCAAAAGAGTTAAGAACTCTTAAAAAGAACTCATAGAAAGCACATGTAAAGTGCTTTCATGAGCATTTTTAAACGAATAAAAAAAGCTCTTGGCTGGGAGATACGTTCAGCTAAACCAGAATATGATTTAAATCCATTAATCTACTCAAAACTAAAACCAATAAGACTTCCTTTAATCTTAATTCAAGTTGTTTTAATGATAGGAACTATGGGTTATGTATATCTTGAAGATTATTCAATTATGCATGCCATTTTTCAATCAGCTTATACTTTAACTAACACAGGTTTTGGTGCATTAAACGAAGCAAATTTCAAAAATGTTACAATTGTATTTACAGTATGTCTAATGCTTGCAGGTTTCGCAAGTTTAATTTTTGCTGTGGGTATTGTAATTGACGTAATAACAAATGGTACCTTGAGAGAATTATTAAAGGAAAGAAGAATGCTTTACAAGATAGCAAGACTTAGAAGACATTTTGTGATTTTTTATCATAATGAGTATACTGCTCAATTAGCAAAGCAGTTTAATGAAAACCATATTCCATTTGTTGTTGTAGATCCAAGTGATGATTTAGAAGAGATTGCAAAAGAGTGTAACTATCCATATTTTGTAAAAGAAGAGCCTTATAAAGAGGATGCTTTCTTAAAATCACACCTAAGTTCAGCTAAGGGAGTTATTTCATTATCAAAGAATATCTCAAACAATATTACTCTTATTGCATCTGTTAGATTATATGAAAAAGAGTTAGGTAGAAGTCCTTTCTTAATCATTTCAAATGCAGAAACGCAAAATGAGAAAATCAGGCTTAAAAAACTTGGGGCTGATAAAGTTGTTGCAACTCCTTCTCTTATGGCAAAAAGAGTTTCAGCTATGGCTATTAGACCAGAGATGGAAAATGTACTTGAAGAGTTTTTATATAAAAGAGATACTCCTATTGATATGGAAGAAGCTTATGTAAATGAAAACTCATGGGTAATTAATAGAGAGATTAAAGATTTAAGGTTAAGGGATAAAATCAAAGTATCTGTTATTGGAATTACAGAGAAAAAAGGAAGATTTATCCAAATGCCAAAAGGTTCTACTATAATAACAGGAGAATCAAAACTACTTTTAGTTGGAAATCAAAAAGCAATCTCTAAAGCAAAAAGAATTATCTCTTTAGAAGAAAAACCAGAGGATTTATAAAAATGTTTACAATTCTACCAATAAAAGGTTTCATAGACCAAATTGATGGTTTTTACTGTGATGGTATTCATGCAGGATTAAAACCAAATGGAAACAAAGATTTAGGCTTTATTTATTCAGATACACTTTGTGAAGTAGAAGCAGTTTTTACTAAAAATAGATTTCAAGCTGCTCCACTTAAACATTATCAAATGTATGAAAAAGCTTTCCAGTCAAACTTTGTACTTATAAATTCAAAAAATGCAAATGCAATGACAGGACAAAGAGGAATTGATGATATAAATGAAATTTTCTCTTCTATAAATCATAATATTGTAAATCCAATTATGAGTTCAACTGGAGTTATAGGAAATCCTCTTCCAAAAGAGAAGATTATTGTAGGAGCTAACTCTTTTGATTTAAGTTCAAAAAGTGGACAAAATCTTTCAGAAGCTATTATGACAACTGATGCATATCCAAAAACTTGTATGTATGAAGTAAAAATTGATGAGGAGAACTCATTTAAAATAGGGGCAGTTGCAAAGGGTGCAGGGATGATAAATCCAAACCTTGCAACAATGCTTTGTTTTATCTGTACTGATGCAGCTGTTCCTAAAGAAGATATGAAAGAGCTTTTAAATGAAGCTTCACATACTTCATTTAATGCAATTTCTGTAGATGGTGATACATCTACAAATGATACAGTTCTTTTATTAGCTAACAAAAAATCAAATGCATATAACAAAGAGGCTTTTAAAGAGGTTTTAAAACTTGTAATGCATGATATGGCTATGTTAATGGTAGCAGATGGCGAAGGTGCTAAAAAAGCTGTTGCCTTTGAAGTAGTAGGTGCAAGAAGTGATGAAGAGGCTGAAAAAGCTGCAAAAGCTTTATCTAACTCTTTACTTGTTAAGACTGCACTTTTTGGGGAAGACCCAAACTTTGGAAGAATAGCTTCAACTATTGGTGCAAGCCAAATTGAGTGTGATGAAACAAAACTAACTATTTCATACAATGATGTTAAAGTTTTTGAAAAGGGAGTTATTCTTTTTGATGAAGTATGTGAAGCAAAGGCTGCTGAAGTACTTAAAAAGTGTGAATATAAGGTTTTATGTGATATTGGAATAGGTGAGGGTAAATTTACAGCATATGGTTGTGACTTAGGTTATAAATATGTTGAAATTAATGCTGACTATAGAACTTAAATTTAAATACAATTAAGTCCTAGGGTGATATAATTATTTAATAAACCAATATAAGGATTGAGAATGTTTCATGAATATAGAGAAGAAATAACTGAATTAAAACAAAAAGATGCGCATTTCGCAAAAGTGTTTGAAAAACATAATGCATTAGATGAAGAAATCCAAGAAATGGAAAAAAATCATGCTGATCAATTCGAAGTTGAAAAGAAGAAAAAAGAGAAATTACAACTAAAAGATGAAGTTTATAATATCATCGTAAATTATAAAAAATAGAACAATCTATAATTTTATAGATTATTTAACAAAAAGGATGGGAGTTTTTGACTTTCATCCTTTTTTTTTGCTTAAAACTACCGAAAACTAAGCCTTTTTTAGATAAAATATCTAAATTTTAGAACAAAGGCATTTATTAATGGAAAACCTTTTTGAAAATCAAGACATAATCGATATTAATATAGAAGATAGTATTAAGAGTTCTTATTTAGATTACTCTATGAGTGTTATTATTGGTAGAGCACTACCTGATGCAAAGGATGGTTTAAAACCAGTTCACAGAAGAATCCTTTACGCAATGCATGATTTAAATATGAGTTCAAGAAGCCCATATAAAAAATCAGCAAGGATTGTTGGGGACGTAATCGGTAAGTACCACCCACATGGAGATAGTTCTGTTTATGATGCATTAGTAAGAATGGCACAAGATTTTTCAATGAGAGCACCATTAGTTGATGGACAAGGTAACTTCGGTTCTATTGATGGTGATAATGCGGCAGCTATGAGGTATACGGAAGCTAGAATGACTAAAGTTTCTGAAGATATCTTAAAAGATATTGATAAAGATACAGTTAACTTTGTTCCTAACTATGATGATACTATGAGAGAACCAGATGTATTACCAACAAGAGTTCCAACTCTTTTATTAAATGGTTCAGAAGGTATTGCTGTTGGTATGGCAACAAAGATTCCACCTCATAACTTAGATGAGTTATTAGAGGCTATTCTTCACGTAATTGATAATCCAGAAGCTACTGCAGATGAGTTAATGCAATTTATTCAAGGTCCAGATTTCCCAACTGGTGGTACAATCTTTGGAAGAAGAGGTATTATTGATGCATATAATACTGGACGTGGAAGAGTAAAAATTAGAGCAAAACACCATATTGAAACTAAGGGTAAAAAAGAAGTTATTGTTTTAGATGAGCTTCCATACCAAGTAAACAAATCAAGACTTATTGAGCAAATTGCAACACTTGCAAAAGATAAACATATTGAAGGTATCTCAGAAGTTAGAGATGAGTCAGATAGAGAAGGTATTAGAGTTGTAATTGAGCTTAAAAAAGATGCAATGAGTGAAATTGTATTAAACAACCTTTACAAGTCAACTCCTATGGAAACTACATTTGGTATTATTCTTTTAGCTGTACATAACAAAGAGCCAAAAGTATTTACTTTACCAGAGTTATTAAATGTATTCTTATCTCATAGAAAAACTGTAATTATCAGAAGAACAATTTTTGATTTAGAAAAGGCAAAAGCAAGAGCACACATCTTAGAAGGTCTAAAAATTGCATTAGACAATATTGATGAAGTAGTTAAAATTATTAGAGCTAGTACAACTGATGCTGAAGCAAAAGAGAGCTTACAAAATAGATTTGGATTAAGCCCAATTCAATCACAAGCAATCTTAGATATGAGACTTGGAAGATTAACAGGTCTTCAAAGAGATAAGCTAGAAGCTGAGTACCAAGAGTTATTAACTCTTATTGCAGAGTTAGAAGCTATCTTAAAATCTGAAGATAAATTAAATGAAATCATCAGAGATGAATTATTAGAAATTAAAGAAAAATACTCTGAAGAGAGAAGAACTGAGATTGAAGATTCATATGACGAAATTGATATTGAAGATTTAATTCCAAATGAGCCAATGGTAGTTACTATTACTCATAACGGATATGTAAAAAGAGTTCCAATTAAATCTTATGAAAAACAAAGAAGAGGTGGAAAAGGTAAAGTAGCCGTAACCACTCATGAAGATGACTTCATTGAGAAGTTCTTCGTTTCAAATACCCATGATACCTTAATGTTCATTACGAATATGGGTCAGTTATACTGGTTAAAAGTATATAGAATTCCAGAAGGAAGTAGATCTGCAAAAGGTAAAGCAGTAGTTAACTTAATTAACTTAAGAGCTGATGAGAAAATTATGGCTATTTTACCAACATCAGATTTCGATGAGTCTAAATCATTAGCATTCTTTACAAGAAATGGTATTGTAAAAAGAACATCATTAAAAGACTTTAGCAACATTAGATCAAATGGTGTAAGAGCTATCGTTCTTGATGATGCTGATGAAGTTGTAACAGCTAAGATTACAACAGTTGAAACTCAAAACTTAATGATTTTCACAAGCTTAGGTCAATGTATTAGATTTGATATTGAGAAAACTAGAGAGCAAGGAAGAACTACAAGAGGGGTAAGAGGTATTAAGTTTAAACATGATACTGACTTCGTAGTTGATGCAGAAATTATAGAAGATGACCAAGATGAGTTATTAACAGTATCTGAAAAAGGTATTGGAAAAAGAACAACTGTAGATGAATACAGACTTACAAATAGAGCAGGTTCTGGTGTTATTTCTATGAAACTTCACCAAAAAACTGGAAATGTAATTGGTGCTGTACTTGTAGATGAAACACAAGACTTAATGGCATTAACATCTATTGGTAAGATGATTAGAGTTGATATGCAAACAATTAGAAAAGCTGGAAGAAATACTTCTGGTGTAATCATTGTGAATGTAGATGCAAAAGATAAAGTTGTATCTATTGCAAAATGTCCAAAAGAAGAAGATGAAGAGTTAAGCATTGAAAATGCAGATACTATGGATGGTATTGATTTAAATGAGTTTAACCTTTCAGATAAAAATGAAGAAACAAGTGAAAACCAAAACGATGGTTTAGATATAAACAATGACGAAAAAGGAAATGAATAATGAGAAAATTTAATGTAGCAGTCGTTGGTGCTACTGGTGCCGTTGGGGAAGAACTATTTAGAGTTTTAAAAGAGTATGATTTCCCTATCAATAACTTAGTTCCTCTAGCAAGTGCTAGAAGTGCTGGAGACAAAATCGAATATGCAGGAAAAGAGTATACAGTTTTAGAGTTAACTGATACTGTTTTTGAAGAGCAAGAAGTAGATATTGCATTCTTTAGTGCTGGTGGAAGTGTATCTGAAAAATTTGCAAAATTTGCAGTTGATGCAGGTGCAGTAGTTATTGATAATACAAGTCACTTTAGAATGGATCCAAATGTTCCATTAGTAGTTCCAGAAGTAAATCCAGAAGATATTGCAAAATGGAGAGAAACAGGAATTATTGCAAACCCAAATTGTTCAACTATTCAAATGGTAATGTCATTGAAGCCATTAGATGAGTTGTATGGAATCAAAAGAGTTGATGTATCAACTTATCAAGCAGTATCTGGTGCTGGTAAAACTGGTATGGAAGAACTTGTTAAACAAATGCAAGACTTCTTTGCATTTAAATTAGATGAGTCTCAAAAAGAAGCATTTGCTCACCAAATTGCTCTTAATGTAATTCCACAAATTGACGTAGCTCAACCAAATGGATTTACTAAAGAAGAGATGAAAATGATTAATGAAACTCAAAAAATCATGCACAAAGAGATTGCAGTAGCTGCAACTTGTGTTAGAGTTCCAGTATTAAGATCTCACTCTGAATCTATCACAGTTACATTTGAAAATGATGTAGATGTAGATGTAAACGAAGTAAGAGAGTCATTAGAAAGATTTGAAAATGTTGAAGTTATTGATGATTTAGAAAACAATGCATATCCAATGCCAATCATTTCAACTGATACTGATACTACTTATGTAGGTAGAATTAGAAAAGATGTTTATTCTCCAAATGTAGTACACTATTTTAACGTAGCAGACCAAGTAAGAGTTGGAGCAGCAACAAATGCTGTAAGAATCGGACTTAAGTGGGTTGAAATGGAGAATGAAGCTTAATGATGGAAAAAATCTTTGAAGGTGCAATGTGGAAGTCAAGATACCTTGTTCTTCTAGCTGTACTTTTTGGATTATTAGGAGCAGTAGTACTATTTGTAATCGCTAGTATGGATATTTTTGTTGTAGCAAAATATGCCTTTGATACGATAGTTACTAGTGCTCATCCTGAAAACTTTCACGAAGATTTAGTAAGTGGTATTATTGGAGCAGTTGATTTATATCTAATTGCTGTTGTTATGTTAATCTTTTCATTTGGTATTTATGAACTTTTCATATCTCCTATAAAGCATATTCAAGAGATGCAAGATGAACAAAGAGTATTAACAATCACTTCACTAGATCAATTAAAAGATAAAATAGCAAAAGTAATAGTAATGGTTCTTGTTGTAAACTTCTTCCAAAGAGTTTTACATACAGAATATAATGGTGCATTAGAAATGCTTTATTTCGCACTTGCTGTTGCTGCATTATCAGTAGGACTTTACTTCTTAGGTAAAGTTGGTAAAAAAGAAGAAAAGAAATAGATTTTAAAGGTTAATAGATGTCAAAAATTTTTGTAGATGCATGTTTAAGAAAAGAGACTCCTTACACTCCTGTATGGATGATGAGACAAGCTGGAAGATATCTTCCAGAGTATATGGAAGTAAGAGCTCAAGCAGGTAACTTCTTAAACCTTTGCCACGACCCTAAAAAAGCTTGTGAAGTAACTATTCAACCACTTGATATTGTTGGTGTTGATGCTGCTATTTTATTTAGTGATATTCTTGTTATTCCAGATGAGATGGGAATGGATTTAGAGTTTATTAAAGGTTTTGGTCCTAAATTCAATGACCCAATTGAAAAAGAAGAGGATTTAGATAGATTGATTGGTGGTGAAGAAGCTGCTGATAAATTAACTTATGTTTATGAAACTATTAAACTTTTAAAACAAGAGTTACCAGAAGATAAAGCTCTTATTGGATTTACAGGTGCACCTTGGACTTTAGCAACTTATATGATTGAAGGACAAGGAACAAAGACATATAACATTTGTAAAAAGATGATGTATTCAAACCCTGAATTCTTACATAGAATTTTAAGAAAAGTAACTGACGTAGTTAAACATTATATGATTAAGCAAATTGAAGCTGGTGCTGATGTTGTTCAAATCTTTGATTCATGGGCTGCTGCAATTGAACCTGGAAAATATGACGAATTTTCATGGAAGTATATGGTTGAGATTGCTGAGTATATTAAAGAAAAATACCCAGAGATTCCAGTTATTATGTTCCCTAAAGGAGTAGCTGCATTTATCGAAAGAGGTGGAGTTTACGGAAACTTTGATGTATTTGGTGTAGATTGGGGAACTCCAATGGCACTAGCAAAAGAAAAACTTGGTGATAAGTATGTATTACAAGGAAATATGGAACCTTGTAGACTATACTCAAAAGAAGCAACAACACAATGTGTAGAAGCTATTCAAAATGTAATGCAAGGTGAAGGTCACATCTTCAACCTAGGACATGGAATTTTACCTGATGTTCCAGTAGAAAATGCAAAACACTTTGTAAGTGAGTGTCAAAGAGTTTCAAAAAAGTAAATGTCTTATTCAAATAATATTATCTTTGGTCCTATTCCTTCAAGGAGATTTGGAATCTCTTTAGGAATAGACCTTTCCCCTTCAAAAAAACAATGCAATTTTGACTGTCTTTACTGTGAGCTTGAAAAAGCTAAAACAGTTGATACTATGACAACTTATCCAAGTGTAGAAGAAGTAGTCTCAGAAGTAAAAGCTTCTTTCGAAAAACATCCTAAAATTGATGTTATTACAATAACTGCAAATGGTGAGCCAACTTTATATCCAGATTTAGAAAAATTAGTTGATGAACTTAATAAAATAAAAAAAGATGCAAAGACTCTTATTCTTTCAAATGGAAGTACAATCTATGATGAAAAAATTTACAAGGCACTTCTTAAAATTGATACTGTAAAGTTATCATTAGATTGTGTAAGTGAAAAGTGTTTTAAAAAGCTTGATAGAATACATGATGGAATTGATATTGAGAAAATAGTTGATCATATGGCTAAATTTAGCCAAGAGACTAATAATATACTTGTATTAGAGGTTTTATTTGTAAAAACACTAAATGACAAGGAAGAAGAGATAATAGCTCTTTACGAAGCTATTAAGAAAATCAAACCACATAGAGTGGACATTGGTACAATTGATAGACCACCAGCATATAATGTAAAACCAGTCTCTTTTGAGACTTTAGAAAATATTGCAAATAACTTTGAAGGTATTAATGTAAATATTGCTTATAAAAATAGACCAAAACTTGAATCAAATTTCTCAGAAGAAGAAATAAAAGCAATGTTAAAAAGAAGACCTTTAACACAAGAAGACATAGATAATATGTTTGATAGTGATAGTAAAATGAGCTTAGAAAAGCTATTAAAAAATCAAGAAGTTACGCTTGTAGATAGTAGTGGAGTTAAATTTTATAGAAAATTATAAAAATTATAAAAAATCACTTGACAAATCAAGTATTTTTTACTATAATTCCAACCCATTTAAGAGGAAGAATAGATTCCGGCATAGCTCAGTGGTAGAGTAGATGACTGTTAATCATTTGGTCCCTGGTTCGAATCCAGGTGCCGGAGCCACTTATCATTCTTTTAGATGAACAATTTTAAATTTTATATAGATTCCGGCATAGCTCAGTGGTAGAGTAGATGACTGTTAATCATTTGGTCCCTGGTTCGAATCCAGGTGCCGGAGCCACTATTTAAATTTAAAACTTTTTTCAAAACAAATTCCGGCATAGCTCAGTGGTAGAGTAGATGACTGTTAATCATTTGGTCCCTGGTTCGAATCCAGGTGCCGGAGCCACTTTTTATTGTAACCCCTACAAATAGGATATTCCCACCTTAATTTTTTCATTGATTGCCAGTTTGACTGCCAACAATTGACAAATTTTTTATATACTTTTAATTTCTTATAAAAATAATTTTTTTCACTCTTTAAAAAAAGAACAATAAGTGATTGACAAACGACTGCCAAAATGACTGCCAAAATTTGTAATTTAACCTATAATTCAAGTGATATTAGAGAAAAATACTATTAAAAATATACAAGAAATTAAAAAAGAGAGTAAATGAGTTTTTGACTGCCAAAATGACTGCCAAACTAGATAATAGAGTTTAAAAAGACACCTCTTTTAATATGCGGTTTCTTCATGTATCTAGCATATTTAGATAGGGTTGTTGTAGAGTCAATATGACCCATCATATTAGCTACCCAAAGGATATCTTCATTTTCTATCATCATTGTTGCAAAAGAGTGTCTTGTATGATATATAGGTCTATATTTGAAATCACATTTTGCAAGAAGTTTTTTCCAATATGTATTTCTTAACCTTTTAATATCATAATAATGATTACCCTCTTTATTCAAAAAGACAAACTCACTTATATCTGCTGTTCTTTCATATTGTTCTTTTAAAAATGGGATTAGTGTATCAATCATATCAATAGTCCTAATACTATTAATAGTTTTAGGAAGTCTTATTAGACCCATTTTGATACTTCTTCTAATAGTGATTTCTTTTTTCTCAAAATCTATATCTTCCCATTTTAAGCCTATTAACTCTCCACTTCTAGCACCAGTAAAAAATGCAGTTGCAAGAAAGTTTTTAAATTGTCCTTCTGCATTAGATAGAAGAATTTTAATTTCTCCAATTTTGAAAGGTTGTATTTCAGGAGGAGCAACTCTAGGAGCTCTTACTCTAAGTAGAGGATTTTTATCTATAATCTCATCATCTATAGCATCATTGAAAAGTCTAGACATTACTTTTCTAACTGTTTTAACTCTACTAGGACTAAGTTTTTTAATTGTTATTAAATCGCTTTGCCATTTTTTTAAGTCAGATGGTTTTATCTCATATATTCTTTTGTGTCCGAAAACACTTTTTATATGATTCCTATAGATACTTTTATAATCAGCAGTTGTATCTTCATTTCTATATGATTTATGCATCTCTATTGATGTATGAATAAATTCATCAACTGTTAACATTTTACTTTGAAAGAACTCACTTGTATTTTCTTCAAGTGCTAAAAGCATTTTAGGAATAATATGATTTTCTGCTTTTCTAATATTTTCTTTTGTAGCAGGCAAACCAAGTGATTTTCTTTGTCTTCTTCCTTCATCATCGACAAAGTCTACTCCTAAATATTTACTTCCATTTTTTGTTTTTGTTATTCTCAATTTTACTTTTGACATTGATTATCCTTTTTCAGATAACCATTATCATCATAAATACAAATGTAATTATAATCCATAATAGTTAAATAATCAAAATATTATTTTCTAATAGAAGATATAATCTCCTCAATAGTTTCATCTATATTTAGATTTGTAGTAGTCTTTGGACTTTCTCCTTCAATCCATTTATCAAGTTCATATCTATTAAAGATAAGCTTTTTTATCTTTTTATGAAAATGTACACCTTGAACAAACTCCCCAGACCTAATTAGTTTTCTAATACTCTCTTCTGAGTAGCTAATATACTTAGCTGTTTCACTTACAGATAGCCACTTCTTTTCATTAGATACTTTTTCTTCAAGAGTATTGATTTTTTCTAATATAGTGTTTATTTTTTCATGGGTTTCAAATGAGATATACATTTAAAATCCTTTTATCTGTTTAGGGGAGGGGTGTAACCCTCATTTCTGTTTATACTTTTTAAAAAAGTATTAAAAGGTTTAATGCTCATAATGCACCTCCTTAGTTGAAACATTAGGAACTAAATCTCTTTTAAGAGCTTCTTTTAGTGCAACTTCATAAATATCTTTATTCCTTTTTGATTCATGTTGGGTTAGTTGAACCTTTTCTAAGTATCTAAGTAAATCATAATCACTTAGTGTTGATACAGATATAGTCTTAATTGGTTCAATTATTGTCTTATCTTCTAATTGTCTAAGATGTTGTTTTGAGTTATCAGGATTGATAACTTCTATATCTATATATCTTTTCTTTAGTTCTTTATTTGAGGTTGTTTTATTTTGTGATTCTTTTGCTTTTATAAATAAGCTAGATAAGTATTCACTATCTATTAGTAAATTATTTATAAATGCTTTTCTAAGTAAAGCTATATATTCAAACTCAAATTTGTTTTCATCATAAATAGATACTTTTCTTTTTACTCTTTTTAAACAAATACTTGATTGTAAGAAAGAGACTATATTAAACTCATCTTTTACCTCTTGCCATAGGCTGTGAGTTTTTGCTTTATACTTATTATGCTTTAAAGTATCCTCTGTAATAGATGTAGTATCTATTAGTCTTATATCTTCCATAGCTTGATTAAATAGATTCTTTGCATTATGTAGTAAGTCTTCTACTGTTAATATCTCATAGGCTCTTAAATGAGTTCTATTCATTTGAAACTCTATATTAAATAATGGTTCATCTAAACTAAGGTCATTGTTTAAAAAGTACTCATTCATAAGCTCATACTTCTTTGACTTTTTAAGCTCTAAACCTTTATTATAAATTCTTAGTTTAAATGGTTCTTTTCCTACATAGATAGTTTGTGTACTGTTTGCATCTCCTATCTCATTTATAGTTGAATACTTTCTTTTTCTTGTACTAAACATATCTTTTGAAATAAAAGATAAATCATACTGTATAAAACAGTTTATGTCTGCTCTTGTAACTGGTATATAATCACTTATATACCCTTTTAGCATATCTTTTAATAAATCTATCAAGGAACTAATACCAAGGGTATAAATACCATTTCCTTGAAGCTGTACTCTTATATCATTTAAACCTCTGTTTTTATACTTGTCTTTAAATCCAATTCTAAAAAACTCATTTAAATCTTTAAACCAATAAAAGCCTTCTTTCTTTCCTAAATAGTTTAAATGTATATCTTCTATAGTAATAGATATATCATTGTTCTCATATTCAATTTCTCTTTTTTCAAACTTTCCTTTTATATCTTCTATTTGGTCTAAAATATCTAAAAATAAATCATCATAATTTTCATTAGATTCAAAGAAGAAATATAAAGTATCAATGCCATAAAGTTTTTTTATTTCACTCATGTTTTTTTCTCCTTGTGTTTAAGCAAGGGGTATTACTAATAACCCCTAACTTTTTTGTTGCGACACCTTTAAAAAAATTTAATAAACCTCCGTTTATCAAGATTTTTTATAAATAGTGTCCCCATAGATTAAAGACCATAGAAACTATACTTAGATGATATGATTCCTACATCAACTTCAACCTCTTTGTTCTCTTTTCCTTTGTATAACTCAATCTTTGAATCAGGAATAGAAATTGTGTGAAGCTCTTTTACCTTTGTTCCATTTGCTCTTACTACTTCTGCTAAGATTTGAAGCTTTGCTTTTGTTTCAACTTCTAATCCATCATCTTTCTTATACTTGCTTTTACCAATTGTATTAATTAGTATTCCTTTTAGTTTTAACATTGTTTATCCTTTATGTGTTGTTTGGATAACGCGTTATCTTTTAATGTAATTACAAGGAGGATTATAGATTAGATTTTAGAATGATAGAAATGACTTTTTTTGTTTAGGAAGATTAACTTTTTTCGTTTTTAGTACTGTAAAGATACATCAATTCGAGTTTTATATAATCAATATGAGCATTTCTAAAAATATTTATAAATTCATCAATAGGGTATGATTTTAGTTTTTTATCAATAGATATTGCTTTATTTTGAATAGTTTTAGCAAGTTTTTTTTCTTCTTGTTTTGTATAGATGGGTTTATTCTTTTTATTATAATGTGAAAAGATAGGAAGATAGTTAAATACACTATGAACATAAATATCTTGTGATAACTCTTTTTTTGTATAGTCTTTTCTTGAATCTAAATCATAGAGTATATCATTACATAAGCGATTAGTTAAATCAAGTGAATCATTTTCATTTAGACACATTCTTTTTGTAAGAAATGTATATACTATAATCATTGAAGAGTGTTTTATTTTATTCTCTGAATAGTTCTCATACATAAAATAATCAATAGTTTTAAATAAAATATTGACTACATCATCATCTATTTTATTTAAAGATATTAATTTTTCCCAATTAATGACATTAAAGTTTAGGGCAATAGTGTAGATATAAAACTTAGCTCTTTTTTCATACTTCTTTGTAGTAAGTAGTTTTAGAATATTTTTTATTAAAGTATATGAAGCTTTATCTTTTCTATTAAGTCTTAGATTATTAGAAATAGATTCAAACTTTTTATATCTTTGATTCATTTTTCTTTTATCAAAACTAACATTGAAAATAGTATCTTTTAAATCATCTTCATGTTTTGTTCTAATAATATATGCTTCATGATAATTTGTAATAAAATTTAGTAAATTAAAGCACTCTTTTAAAATGATACTATCATTAAATTTAATAGCTTCACTTTCTAAGTGTTTGTTATATGGATAATTTGAGTATATTAAGTCTCTTCTTTTTTTTGAAACATCAAATAACCAATATTCTAGTTCTTTTAATTCTGACTTGGAAAATATATTAAAATCACTATTGGCTATATTTTCAAAATATAAATCCATAGTATTTTTCACATACTCTTTTTTATGAATCCATCCTTCTATATATTTCAGATTTGGTGTTTTTATTTGATTTAGGTAGTTATAAAATTTACTCATAAGTACTATTATAATAAAATGAATTATAAAAATGAATTATAAATAGTTAGTTTGTGGTTTTTATAAAAAGGTGACTTTATGAGTGATTATGATTTTTCAACTTTAAATGATGAAGAGTTTGAAGATTTATCAATAGAACTAATTTCTATTGATAAAGGTCAAAGATTTGAAACATTTAAAGCAGGAAGAGATGGTGGAATAGATGGTAGATTTATATATGATGATGGAAATACTGAGATTATTCAGTGTAAGCATTATCTTGGAACAGGTTATTCAGGATTGATTTCATCGTTAAAAACTAAAAAGAATAATATTAATGAAATAGATAAAGTGAATAATTTAAATCCTTTTAAATATATTTTTACTACATCTTTATCTCTTAGTGCAAAAAATAAAAAAGAAATTAAAGATTTATTTCATCCTCATATTAAAAATGAAAATGATATTTACGGAAAGAAAGATTTGAATTCAATACTATCAAGTAATCCTGAAATAGAAAAAAAGTATTATAAACTATGGTTAAGTAGCACAACTGTCTTGGATAGAATAATAAATAGTGCTTTAGAGAATAGAAGTGAGTCTTTACTTGAAGATATGAAAGAAAAAGCAAAGTATTATGTTATTACTAATAACCATAAGGAAGCTATTGAAAAAATAGAAAGTACAAATATACTTATTATTGCTGGTGAAGCAGGTATAGGTAAAAGTACTTTAGCAGACAATATATGTTTACACTATATAAAAGAAGGATTTAAATTCTATGATATAGAAGATTCAATGAATGATGCTCATAGTGCTTACAAGAAAGATGTAAAACAAATATTTTATTTTGATGACTTTCTTGGTGCAACATATCTTAATGCTATTGAAAATAAAACAGATTCTTCTGTTATGAAATTTATAAACAAAATAAAAAAAGACAATAATAAAAGATTTATTCTTACAACAAGAACAAATATATTCAATCAAGGTATAGAACTTAGTGATAAATTTAAAAGCGGAAAAATTCAAAAAAATGAATTTATTTTAAAAATTCAATCTTTAAAAAATATAGATAAGGCAAGAATTCTTTATAATCATTTATTTTTTAGTCAATTAAATTACAAGTTTCGAGAAGAGTTATTTTTTGAAAAAAGATATAGAAATATTATTAATCACAATAATTTCAATCCAAGATTAATTGAATTTATTACTGATGAAGAAAGAATATCAGATGAAAATATTGAAGTAAAAGATTATTGGAAGTATGTAAAAGAAAAATTGAGTAATCCTAAAGATATATGGGAGAACAGTTTTGATGAAGGTATAAATGAATTTGGGAGAATATTAATTGTTCTAACAGTATTAAATGGGAATAGAATAAAGGAAGAGGTTTTAATAGATAGTTATAATAGATATATTGAATTAGCAAATATTCAATCAGTATCACATCAATCAAAAGATTTTAATACTGTTATCAAGAAAGTTGTAAGATATTTTCTAAATAGAAATAAATTTTTTTCTGATAATAACTATACATTATTCAATCCATCAATAGCTGATTTTGTATTAAATAGATATTCTAAAGAAGAAAAAAAACTAAAATTATATTTCAGAGCATTACAAAATAATACTTCATTATCTGTCTTATCAAGTTTAAAAAGAAACCAAATAATCAATACTACTCTATATTCATCAATATTAGAAGAGTTATTAAAGAATTCTAATGTCTCTGATAATACAAACTATTTAATAAGTTTATATGATAAATGTATAAGGATTAAAGACTTTAATATTGATATAAAATTACTTCATAAATTAGTTCAAGGTGTAATAAATGGGAATTCAAATGTTACACTTGTTGAAGAATTTTATTCTATTGTAAATTTATTTGATGTAGATGACTTTAATATTGATAATTTTGATTTTTTTGATAATATAATTTTTGCAATTGATAAAGATATTGATGAAATAAATTGTGCTATAAACTTATATAATTATTTTAATATTGATGATAGTTCAATAGCTAGTGAATTAAATTATTTGATAAGCGAATATATGAAAGAAGAGTTAATTAATGATGCTGATTCTATATATGAACATGATGTTGATTTTGAGGAATCTATGAATGAAGAAGGTCAATTTGAGGTGGTTAATGATAGTGTAGAAGATTTAATTGATAGTTTGTATGAAGATATAGAAAATAGAATCGAATACTTTAATAATATTGATATAGATGAATATGATATTAAAAGTTCAATCGAAATAGATGATATTAAAAGTAGATTATCTTCAGACTATACTTATGACAAATATCAAAATTATGTAAATGATAATGAAGATACAAATTATTCAACTAGTAACTCTTTAGATGATATAGATGATTTATTTGAAAGGTTTCCACGAGTTTAAGTGTAAAGAATACAATGAATTTAGTCTAAATATATTTTGAAATAATTAATAAAAAATTTATTGTAAAATTCAATAGACTTTGCATTAGTAATTAAATAAACAGTAACAGCTTAAAAAGGAGTTTTAAATTGTTTAAAAATAGTATTTGTGAGAACTTATCAGAAAAGATAGATGAAACCAATTTGTTATTAAAAGAACTTATTTATGAAATAAAAGAAACAAGTACGGCAAATGAAAAAAGTATGGACTTTAATGTTGATTTAATGTTGACTAGATTCTTTAATTTATTTGAATTACATGGTATACATATTAATGAAATACCTATAGTAATTGAGAAGAAATTTAACATTACCTATTATGATATATCTTCAAAGAAAAATTTATTAAATAAAATATCTAATGAATTATTAGATTGGCTTGCATGTTTTTTTTCTGTTAATATTAATTGGTTACTTGGTAAAGATGAGTATATGTACAAAATTCATCATTTTGATAAAGATATTTTAGGTTTTTGTAAAATGCTAAACTCAATATCTAAAGAATATGATGATTATGACATTCATTTTATAAAAGACTTTGAATTCGACGTAAATGTTAATAATAATGAATCCCGACAGCATATTTATCCTATTTGCGAGATAAAGTTATTAGAATTAAATGGAAAGAATATATATAAGTATATTGTTTTTGAAGATTATTATTGGAATTATAATCGAACAAGATTTGAATTGAAAGCTCTTATCTATTTAATATATAAAAGTTATGTTGATTATTATAGGTCTAAAATTTATATAAAAGGTCGCTCACTAGAAGAGAATATTGATTATTATGATTTTATAAGAGGAAAATTATCATATGAAGAAGTAATTAGTTTTGGTTATACATGGTATCCAGATGATTATGTTGATGACCCATTAGAAAGTAGTGTTGCAAAAGATAGTGAAGAAAGAAAAGAAGTTTTAAACTATATTGATGAATGGCAATTAATTAAATATATTACTGAAGAGTTAGAGTATTTTTCAACTAACTCAAAGTTACAAAAGAATGAAAGTAAAGATATTAGTTTACATGAAATTGATAAGAAACCAGAGCAGATTGTTCTTTTTGTTGAAGGAGAAACAGATAAACTACATTTAGAAAAGGCATATAATGTATTATATAAAAAGGCTCATAGCTTTAATATAATTCCTTTTAATGGAGTAGTTAAGTTAGAAAGGTCTTTATTAAACTTTCCAAAAGAAGTAAATAATCATATATCAACTAATCCTATAATAGCAATTTTTGATGCAGATAATACGGGAATAAAGAGCTTTAATAAAGTTGTAAAAAAGAGAATTGATAATAATATTGGAATAATTAAATCATTAGATAATCATTATGCAATACTATTGCCTTTACCCTATAAAGATCTAGAAGGACTCTGTGAAATTGAATATCTATATTCAAAAGAATTTTTAGATAAATATGGAATTTTAGAATATAGAGAAAATAAAAAAATTGTTGAGCTTATAGGAAATGATAAGACTGAATTATCAAAAGTTTTCAGGAAGATTGAATTAAATGAAAAACTTGAAAAATTAAAATATTATAAAATTAATGAGAATTTGAAAAAAGAATTTGCCGAGAAAATCTTTAATGATAGTAATTTAGATGAATCAGTATTTGAATCTTTTCGTCCTTTATTTGAGTTGATTGAAAGAGTATTGAAAATTTAAAAAAGGTTGTTCTTTAAAATTAAGAAAAATAATTTTTTTACTTAAAAAAATTGATTGCCAAAAATTGTTTTTAAATACTATTGGATACTAAATAGTACAAAATAGAAAAGTCATAGAAAGTCTGTATTTACGATGATATAGGCTATCTATTGATTTTATTTGGTATTTCCAGGTGCCGGAGCCATTTTTTACTTTCAGAAAAAAAGAAATCAATTTATTAAACAATCTTTTAAAATATTCCTTCGTTAAATCAATTTTTTAATATAGTCATTATCAGACGATAACTCCTACACTAAAAAATTAATTTGCCTTGAACTCTTTCAAAATCTAATTCACTAAATTGATTTTTGGCTTAGTATGTATAATATTATAAATTTAAAATATTTTATTTAGAATACTATTATTTTCAATTCTATAAATATATAATATGTTATTATAAAATTATAATTATATATAGTATTAATGGAGTTGTGATGTTTAATTTTGGTAAAAAATATACTTTTGATGATATTCCACTAAGTGATGTCAATGATTTGAAGAAAAGAATAAAAATTGTAGTTATTGATGATGATAGTAATAGTTTTCCTATGGAAACAATGCAGGACTTTGGTTTTACATTAGAATATTGGAATATAATTGATTCTAAAAAGTTCAAGAGACTAGAAAACAATGAGTTTGATATTATTATTCTTGATATTGAAGGAGTAGTAGATAAAAATGAATTAGGAGAAAAAGATGGTTTAGATATTCTTAAGTCATTAAAGAATAAAAATAAGGAACAAATAATTATTGCATTCTCTGGAAGTTCATATGATATTAGTAAAGGTGAATTTTGGAAAATAACTGATGGATTTCTAAATAAACCTATAAATTCTTTTGATACAAAAGAAATGTTAGAAGAAATTATTTTAACTCATTACTCAACAAATATTTTAATTGAACAACTTCAAAAAATTATTACGACACAGGTTGATAATGCAAGTGATGCGGAAAAGTTAGAGAACTTAATTGTTAAAGCAATAAAGGAAGAAAAAACTCTTGATATAAAAAAAGTTATTAGAGTTGGAATTGCTGATACATCAGGAATAATGACTATATTTACCACCTTAAGTGAAATATATAAAAAGATTAATAATGAATAGAATGCTAGAAGAACATATAAAGTATTCCTTGTATCCTATATTAGATGTAAAAGAAAATCATTATGATGGGATTTTATTTACAAAAAATGAATTATGTAACGAATGCTTAAGTAAACAATGCATGAAAGTTAAAAATAAAAAAGATTATCATATTGAAAAATGTCATAAAGAACTTTTATCTTTTAAAGTAACTATTCAGGGGAAAATATTCATTGTATATGGTTTTAAAAATGATTATAATGGATTATCAAGAACAGATAAAAAAAAATATCAATCTAAAATATACTTCAGAAATTTACATTCTGTTCAAAGATGGGTAGAAAAAGTTAATGAAAATATGAATATACATCATGAAAAGTTAGATGAGAATGAAAAAAACAATTCTATTTTTATTCATGATATAAAGAAAATTTATTCTAGTATTTTAAGAAAAATTGAGTCATATATAAAGAATAATTGTGATACTCCTAAAGATCTGGATAATTGTATTAAAAATGCAGATCCTGATATTCTTAGTATATATAAAGCAATTAATTTACTAGAATATCAATTTAATGTTATAGATTTTGTTTCTAATCCAGATTCTGCAACATTTGGTCATACTAGGCAAATTCATATATATAAAGTAATTGATAAGTTAGTTAGAATTTTTAAAAGTATTTCTAGTAATGAAATTAGAATAGTTGGGAATTCTTTTAATAAGTTATATATATATCATAGTTTTATAACACTAATGTTTATTTTAATTGATAATGCAATTAAATATTCACATGAAAACCAAGATATTGAAATACAAATTGATGATATTGCTTATGATAAAACAAGTATTAAAGTTATCTCATTCAGCCCATATTTAACTCCAGCAGAAAGAAGTGATATATTTGAAAAATATCATCGAGGTAAAAATGTTAAAAAAATTATTTCAGAAGGGCAAGGAATAGGATTGTATGTTGCTAATATAATCGCAGATGCATTAGATACTAAAATACATGTTGATTGTAGTAATAGTATTAATAAAATAGATAATATTAATTATTGTAGTGTATCTTTTGAATTTGAACTTCATCATTTAGATTAATAGCTTGTACCTAGTTAATCTCATATATAAAAATGATATTAACTAGCCTATATTTAAGATGAATAATAAATGTATAAATAATTAAGACAAGTTACGACGAGCAACTCACATGAGAAACTCCAGCTATACCAAAGAAGTCTGAGTCTTTTTTAGCATAATATTTAGTTTCTATTTCAAGTGTTTGTTCTGAATATGGATTTGTCATTATCTCTTGTAGTTCATTTACAAGATTGTAATTTCCTTGTTCAGCTTCTTTATAAGCAGGAACTAATATCCACTCCCTTAGAGTATACTTTGGATTTATAAGCTTCATTTGTTTTGAAAGCTCTTCTTTTTCTTCACTAGAATTTATGTTTAGTAAAGAGTTCCAATTTTTTAGCCATCTATTCCATTTTGATTTGATATCTTCATTTTCAATACTAGTATAAAAACTTTTTTCAAGCTCTGTTATATCTTTTGGTATATTTGATAATTCCCTAAAGAATATTGTGTAGTCAACTTTTGTTTCAATCATCAGATTAATAAGTTCATCAAAAAGTTTAGAATCAAATTTTTTAATACATAGTTTACTTGCCCACATTTTTTCAATTTTTGATTGCATGATTTTAGGAAAATCATTTTCTATTTTTTCAAGTTCATTTATTGATTCTAAGTTTGAGATAATTAGTGGTTTTAAAGCAGAACAAAATGATTTGAAATTCTTTTGTGCAGCTTGTGGTTGATTGAAAAATGAAAAATGTATTCCCCCTCCAGTCCACGGCTGATAGTTTGGTTCAAACATATCTATAAAACCAAAAGGCCCATAATCAAGTGTAAATCCACCAGCTGCACAGTTGTCACTGTTGAAGTTACCTTGGCAGTATCCTACTCGTATCCAGTTGGCTACTAAAGAAGTAAGTCTATCTTGGAACTGTTTAGCTAGTAAAAGTACTTTTTTTTCTAAATCTAAATTATCATCTATAGTTTCACTATATTCCCTATCAATTAGATGTAAAACTATCTCTTCTAGCTCTTTTAAAGCATTTGGATGTTCATGTTTTCTAGCACGTCTTCCAAAAAGTTCAAGTTGCCCAACTCTTATAAAAGAAGTTGCGACTCTTGTAGTAATAGCAACATCTTCTTCAATCATAACTTCAGGGTCTCTTGAATGAGAATCATCTCTAAACCATGGTCTTTGAACTTGTTCTTCTTTTGATGTAAACAGAGTCAATGACCTTGTTGTAGGAATACCTAAAGAGTACATATGCTCTTGAGCTAAAAATTCTCGTACACTTGATCTTAAAACTGCTCGCCCATCTGCACCTCTACAGTATGGTGTTCTTCCTGCACCTTTTAGTTGAAACTCCCATCTTTTGTTATTTAAAACTGCTTCAAAAATAGAGATTGCTCTTCCATCCCCATACCCATTTCCTGTTTGAAAAGGGCACTGTGCATAATACTCATTTCCATAAATAGATAGTGCATATCCTGTGGCCCAACCTTTAGTTCTCATAGGACTTGGTACACTTGATAAATTTCCTGAAAACATTTTAATAAAGTTTTCTTCTTTTAGAAGATTTTCATCTAAACCTAATTGTTCAAAAAAGTTTTTACTATGTGAAATATATATTGGGTTTTTTATTGCAGTTGGCTCAACACATACATAGTGTCCAGAAAATACTTCTCTAGGATTTTTATTTTCCCCGTGAAATTTTTCATCTGGGTCACTAGTAAGGTTTTCTACAAAAGAGTAGTTACTAGTAGTTGCTAATTTTTCAAAGTTATTTATATTTTTATTCATTTTTATTAATCCATTAATCTAGTTAATAAGATTTTTAACATAACTATTTGAAATACATAGAAAAATTAGCATTTAAAAATTTTTATTAAGTGAAAAATAAATATTATTCACCAAAAAGCACATTCTCCTTTTGATGAATAATATTTGATGTAAAAAAGCTTACAACCAAAATAGTTAGTATTGGTATTAGTAAAAAGTAAAGCAGCAAAATATCTGCTCTAAAATCCCAGTAGGACTCAAAAAGTAAATCACTTATAAAGTATGAACCAACACTTCCTAAAACTATTCCTAAAATACTAGCAGTAAGTGAGATAAGACCAAACTCTAGTAAAAAAGAGTTTTTAATAGTCTTATTTTTTATACCAATCATTTTTAGTCTAAGGATATTGTTTTTTTGTAAGTTCATTTGATATTGAATTATAATAAAACTCATAAGTAAACCAATAAATACAGAATAAAAGCTCATCTTTTCAGTGATTGATGAAACATCTTTTACTACAGTTGCAAAGGATTCAAAAAGGTTTTTAACATCTATAACAGTAAGGCTAGGAAACTTATCTGTAAGATTTAAAAGCATTTTTGTTGCATCATACTCTCCTGTAGAGATAGTTGCTAACATAGTTTTTGGAGCATCATTTATAGCTCCTTCTTGAAGTAGTAAAAAGAAGTTAGGAGTAAATTCAGTCCATTTTACTGTTCTTATATTTACAACCTTAGCTTCAAGTTCAAGTCCTAAAACATCAAAAACTACAATATCTCCTAAGTTAATACCTCTTCTTTTTGCATATCTTTTTTCTACACTTAACTCAATAGGTTTAGAAAAATCACTTGAATCATATACTCCACTAAACTCTCTTCCTTCTATAATCTGTTCACTTAGTTTTAAATCATTTCTATATGATAGATTTACAGCTGAATTTCTGGCATTTTCACCTTTTTGTGATTGTTCTTTTCCATTTATTTTAAGAACCCTTGCTCGTATCATAGGAGCTACATTTTCTAGCTTTGCTCCTAGTTTTTCTACTTGCTTATTTATATCTTTTAGTTGTTCTTCTTTTGCATCTACTACAAAAAATCTAGGTCTCTCTTCTACACTTTTTGTTAAAACATTTGATAAAGAACTTCCCACTTGAGGAATAAGACTAAAAAATGCTGTACATAAAAGTATAGCAGTAAATAGTGTAAGTGAAGTTCTTTTTTGTCTTGTGATATTTTTTAAAGCTAGTGATAAAGCTATGATTTGAAGGTGTCCAGTAAAATCAAATCTTTTTAATAAAAAAGAACCTATTGTAAAAAGTAGGGCGATTATTACAAGTACACTAAGAGCAAAGAAAAAACCTATATATTTAGAAGGCGTAACAAAGTGTGAAAGTACAAGTAAAAAGCCTACAAAGGGAAGAAAACTCAAAATAACTTTTGAAAGTTTTCTTTTTTGTCTTTGAACTAATGGCAAGATTAGAGGAAGTCCAATAGATAAACTCAATACAAAAAGTACAATAGCAGATTTTACAAAGAACATATAATCTAAAGAAAAATCAAAACTAAAGTCAATATACTTTTGAATAAGTGGTCCTATAAACTGAGATGATGCAGTTATAAAAGTAAATACTAAAACTGTAGCGATACTTATAAGCACAAAAAGATGAAGTAAATAAGTCATAATAAGATTTCTCTTGCTAACTCCAATATCATTTAATACATAAATATCATCTTGATGTTTTCGTAAAAAACCTGAGTAAAGATATATAAGTCCAACAAGACCTAAGAAAAATGAGATTAAAGATACAAGAGACAAGAAGTTTGTCAAGAAGTTTAATACTGCTATTAGTCTATCTCTTCCATCATTTGGTGATAAAACCCTAAGTGTTCTATCTAGTTGTGATTCTATTTGCTCTTCTAATACTTCTAGTTTTTCATTACTTAGGTTTTCTTCAAAGAGGTAGTTTAATTTATATCTTGCAGTTGAGCCAAACTTTAGAAGCTCACTTCTTTTTAAAGCTTCAGGGCTTAAATAGATTTTTGGCATAAAACCACTAAAGCTAATATTCTTTAAGCTATCTTCTTTAATAACTTTTCCTATAGTATAGTTTTTACTTCCTATTTTTAAAGTATCATTTGCTTTTAGTTCAAGTAGGTCTAAAACCTCTTGATATACCCAAACTTCATTCTCTTTTGGTAAGGTTTGTTCTTTTGGATAAGTTGAATTATCATTAAAGGTTAAACCACCATAATATGGAAAACCTTCGTTTATTTGAACAAGTTCCATTAGTCTTGCTCTTTTGGAAGAAGCGACCATACTTACTGTTGATATACCTTCATCATAAGCTTTGATTTGAGGAAGTTTGTTTTTTATTTGCTCTTTTTGTATGTCACTGATTGGAAATCTTGAAGATACAACTAAATCAGCTCCAAGTAGACTTTTTGCTTTTTCATCAAGGGATGTATCTATACTTGTTTTAAAAAACTGTAAATAAGACAGCGATGCAATAGCTAAACAAAAGTTTAGTATAAATATAAAACTAAAAGATTTAGACCTTTTTAAAGCCTTTGAAACTAGTTCAACAACTAACATCTTTTTAGGTTTCCTGCAATTAACTCATAAGTCTCTTCACATCTTGCAGCTACATCTTTAGAGTGAGTTACTAAAACCAAAGTAGTATTATTCTTTTTGATTAGTTCAAAAAGTTTATCCATAACAGCTATTCCTGTCTCTTCATCTAAGTTTCCACTTGGTTCGTCTGCAAGTATTACCTTTGGATTGTGGATTAAAGCTCTAGCTATAGCAACACGCTGTTTTTCTCCACCACTTAACTGTGATGGTAAGTGGTCAACTCTATGACCTAAGCCTACACTTTCTAATAATTCAATAGCTTTTTCTTTTGCATTTTTTATTCCACAAACCTTTGCAGGAAGCATTACATTTTCTAGGGCATTTAAGTATGAAACTAAATGAAAGTTTTGAAAAACAAAACCTATATTTGTTGCTCTAAAATCATTTATATCTTCTTCTTTCATATTTTTATATGAAACATTATCAAGTAAAATATCTCCATCATTTGGTTTGATAATACCAGAGATTAGTGAAAGCAAGGTTGATTTACCACTTCCAGATTTTCCCATGATAGCAACTCTTTGTGCCTTTTTTACATGGAAGTTTAAATTATCATATATCTTAACTTCTTGTGCTCCTTGAGTATATGATTTTTTTAGTGCTTTAATTTGTAACATTATAGTTCTTCCTTTAGAAACTTGAATACTTCTTTTGCCATGATTTCATGACCTTTTGCATTTGGATGTATTCCATCTGCTTGATTTAGTCCTTGAACTCCTGCTACATCTTTTAATAAAAATGGCATAAATTTAAGCTTGTACTTCTCTTTTAGTTTTAAATACATATTTGCAAACTCTTTTGAATAAGCAGGTCCATAGTTTGGTGGAATAAGCATACCAGCTAATAATACTTTTGCATTTGCTTTTTTTGCATGGGAGATTATTTCTTCTAGGTTTTGTTGACTTTGTGTAAGGTTTAAGCCTCTAAGTCCATCATTTGCTCCAAGGGCAATAAAAACAATATCAGGCTTTCTTTTTAGATACCATTTTAGCTTAGATAGAGCATCACTAGTAGTAGAACCGCTTACTCCACCATTTATAGCTTTGATATTTTTATTTAGATTAGTTTTTGCTAATTCTTGTACTAAACTTGGATAAGCTTCACTTTTTGATACTCCCAAGCCTTCTGTTAATGAGTCTCCTAAAAACAAAATTGTTTTAGTACTATTATTTGCAAATAAAACTTGTAGCGTAATTATAAATAGGATAAAAATTGTCTTTTTCATGCTGAATACTAGCAAAAGATAATGGGCAAGTCAATTAAGTTTAAGTAGATATAATTTCTTTTCAATTAACTATAATAAAGGTATCTCTTTGAATATAAAATTAAAAAAATGGATTTTTATAGCACTGTTACTTGTGATATTGTATTACACTTTTATAGTAAATACATTTTTAACTCTATCAGTTATTTTTGGTTTAATTGTTGCCGTTAAACTTTATAAACTTTATTCAAAAAAGAAATTAAATAAATTAGTAGCTTCTAAAGAGCTTTTTAGAGAAAGCTATTTAGGTCACTTTATTGCTCTAGTTGCAAAGGTAGCAAAAGCAGATGGAAGAGTAGATGAATTAGAAGCTCAACTTATTGGAATGATGTTTGATGATATCACAAAAGTTTTTGATGAAAAAGACAAAGCTAGAAGTATCATGAAAGAGATTTTCAATAAAGAAAAAGAAACAATAGCTGATACACAACAAATAGCAAACTCTTTAAATAAACTTCTTGGAAAAAGTATTT
Organism: Arcobacter sp. CECT 8989; assembly: GCF_004116715.1. NCBI lineage: Bacteria > Pseudomonadati > Campylobacterota > Epsilonproteobacteria > Campylobacterales > Arcobacteraceae > Arcobacter > Arcobacter sp. CECT 8989. The sequence goes on along the minus strand of NZ_PDKE01000001.1, from coordinate 112,311 downwards.
TAAAAAGAAGACAATTTATTAGCTTTTTAATTCAACTTGCCTTTATAGACAATGGCATTAGTAGTGATGAAGATAAGATTTTAAGAGTTATTGCAAAAGAGTTACAAATCTCAGATGAGGTATATAACTCTATAGTTAGTACTTTAGAGCAAAAAATGCAAAACAACAAAGACTCTATGACTCCTAATAAAGCTTATGAGATTTTAGGTGTGAAAGAGAGTGATGATATGAATACTATTAAAAAAGCCTACAGAAAACTTGTAAGAGAGTATCACCCTGATATTATTAGTTCACAAGATAAAGATGAGTCATATATGGAAGAAGCAACAGCTAAAACCCAAGAGATAAATCAGGCTTATCAAGTTATTAAAAATTTACGTTCTTAAGGAGTATTAATGGATTATGAAAAGTTTGCCCAGTTTAGCCCTTGTGATTATGCAGGACCAATAAAAAGAGAAAGTTTTATGGATGCTGGTATGAAGCAACTTTGGTTAGATATACCAAGAATTTCAGGACCTGCATTTACTGTAAATATGGTTCCAGGAGATAACTTAGCACTTCACAGAGCTATTTATGAAGCACCAAAGGGCTCAATTATTGTAGCTCAAACTAACTCAATGGATTATGCAGTTTCTGGTGGAAATGTTTGTGCTATTGCTCAAGGCCTTGGAATAAAAGGTTTTGTAATTGATGGTGTGGTTAGAGATATAGGAGAAGTAAAAGAGATTAAGTTTCCTATTTTTGGTAGGGGAGTTCATCCTATGCCTGGAACTAAAAAAGCTGTTTTACCCCTAAATACTCCAATCGTAGCTGGTGGCATTGCTGTAAATCCTGGTGATATTATAGTTGCTGATGAAGAAGGAATTGCTGTTATTCCTAAAGAAAAAGCTGAAGAAGTTTATAATCAAACTAAGAAAAATGTAGAAGCTGAAAAAGAGATGGGCTTTGAAAAATGGGCAGAAAATCATAGAAAGAAGATTGACTCTTTTTATGAGTAAGATTTATTTAAAGGCTAGTTTTTAACTAGCCTTTTTTTATGCATTTAAAGCTTTTGCTACAAGTTCATTTACAACTTTAGGATTTGCTTTTCCACCTGTTGCTTTTAATACTTGTCCTACAAAGAAACCTGATAGTTTTGTATTTCCATTTTTAAACTTCACTAGGTTATCTGGATTTTTTGCAATAACTTCATCAATGATAGGTGAAATTACAGCAGGGTCACTGATTTGAATTAAACCTTTGTCTTCAACTATTTGTTTTGGACTTTCTCCTGATTCACTCATTTCTTCAAATACTTGTTTTGCAATCTTTGTTGAGATAGTTTCATCATCAACCATTTTAATAAGCTCAGCGATATCTGAAGCATTAAATTTAAGTTCTAAAATAGATTTCTCTTTTAATTGTTTAGCTACATCATTTGCAACAATATTAGCTAAAGCTACAGGACTATCTAAATGTTTTAGAGTCTCTTCATAAAAAGAAGAAAGCTTTTCATCTCTACATAAAATATTTGATACTTCTGAGTTTAGTTTTAACTCTTTAGTATACTTTTCAAATAATGCTTCTTGCTCTTTTGTTAAAGGAGTTGCTTCCCCATCTATTTGAACTTTTTTAGGTTCTTGTTTTTGAGTAGGTTTTGGTTTATCATCTTCTTTTTTACTCTTTTTAGCCCAAGAGTCTTTTAATGATACAATCTTATTAAATACAGGAGCTTCATCTGTATAATCAATTGGATCTTTGTAGAAATAACCTTGTCTCTCAAACTGGAATCTTTCATCTACATCATCTTCAATTACAGCAGGTTCTACAAGTGCATCTTTGATAATAGAAAGAGAATTAGGGTTTAAATCCTCTAATCCTTCTGGAGCTTCATTTTTGTAAAGTCTATCATAAAGTCTAACTTCTATGTTTTTAGCTTTACTTGCATTTACCCATTGAATAGCACTTTTTACTTTGATACCACTTGTATCGCTTCCACTTTTTGAGTCTTTATAGTATTGCGCTTTAATTTCAATGATTTTCCCATTTTCATCTTTAATAACTTCTTTACAAGAAATGATATAACCATGTCTTAATCTTACAGGTTGAGTAGGAGTAAGTCTATAATATCCTTTTGGAGGATTTTCATTAAAGTCTTCTCTTTCTATGAAAAGCTCTTTTGTAAATGGTATTTTTCTAGAACCTTCTTTAGGAACATCATGGGGATAATATGAAGCATCAATCTCTTCCCCTTCACCCTCGTAGTTTTCTATAGTTACTTTAAGTGGGTCTAACACACACATAACTCTTGGAACTTTTTGGTTTAAATCATTTCTAATACAATACTCTAATTGTGCAACATCAACCATAGAGTTTGCTTTTGCAATACCAATTTGGTCACAGAAATTTAAAATAGACTCAGGTGTATATCCTCTTCTTTTATATCCTGCAATAGTTGGCATTCTTGGGTCATCCCAACCACTTACATAGTTTCCTTCAACTAGCTCAAGAAGTTTTCTTTTACTCATAACTGTATAGTTGATTCCAAGTCTTGCAAACTCATGTTGATATGGTCTTGGTGGTTGTAACTCTAAAGTGTCTAAAACCCAGTCATAGATATCTCTATTGTTTTCAAACTCTAAAGTACAAATAGAGTGCGTAACACCTTCAATATAATCAGATAAACAGTGAGCAAAATCATACATAGGGTAAATACACCATTTATCACCAGCTCTAAAGTGGTGGGCATGTCTAATTCTGTATAAAAGAGGATCTCTCATTTTCATATTAGCTGCGCTCATGTCAATCTTTGCTCTTAATACATGTTCACCATCTTTGAACTCACCATTTTTCATCTTTTCAAATAGTTCAAGGTTTTCTTCTACTGTTCTATTTGCATATTGGCTTCTTTTACCAGCTTGTGTAACAGTACCTCTTAGTTCTCTCATCTCTTCTTCGTTTATACTATCAACATATGCTTTTTCTTTTTTGATAAGTTCTACAGCATAGTCGTATAGTTTTTGGAAATAATCAGATGTAAAATATACTTCTTCACCCCAGTCAAAACCAAGCCATTGAACAGCATCTTTTAAGGCTTCTACATATTTTGTATCTTCTTTTGTAGGGTTTGTATCATCCATTCTAAGGTTACAGTGACCATTATAATCACGTGCAATACCAAAATTTATACAGATAGATTTAGCGTGTCCAATATGAGGAAAACCGTTTGGTTCAGGAGGGAATCTTGTAATTACCTCATTATATTTGTTTGATTTTAGGTCTTCTTCTACTATAACACGTAAAAAATCTTTGCTTTCATTCATTATTATTAAACCTTTGATTTTGTAACTTTTAAGGTAGATATTTTATCTAATTAGTGCTTATATATGATTATATTGAAGTTTGTTTTACTAAATAGAATAAATGTAATGAGAATATGAAGACTTTTTCTCTATATATTAAGTACACAAAAAAACTGTATAATCTTTTTAAAACGAATAAGGCAACTAATGAAAGAAAAATTAAAAAAATATTTAAAAGAGATTATTGTTTTTGTTGTTGTGTTAACTATTGCTGCAAATGCTTTTAGTTATTATCGTTCACAAGATTTAAATAAAGAAAAATTAGATTTACAAACTGTTACATTATTAGATGGAAGCCTATATACTCTTCCTAGTGATAAACCTGTACTTCTTCACTTTTGGGCAACTTGGTGTCCAACTTGTAAATTTGAAGCTTCAAATATAGAAAAAATGTCAAAAGATTATGAAGTAATCACAGTAGCTGTTCAGTCTGGAACAAAAGAGCAAATACAAAATTATTTAGATGAGTATAAACTTAGCTTTAAAGTTATCAATGATGAAGATGGCTTTTATTCAAGAAAATTTAATATTCAAGCTTTTCCTACAACCTTTATATATGATAGTAAAAAGAGTCTAAAGTTTAGTGAAGTAGGTTATACATCAACCTTTGGATTATATGCAAGAATGGCACTTCTTAAATAAGTTGTATAATTATCCCTTAATATAATTATTACCTATAATTATAACATGAAAGTAAGATTATAATTACTTATATAATTTAAATCTAAAATAAACATTATTGTCCTATAATACGCCCACGCAAGGAGAATAATAATGTTTAAAAATATGAGTATACAAAAGAAATTTTCTTTTGTGACTGTTCTTATAATATTTGTTGCATTAGTAATTAGTTTTTTGGTTTTTAATTACTATAAAAATATTACAGAAGAGGAAGTTTATCAAAGTACATTAGATGAGTTAACTACTCATGTCACAGAGAATGTACAAGCAAAAAAAGATGTTGGTATTTCAAATGCTCTATCAATAGCAAATGATGGAAGAATAAAAAAAGCATTAAGAGAAAACAATAGAGAGTTAGCAATTCTTAGTTTAAAGTCAATCTCAAAAGAGATGAAAGACCATACACCTTTTAAAAACATCAAAGTTCATGTGCATACAAAAGATAATAAATCTTTTTTAAGGGCATGGAAAGCAGAAAAATATGGTGATGATTTAAGCTCATTTAGACATAGTGTTGTAAAAGTAAATAGTTCAAATGAACCAGTTAATACAATGGAACTAGGAAAAGCTGGGCTTAGTTTAAGAACAGTAGTTCCTATTAAAGATGACAATGGAGAGCATTTAGGTTCTTTAGAGTTTATTCAAGGTTTAAACTCCGTTGCAAAGAAGTTTGATAAAGACAAAGATGCTTTTTTACTTCTTATGGACTTAAATGTAAAAAAAGTTGAACTATTTAATGATACAAATAAGTTAAAAAACTATCTTATTTCTCAAAAGTTTATAAATAAAGATTTCTTAGCAGATGCAAGAACTATTGACTTAGAGTTTTTAAAAGCAAATGGTTCTTATAGAAGTGATAAATACTTTTACACAAGTAGTGAGGTAAAAGATTTTAGAGGTGAAACTTTAGGAATCTATCTTGTAGCTAGACCTTTAGCAATAGTTGAAAGTGCTATTATTAGTGCTGAAAAGTTTATTAATACTGCTATTATGATTTTAGTAATCTTTGGTTTAGTTGTTTTAGTTGCAATCTTATCTAATCTAAAAAATACTGTTATTAATCCATTAAGTATTTTATCTGATGCAATTGTTGATTTAACAAAAAGTAATGACCCAAGCCAAAAAATCAAGCTAGATAGAAATGATGAATTAGGGCTTTTAGCAAATAACTTTAATAAATATCTTTCAAATATAGAAGAGGGTTTAAAACAAGATGCAAAAGTTATTGATGAAGCAATTGATATTGTAGAAAAAGCTAAAGATGGATTCTATACATATAAGATTGATTCAACGGCATCAAATAAACAAGTTGAATTACTAAAAGAGAATATTAACCAAATGTTAGAAGTGACAAGGGATAATATTGTTATGGTAATTAACGCACTAATTGAGTTTGGAAATGCCCACTATGATTATAAAATTTCTAGTGATAAAAGTGGTAATATAGGTTCTTTAGTAAAAGGAGCAAATGCTTTAGGTGACTCTATTTCAGAGGTTTTATCTATGATTGATAAAACAGGAAGAAGCTTATCTATAAACTCAAATGAACTTGCAGCTACATCAGAACAATTATCTGCTTCTGCAACTGAACAAGCAGCTAGTTTAGAAGAGACAGCAGCAGCAGTTGAAGAGATTACTTCAACTATTATTTCAACTGGACAAAGAGCAAAAGAGATGTCTACAATTGCAGAAGATTTAAAAGTTACAAGTGCAAAAGATGATAAGTTAGCTCATAAAACTGGTAAATCAATGGAAGAGATTAATACTGCAACAAATGATATTGTTGAAGCTATTACTGTAATTGACCAAATTGCTTTCCAAACAAATATCCTTTCACTTAATGCAGCAGTAGAAGCAGCAACTGCTGGTGAAGCAGGAAAAGGTTTTGCTGTTGTTGCAGGGGAAGTTAGAAATTTAGCAAATAGATCTGCTGAAGCTGCAAAAGAGATTAAAGATTTAGTAATTTATGCTCAAGAAAAAACAAAAGAGGGTAAAGAAACAGCAGACCAAATGGTTGAAAGTTTTAAATACTTAAATGAAAAAGTTTCTCAAGTTACAACAAATGTAAATGAAGTAAGTTCTGCTACAAATGAGCAAACAAGAGCAATGGAGCAAATCAACTCTGTAATCACTCAGTTAGATAAAGCAACACAAGAGAATGCAAATGCTTCAGAGATAGTTTCTCAAAAAGCAATGACTTTAAGTGAGATTGCTTCAAATTTAATGTCAGTAATTAGTAGAACACAATTTGATACTTCAAAATCAAACCAAGTATGTGATGTGGATTTAGTATTTGATACAACAAAATTAAAACTTGACCATATCTCATTTAAAGAGACAAACTTTAAAGAGCTTGGAAATGGTAAAACAGCAAAAGTTAAAACTCATACAGAGTGTGCTTTAGGTAAGTGGATAGAGCAACATTCAAATGAGTCATATACTAATAACAAAGATTGGGATGAGTTTTTAATTGCCCATGAAAAAGTTCATAGCAATGTTCAAAAGTATATAGATATTGATGCAAAAGATAAGACTGATAAACAATTATTTTCTTTAGCAAGAGATATTGAAGATAACACAACTAAAGTATTTAATTATATTGATAAAATTAAAGAACATAGGTGTGAAGATTTAAAAAACTCATAAAAAGTAAAAGGACCTAGTTCCTTTTACTTCTTTTCATATAAAACAAACTTGTTTCTACCACTCTCTTTTGCTTTGTATAGAGCATCATCTGTATGATTATAAATAGATTCTGCATCTTCTATTTTGTCCCCATTTTCACTATATAAACCAATTGAAACTGTTATGTAATTACTAGCTTTATTAAATTCATGTTCTATTTGTAAGTTCTGAATTCCTTCTCTTATCATCTCTGCAAAATTGACAGCTGTTTCTTTAACATGTGGAGTAAAGATTATTGCAAACTCTTCACCACCAATTCTAAAGGCATAATCAGAAGATCTTTTTGCTAAAGTTTTAATAACTCTACCAATCTCTTTTAGTACAATATCTCCTTTAGGGTGACCATAGTTATCATTGTATTGTTTGAAGCAGTCTACATCAAAAATTATTAGTGCTAAGTTATTGTCATCTCTTTTTGCTCTATTTATTTCTTTTTCAAAAACTTTATTAAAATGTCTTCTATTATAAAGCCCTGTTAACTCATCTGTTATTGATAATTCTTCAACTCTTTTTTTATCAGTTATATCATGTCTTATCGATGTATATCCTGTTATCTGCTTTTTTTCATTAAAAATAGGAGAAATATTTGCTTCTACCCAATAGAAGTTTCCATCTTTTGTTTTGTTTTTAATTTCACCTTTCCAAGTTTGACCTTTAGAAATAGTTTTCCACATTTGCTTAAAAATCTCTTTTGGCATTTCTTCATGTCTTATAATATTGTGGTTTTGCCCTAATAGTTCTTTTTTATCATAGCCACTTATTTTACAAAATGCTTTTGAAGCTTGAGTTATAATACCTTTTTTATTAGTTGATGAAGTAAGTACATGTTCATCAATAATCTTGATATATTTTTTCATATTTTGATTTAGAATATTGATTTGCCTATTTTTATATATAACAATCCCAATAACGATTAAAAAGAAAGATATAAGATAAAAAATTTTCTTTAAATCAATACTTTCTTCATAGGTAACAGAACTGTATTTATTAAATAAAGATTCTTTCTTTTTTTCAGAAATTGAGTCTAGAACTTTTTTCATAATATTAGTTAATAGTTCATTGTCTTTTTTTATAGCTAGAGAAAGGGGCCAATCATCTTGTACCTCTCCTGCTATTTTTAAGCTATTAGAAAAATTTTTTTGTATTTGATATCCAATTGTAGGAAGTAAGCCTATGTGAGCATATACTTGATTTTTTTGTACCATATTTAGTCCTTCATGTATTGAAGATACTTCAATAAAATCTATTAGAGGATAACTATCTTTTAATACTTCTTCATAAGCATAATCTTTTACATATGAGACTTTTCTTTTTCTTAAGGTTTTTAAATCTCCAATAAAAGGTTCTTTCATTTTAGTTGCAACAACTAAAGGAAAAGATAAATATGCTTTAGAAATATTTAATATATTTTCACGTTCTTTTGTTTTATATATGAAGGGTATAAGCTCACAGTTTTCATTTTTTATACTTTCTAGTGAACTAGTCCAATTATTTGTTTTTATCAGGTTGAAAGTTACTCCAAGTTTTTCTTCAAATATTTTTATATACTCAGAACTTAAACCAATATGTTTATTTTCTTCTATTTTATCTAAAGGCATCCAGTTTGGGTCAATACAATAGTTTATATTTTTTTTACTTCTTAAATATTCGTACTCATTTTTATTAAGATTTACATGCTCACCTAGATTTTTGATAAGCCACTCTGATTTTAATTTTGTTACTTCATTTGGTTTTACATAGGCATTTGCTTTTTCTAATATTGATTTTAAATACTTATTGCCTTTTTTTACTCCCATATAAAGAGGAATATTTACTAATAGTCCACTATCTTTATTTAGTTTTATTGTCTTTAAGTTACTTAACCAGTAGTTGTTTATATGATACTCTAATGTGGATAGATTTTCTATTGTTGCATGTGCTGTTCCATTTGATACGGCATCAATTGCTTCTTTAACTGTTTTTGTTGTCAAGAGTCTTATTTTTGGATACTTTTTTCTGATAATTTCTTCAAAAAAAGTATTATCTAGTATTGATAGTGTTTTTCCATTTAAATCTTCTAAAGAATTAATCTTAGAACTTTTATTAACTGCAAGTGCAATTGAAAAATTAATGTGCGTAAAATTTGTATAATCAATATATTTTTTTCTTTCCTCATTTATAGCAATGTGTGGAATGATATCAAGGCTACCTTCTTTTATCATATCTAAAGACTTAGCCCAAGACTCAATTGTTTTAAACTCTAGTTTTATATTAAGAATATTTGCTAAAAGTTTCATATACTCTATTGAATAGCCCTTTGCTTGATTAGAAATATTAAAGTTATAAGGAGCAAAAGCTTTCATATTTAATACAGATATTGTAGGATTATCAACTAAATACTGTTTTTCTTCATTTGTTAGATTAATTCCTTTACTATTTACGTACTCTTCAAAAATAAAGTCATTTATATCAAGTTTTGAATTCATAAGACCATATTTAATATATAGATTATTTATATATTGAACTCGACCTTTATCTATACTTCCTAAGGGAATTAAATCTTTAGAAATTAGACTTTCTATTGCTTTTGCTTCATATTTTAGGTGCTCAATTGATTTTTTACTATTATATTTTTCAAGAATTAATTGGATTGTTTCTTCTTTATTCTCTAAAGCATATTTCCAGCCTTTTAAAGAAGCTTCTTTAAAATTTTTTACTCTATTAGGGTAATTTAATGCTTCATTTTTATTTGTAAAAAGCATATCTCCATAAATATCTAAACCATAATTCATAGGGTTTATAATATCGATGTCAACACCAGCTTCTTTAAAAAGAAAAGGTTCATTTGTTAAATAGGCAGGCATTAAGTCAGCTTGTTTATTTATAATCTTTTTGTAGTCACCTTTTTCTCTGTTTCTTATTAATTCGGCATCTACATTGAATTTTTTTAATAAAGCTAAAAGAGAAAAACCATCGGCATCATTTGGATAAAATATCACTTTTTTATTATTTAGGTCTTCAATAGTTTGAATATTTTTATCTTTTCTACTTATTAATATGTTTGCAGAATGTTGAAAAATAGGAGCAATTGTAATTATAGGTTCATTTCTAGCTTTGTAAAGAAAAAGTACTGAATCTGCTACTCCATATTGGGCTTTATTATTGATTACTTCTTCAATATTATTGTATTTTAAATCTCTTTCTTTGATAGTTACATCAAGACCTACATCTTTATAATAACCTTTTTCTTTAGCAACATAATATCCAGCAAATTGAAATTGGTGAAACCATTTTAATTGTAAAGTAACCTTTTGAATTGCAAAAGAGTTTATTGCTGTTAGTAGAATAATTATTGATAAAAAGATTTTATTCATATTATACCTTCCAGTAATATTTATTTACTTTGTATTATTGTATCACACTTGTATTACTTTATTGAAAACAAACTTATTTTATAATAAATATTAAAAATTATGATAATATAAAAAGTATAGACTGATAGTAATTTATAATATTATTTTAGGGAAACGATATGTATAAAAAACTTAAGATTTTAATAATCTTTATATTTCTAGCAACTTATTTACATGCACAAGAAAGTAGGCTAGATAAAATTTTAGAAACAAAGCAATTAAGAGTTTGTATTTGGCCTCAGTATTACAGTATTACTTATATTGACCCAAGAACACAAGAGTTAACAGGTATAGATAGTGATTTATCTAAAGAGTTAGCAAAAGATTTGGGAGTTGAATTAAAACTAGTTAAAAGTTCTTTTCCTACATTAATCAAAGATGTAACATCTAATAAGTGTGATATTGCAATGTTTGGAATTGGAAAAACTAAAAAAAGAATGGAAAAACTTAGATTTACAACTCCTCATCTTAAAAGTGATATTTATGCTATAACAACTAAATCAAATAAAAAAATACAAAACTTGGAAGATATAGATAAAAGAGGTGTTGTAGTTGCTGTTGCTAAGGGAACTTATCATGAACCAATTATGAAAAAAAAACTTAAACATGCAAAGCTTGTTGTAATAAAAGGGTTTAAACAAAGAGAAGATGAAGTTCAATCAGGTAGGGCAGATGTTTTTATAACTGATTATCCTTATGGTAAAAAAATGTTAGAAAAAACTCAATGGGCAAGACTTGTTTCTCCCAAAGAAGAGTATTTTTTAACTTCTTATGCTTGGGTAACTGCTTATGGAGATAATAAGTTCTATGATGAAGTTGAAAAGTTTATAGAGAATATTAAAAAAGATGGAAGATTAAAAAAATTAGCAAAGAAAAATGCTTTAGAACCAATTATCAATTTAAAATAAATAGAGTTTAATTATGACTAATAGTTTAAAATTAGTAGTTGGATTGTTTTTTGCTTTCTTTATTATTATTTTTAGTATTATGACATCCTTGTCAATATTAAAAGATGAAGCAGTTGATAATTATCTTACTATCTCAAAATTAAATGCAAAATCTTTTTCAAAAGAATTAAATCAAGATTTATCTAATATGGAGCAAACTATATTAAATCTTGAAAACTTTTTAAAAATTACTAAAGAGTATAATATAGAGAATAAACTCTTTGAGATAATTCAAAATTATCCTCAAATTAGATCTATAAATATTTTAAATAATAATAGAATAATCTATAGTTCAAATAACTATAACTCAGGTTTATATCTTCCTAATCAAAACTTTTATCCAAAACCTATATTTGATGATAATATTTTAAAAGTATCAACACCTTGGGTAGGAAAAGATTTTGTTTCAGGAAGTGATGTTTATGAAAATGAAGAGAAAATAAAACCTAATGAACAATCTTTTATTCCAATTTCTAAAAACATAGAAATAGATAATAAAGTGCATCAAGTTATCATAAATCTAAATACTGATTACTTTAAAGATAGATTTTTTAGTAATATTACTTCTGGTGAGATTATCTTTGAAATTCTAAGATTAGATGGTATTTTACTTTTGTCTACAAATGAAAATCATAAAATTGGAAAAAGAATAAAAAAGAGTGATTTACTCAAAGCAGCAATAGAAAAAAATCAATATACAGGTATAGAAATAATAGATAATAATAAGTATATTGTAACTTATATTTTGACAAATGACTATCCTATAAGTCTACTTGTAAAACTTGATTATGAAAAGAGTTTATCAAGTTGGAATAAAAGACAATATAACTTTTTTGTAGTAACTACAATTATTGTTGTACTAAGTATTTTAATTGCGCTATTTTTCTTCTATTTATATACTAGAAAAAAAGAAGAAGAGATTAAGCAGGGAAGAGTACAGGTTCAAGAGCAAGAGAAGTTTAAACTACTTTTTCAAGATTCACATTTCTTAGCAATGGTTATTGATAGTAATGGACGGATTTTAGAGGTGAATAATATTGCTTTAGGCTTTCTAGGGGAAAATGTAAAGAGTATTCATAAGAAAAAATTTTGGGATTTGAAGTGTTGGATAGATTCTGATAAAAGTGCAATTAAAAATAAAATAAAAAACTTCACTGAGAGAAAGTACCAAGATGAACTTATTGTTTTAAATAAAGATAAAGAAGAGAGAGTTATAGAGTTTACTCTTTCTTCAATAAACAATGCAGAAGAAACACTTTTAGTTGCAATTGGTTTAGATATAACCTTGAAAAAAGAGAAAGAAAATAAACTAAAACAAGCATATACAGTATTTAGTAATACAAGAGATGGAATTATGATTACAAATAGTGATACTGTTATTTTAGATGTTAATAGAGCTTTTGAAAAGATTACAGGATATAAGAAAGAGGATATTTTAAATAAAAAAGTAAATGTATTAAAATCAAATACCCACACAAATGAGTTTTACTCAAAAATGTGGGAAAGTATTTTAGCTAAAGGCTTCTGGGAAGGTGAGATAACAAATAAAAAAAGTGATGGAACAAACTTTATTGAGTGGCTGACAATAAATGCAATTAGAAATGAAAACAATAAAGTAGTAAATTATATTGGTGTATTTAGTGATATCACAGAACAAAAGCTTAGGGAAAAACTTTTAAAAGAGAAAGACTACGCACTCTTCCAGCAATCTAAAATGGCTGCAATGGGTGAAATGATAGGAAATATTGCCCACCAATGGAGACAACCACTATCTGTAATCTCAACTGCAGCAACTGGAATAATGTTGCAAAAGAATATTGGTGTCAGTGTAGAAGAAGATGAAATTAAATCTTTAAATGCAATTAATGATTCAGCTCAATTTTTATCTCAAACAATTGAAGACTTTAGAAGTTTTTTAAAGCTTGATAAAGAGGTTCAATTATTTAATATAAATAAAACAATCCATGATGCTCTAGATTTATCAAGTATAAATAGAAAAAATAAGAGTATATCAATTGTTTGTGAGATAGAAGAAAACTTGGAAGTTTATGGTGTTAAAAATGAGTTTATTCAAGTTATGATGAATATCTTAAAAAATGCAGTAGATGCCTTAGATAAGCAAGAGTCTGAAAAGTTAATTTTAATTAACTCTTATTTAGATGGACAAAATGTGATTATCAAGATTATGGATAATGCAGGGGGAATTGATTCTAAGATTATATCTCGAATATTTGAACCATATTTTACAACTAAACATCAGTCTCAAGGAACAGGAATAGGTCTTTATATGAGCCAAGAGATTATAAGAAACCATATGAAAGGTAAACTATATGTTGAAAACTATTCATATACTTATAAAGATACAAGTTATGTAGGAGCTTGTTTTATAATAGAGTTACCTTTTAAGTAACTCTATTTTTTTCTTATTGCAATTGCTTGTTTTCTCATCTTGTATCGTTCAAAGCTTTCATTAAAAAACTCATCATACTCTAAAATCTCTACTTCTTTTTCATCAAAGAAAGATTTTAGTTCCCCTTCTTTTAATAAAAAATCAGGGTTTGAAGGTGGTTTTTCGTTCTCTTGGTGGAACATATAGGTTTCTATAAATAAAACACCTTCTTTTTTTAAAGCTTTAACTAGTTTAGGAATAGCTTTCCTATCTAAGAAATTTGTCATTATTATTAAATCATATCTATTTTCATCAAATTTATGTGTATCTAAATCTACAAGTTGTGTTTTTATCTTTGGATTGTTTTTTTCATTTAAAGAATTAAGTGCAATCTCTGAAATATCAACTGAAGTTACATTAAAACCACTATTTGCAAGAAAAATTGAATTTCTACCTGAGCCACAAGCTACATCAAGTGCATCTAAACCCTTTGAATAGTTTATTATATTTGATAGTTTATAACTTTGGGGTCTACTTGCTAAAAGTTCAGGTGTATTTTTATACTTTTTATTCCATTTTTCTTTATCTTCTATTGCCATATTAACTCTTTTGTTTTTTTCATTATACAAATTTTTAATTAAAATATTAAATCTAATAAAAAAAAGTTAAAGTAAAAGTAAAGGTATTTTTAAAATAATAGATTTGTTATAATTGCAAAAATCTGTAAAGATGAGGTTGCGTTATGGTTGAGTCTATATTAAAATTAGCCTGTTCAGAGGAAAAGTTTAAAATATTATTTGAGCTTTCTCCTATTGGAATAGCAATGATTGAACAAGAAACAGGAAAGTTTATAGAGGTTAACCAAGCTTTATTGGATTATACAGGTTATTCAAAAAATGAATTTTTATCTTTATCTTTTTGGGACATTACTCCAAAAGGTTATGAAGAGCAAGAAAAAAAGCAGTTTGAAGATTTGGATAAGTATAAGCGGTTTGGACCAAATGAAAAAGAGTATATAAAAAAAGATGGAACGAGATTTCCTATTAGAATCAGTGGTTTTAGTTTAGAAGATAACAACGGTAAAAAAGTTGTTTGGGGATTAGTTGAAGATATAACCACAACAAAACACTATGAAATTATTTATAAAGATAATAAAGAGTTGTTAGAGTATGTAGCAATAGAAACTTCCCTTGAAAAGATTTTAGAAAGAATTATACTTCTTGCTGAAAAAAGATGTTATCCTTTAAAGTGTTCAATTCTTTTATTAGATGAATCAAAAAATAGATTAATTAAAGGTTTTGCTCCTTCTTTACCAAAATTTTATAATGATGCAATTGAAGGTATAGAAATTGGGGAAAAAATAGGTTCTTGTGGTGCAGCTGCTTTTTTAAAAGAAAGAGTTATTGTAGAAAATATAAATAATCATGAAAACTGGCAAAACTTTGTAGAACTTACGCAAAAAGCAAATCTTCATTCTTGTTGGTCTGAACCTATTGTTTCTTCAAGTAATGAGGTTTTAGGTACTTTTGCAATATATAATGAAAAGCCATCTTCCCCAAATGTATATGATTTAAAATATATAGAGACATATGCAAATATTGCTGCAAAAGCTATCGAAAAACATGAATATACTGCAACTTTAAAAAATAGAGAAAAGAATTTAAAACTTTTATTTGATAACTCTCACTCAGGAATTGTTTATGTTTCAAAAGAGGGTGAAATACTTAATGCAAACTATAGGTTTGCACAAATAATGGGCTATGAGTCTGCAAAAGAGTTTATAGGACTTCATACTACAATATTTCATATAAGTGAAAAAAAGAGGAAAGATTTTTATAAAAAGTCTCATCCTAGTTTAATAGAAGATAGAACTTTTGATATAGAGTATAAACTAAAGCGAAAAGATAATGTTTCTGTGTGGTGTAGAATGTCAGGAAAGGCTTTAGATGAAAATAGACCAGCAGATTTGTCTAAGGGTATTTTATGGACAATAAATGATATCTCTTTAAGAAAAAAATATGAAGAACAGTTAAATCAAAAACAAATATTACTTAAAAATATTTTACTTACAATTCCTGATATGGTATGGCTAAAAGATCAAGATGGTGTGTATTTAGCTTGTAATTCAGAATTTGAAAAATTCTTTGGTGATAAAGAGGGAAATATAGTTGGTAAAACTGATTATGACTATGTCGATAAACCACTTGCTGACTTTTTTAGAATGAATGATAAAAAAGCAATGAAAGCAAAGGGTGTAAATAAAAATGAAGAAAAAGTAACCTATGCTTCAGATGGAAGAGAGGTTTTATTACATACTTCAAAAAAGGCAATGAAAGATAAAGATGATAATATCATTGGAGTTTTAGGAATAGGACATGATATAACAGAATTAAAAAGAAGAGAAGACGAACTAAAAGAGTTAAATATACTTGCTAACTCTTTAACAAAGTCTCAACAAATATTATTATCCTTATTTGATAAAGGTGATTCCGTATTACTAAAATGGAAAAATGATGAGATTTGGACTATTGAATATGCTTCATTAAGTATTAAAAAACTTTTAGGGTACTCAAAAAAAGAGTTTTTAAACAATGAAATTGACTACTTTAATTGTATTCACAAAGATGATTTAATAAGAGTAAAAAGTGAATATAAAAAATCATTAAATAAGAAGAAAGACTATTTTAAACATGAACCTTATCGAATAATCACAAAAAGTGGTCAAGAAAAGTGGGTACTTGATTATACTGCAACTGAAATAGATAATGAAAATTGTGTTGTGAATTTTATTGGATATATCATTGATATAACAGAGCAAATAAAAAATCAAGAGATGATGTATCAGCAATCAAAAATTGCATCTTTAGGAGAGATGTTAGGTAATATCTCACATCAATGGAGACAACCTTTATCTGTAATTGCAAGTGTAGCAACTGGTACAAAACTAAAAAAAGAGATGGGAATATTAGAAGATGAGGAGTTAATGCTAAATTTAGATAATATCAATAAATATGCCCAATATCTTTCATCTACAATTGATGATTTTAGAAACTTCTTTCTTTCTGATTCTCAAATTAAAAAGAGTATTAATTTAAAAGAGGCTATTTTTAAAGTAATTGCATTAGTAAAGGATTCATACAAAACAAAAGATATAACTTTAATACTAAATCTTGAAGATGATTTATTTTTTGAATGCAATGAGAATCTATTTATTCAAGCTTTAATCAATCTATTAAATAATGCAAATGATGCTTTAAGTAATCTTGACGATAGTGAATTTAACAGATATGTATTTATTGATTTATTTAAGAAAAAAGAGAATTTTATAATCACCATAAAAGACAATGCAATGGGAATAAAAAAAGAGTATGTTAATAAAATTTTTGAACCGTATTTTACAACTAAACATCAGTCACAGGGTACAGGAATAGGTCTTTATATGACAAATCAAATTGTTACTAAACATTTAGGTGGGGAAATTTCTGTGGCAAATCATGAGTATTCATATTTAGACCAAGAGTATAAAGGTGCAGAGTTTACTATAAAACTTTTGCGGAAGTAATCTTAATTTAAGTAATTAATTTTTTTATTACTTTTATTATTAAGAGTGCTAGTTATAGAATTAATTATATAATAATTAAGGAGTTTATTATGAAACTTCAAGGAATTACAATCGACTTTTACGATAAGCGAACATGTGGCCTTTTACCAGACCTTTGTGCCCAATGGGATATTCGTTATGATGAGTTAGAAGATAACGAAGAGTTAATCTCTTATTGGGAAGAGAGTCTTAAAAATGTTTTATCTAAAACTGATAAGGTAGTTAGCGGAAATGTAGAAGGTAAATCTATTTTGTATTCTGCTGATGAAGAGGCTATAAAAATAATACAAGATGAGTTTAAAGAGTTAGAATTATCAACTATTAATTATGATGATATTATTCGATGTGAACACTGTATTAAACATGATTATATAGCTGATGAGAATCAACTAGTAGAAGCTAATTAATTTTAATTAGCTTCTATATTAAAACAAGTCAACACTAGATACTTGTTCTTCTTTAAACCTAACAACCTTATCTCTACCACTATTTTTTGCTTCATATAAAGCAATATCAGCATTTTTGATAACAGTTTCAAATGATGTAGAGTCTTCTGGATACATAGAAAGACCTAAGCTAACAGTTTTCTTTAGTTTATTCCCTGCATAAACATCAATTTCATTTTCTCTAACTTTGTCACCAATTTTTCTTGCTACACTTAAGGCATCCTCATCACTGTTTACACCCATAAGTAAAATCATAAACTCTTCACCACCATATCTAATGATGATATCTGACTCTCTTACTGTCTCATTTAAAATTCTAGCAAGCTCTTTAAGTACTTTATCACCAATATCATGACCATACTCATCATTTACAGCTTTGAAGTGGTCCATATCAAGCATTAGAAGTGCAATATTAGTTCCATCTCTTTTTACTTGAGGAAGCATTTTCTTAGTATACTCTTCTAGGAATTTTCTATTATAAAGACCAGTTAATCCATCTGTAAATGCAGACTCTTGTAAGGCATTCATAAGAAGTTTAACTTCAATAGAAGGTACAGACTCTTTTAGATAACTTTTGATAAATACAGTCTTCTCTTTTAGTTCTTCAAGCTCTTCTTGTGTATCGCAAACACAGTTAATGATTAAATATAAACTTTGAGTAATATCTACATTGAAACAGTAGTATAGTTTATCACTTTCAAAGTGTGGGCAAGTGTTATGGAACTGAACTGACATTACATCACTTTTTGTTCTTGCTGCTCTACAAACTTCTGGGTTGTTTTTTAAAGTTTCATCACAATATAAAGATTCCCCACACTGTTTCATTGTAGTCATTTTATGTTTTTTCATATCGATTTCTACAAATGAAAAATTCTTTAGGTTAAACTTATTTCTTAATACTTCTGCTAATCTATCGTAGATTTCTTCTTTTGTATTATCTAACTCAATTTGTTTTTTAAATTGGTATAGATTTGATAGATTATCAATAATCTCTTTTGAGTCTTTAAGTGGATTTCTATTTTTATTTGAAGCTTTAAACCCAACAAACCCTTGAAGTTTTTTATCAATATCAACAGCAGTGTCTTTAAATGATTGAATTAAGTTATTATAATCTTCTGTAATGTGAATCATCTCAGCAGATAATCCACTTGGTGGAACAATTCCTTTAAATCTACCATGTGTTGCTTGATTGATATTTATTTTAAACTTGTCAAATAGTCTTAAATATGGACTTATTAATCTTCTACTAACTAAGATAAATAAAATAATTGTTGTTAAAATCAAAACAGTAATTACATAAATAGATTCAATACCTATTTCTTTGATAGTACTAATATCTAAGACAATAGAAACAGCACCTAAAGTTGTGCCTTGTTCTACTTGGTGACATTTTAAACAGTCAATTCCTTTTTCGGCAACTGCATTGTATGGAATAGTAACCCTTACTGTTGTACTTGTAATCTCTTCTTCAATTTTATATTGCATTTTTCCTGTTGCAAGTGCTTTTTTATCAAAGTCATCTCTAGGAGGGTTTTTTAAGTGAGAGGAAGCAAACTGTTCATTAACAAATTTACTTCTTACTAGCCATAATTGTTCTACGTTTTTAATATTAGATGCAGAGTTTATGAATGTATCAACGTCTTGCATATTACCATTAATCATATGTGCAGTTAGTCCACTTTTAACAACCTCTGAAATAGATTGTGCATTGTGAATTGCAGATTTAATCCCAGTTTTTCTTAGATTATAAAGACTGAATATGGAAATAGTAACTGAAAGCATAATAATCATAACTATTGTATAAAGCGTAATATTTTTTCTCATTGCATACCTTTTATTAAGGTAGCTATTCTATAAAAAATAGGCTTAATATATTAAAAAAATATAAGAAAAAATATATAAAAGTTTAATTTTATTTTTATTTAATAATTTATAATGATTTTTATTATATTTTGAAAAGATCTTTAGGATTTATGTGCATCTCATTCTTGGTAGCTTGGAAGGTAAGGGTGTTATTAACTCTTCCAACAACATAACCTTTTTTTATCCATCTTCCTACTTTTAAAGATGGTGAAATCTGGTCTAAGTGAGAATATATTGTGTGTAAACCATTTCTATGTTGTATAATTACAACATTTTCAAGCATACCTGCATCTTTCTTTGCATAAACAATCTTTCCATTAAAAATTGATTTTACTTTTGCTTGAGGTTTTTTTGTTTTTAGTACAATTGATTCATTAAATAGTTTGATTTTATAAACTGGATCATAATATTTTCCAAACTTTTTTACAACCTGAAATGAATCAAGGGGAGCAATAGTTTTTCTTCCTCTATATTTTGAAATCTTAATTCCAGAAGTAGAAGAACCAATCATTCTAACATCTATATCAAGATTTTTTGCATAGCTGTTATTTCTATCTTCATCACTAACTTCATACTTAGTTGATTTTTCTTGTGTTTTTCTTCTTTTCTTTTGTGCTGCAAGTCTTTTGGCTTTTGCAATTGCAGCTTTTCTTTGTTTTTCTATCTCTTCTTTTTTAAGAATATTTAGTTTTCCAAGAAGTTGTTTTAAAGAGTCTTGCTTTTGTACAGTCTTTTTTAACTCTACTTGATACTCTTTGTGTTTTCTTTCAAGTGATATTAAAGATTTAGAGTGAGTCTTTTTTAGAATATTTAACTCTTTTTTCTTTTTAATTCTATCTTCAATATAGGTACTAATTTGGTTGATTTTTCTTTTATTCTCTTTTCTATTTTGAGTTAATAGTTCATAGCTATTGTTTATTTTGATAATCTCATCTTTAGAGCTTTGAGAAAGTAGGGTATAAACTTCTGAGTCAATAAGTTCTTGAAGACTTCTTTCTCCTGCAAGTTTTAATGCAATAGAAGATGAAAACTCATTTATGATTGTATCAACAATCTTTTCTTCACTATCTTTTTTTTCTTTTATTAAATCACTTGAATCTTTCTGTAGACTCTTAAGTGCTTTTTTTGCATCAACTAATTGACCTTGATGTTTTTTAATATCAGCATTAATAATAGTAATTGCTTTTTCTAATCTTCTTAGTTCACTATTTTGATTATTGATTTGTTTTGCAAGAATTTTGATTTGTAAATCTTTTTGTTCTTGGGCTTTTTTATTTTTTTGTAAAATTAGTTTATTGTTTTGAATTTTTTTATCAATACTTTTAGTAGAGGCTCCAAATAAAGTGATTGATACTAAAAATAGTAAAGCTAATCTTTTAATCATATTTTATTTTATACTTTAATAATACACCAATAATTGTTAGTATTGAAATACCAAATGATAAAAGAAAAATCTTAGAAAGTGACTCATTTAAAGATAGAGTTACTTGTAC
Organism: Arcobacter sp. CECT 8989; assembly: GCF_004116715.1. Taxonomy (NCBI): domain Bacteria; kingdom Pseudomonadati; phylum Campylobacterota; class Epsilonproteobacteria; order Campylobacterales; family Arcobacteraceae; genus Arcobacter; species Arcobacter sp. CECT 8989. The sequence continues at coordinate 91,473 of NZ_PDKE01000001.1, read as the reverse complement.
AATATTCTCTAAGTCATTAGGTAATAATACACCAATATTATCTACTAAGTAAATAAACATTGCAGATACAATAAAGAATGAAATAAATGAACTTATAATTGCATATTTTAAAATAGTTGAAGAACTATATAAAATAGATGCCCCGTGTAGTTTTAAAATAGTGATTTTTTCATGGTGTTCGTAGAACCATATTCTAATCTGTTTAGAAATCATAATTATTGCAAATATTGTAATGATACTAAAAAGTATAAAAGATATTTGACTAAGTAAAAGCATCAATAGATATACACTATTATGATTTTTAGAAAAAATTTCTACTTTTCTAACATTTTTATTTGCATATAGCTTATCTTTTATAGTTTGTAGTTGGCTAGTTGTAGGAAATGCCTCTAGATTTATTTTATAAAAGTGTGGCAATTTCTTTTTTAATAAATTAATAGAAGAGCTTGATAGGTCCGATTTAATATTATCAATAATAGACTTTTTTTCTAAAGTAATTATCTTCTCAACATTGATACCAGCAAGTTCTGTAATCTCTTCTTTTATTAAAGGTGTATTTGTAATAACTACAATAGAGTAATCATTTGCTATTTTTATTTTATAGTTCTCTAAAATATTAGAAGAAAATAGATAGATAATAAAAGATATTAACATTGCTGTTAATGGAATAACAAAAGCAAATGTATTTTTAAGAAACTTCATAAATTATCCCATCTTCAATAGATAACTGTCTAAATCTAATACCAAAGTTCTTTGGAACTCTGTGTGTTACAACAACAACTGTAATACCTAGTTGTTCATTTGCACCTTTTAAAAGATTCCATACAACTTCAGCTGAGTAATCATCAAGGTTACCTGTTGGTTCATCTGCGATGATTATTTTAGGATTATGTGCAAGTGCACGTGCCACTGCAACTCTTTGTTGCTCACCACCACTTAACTCATTTGGATAATACCCAGCTCTATGTGATAGCTTTACATGATTTAAAAGTTTTGTTGCTTGTTCCCTTGAAATATCATTTGAGTAACCATTAATTTTAAGAGGAATCATAATATTCTCTTCAATAGTCCACTCTTCAATTAGTTTATAGTCTTGAAAGATAATTCCAATATCTTTTCTAAGACTTCTTAGGGATTTTCCCTTTATTCCAAAAACATTTTGACCTGCAATCTTTAGTTCTCCATGTTTTAAAGGAATCTCACCATAAAATGATTTTAGTAAAGTAGATTTTCCACTACCACTAGTTCCACCAATAAATATAAACTCTTTCTCTTTTATAGAGAAGTTACCTTTTTTGATAACATACTTGTTTTCATCATAAGAAAGATATATATTTTTGGCTTGTATCATTATTTTAATATCTCTTTTATTTTATTGTGTGCTTTTATATTTGAGCTTGTAGGAAGAGGTAAGTCTTGAAAATATGAAGCTTTACCATCTTTTACAATAATATATTTACTTAATGGTCTATCAAAATTACCAAAGGTAACTTGAAGAAGTCCAGAATTAGTCTCATTTTCTATAACAAAAACATCTTCTACATGTACGAAATAGTCTTTTTCAACTAAAGTTTTAGTAGGGATATTTTTAATAGTTTCTTCAAAGTTAATTTCATCATTGAAGTTGAAATCAAAGTCATGGTTTATCTCTTCATCTTCTTGCTCACATAATAAAACTACATCATAGATATGTTTACCTTGTTTTTTCCATCTATCTTCATATTTACTTGATACAGGAAGGTCTTTATTTATATCTATTGTAATTTTACCCTTTGGAAGGTTTGTAAGTAACTCTGTACAGTAGTCAAAATATTTTCTACTATCTGTTCTTAACTCTAAAGTACCGTTTACTTTTAATACTCTTAATGCTTCATTGATAAAATCAGTTGAATAAACTCTTCTGTGAGGTTTTTTATCCCAAGGAACAGGGAAGTGAACAAAGATTCTACCAACTTTGTTAGATCTAATAAATTCCATAAAAAGTCTAGCATCGTAGTTTACAACTAAGATATTATCTAATTCTTGGATTTTCACTTGTTTTAAAAGTTGCTCAATAGAAGGAGTATGAATCTCTAATCCAATAAATTGAACGTCTGGGTTCTCTTTCGCTTGATGTAAAAGATGTCTTCCACTACCAAAACCAATCTCAATTTGAATCTCTTTATCTGTATCAAAATCATTTAAAAAATAGTTAATATCTTTTAAATACTCTTGTGTTGGTTCAATTTTTTGATTTACATTTTGTGTATTTGCAAAAAGAATTTCTGACTCAGTAATTTTTGCATAAGAGTTTAAAGAGTCTTTGATTAATTGAACAGGACTTACTCTAGTAACCTTATCTGGCTTTAGAAGTAAATTATCGTCTTTTTGTCTTAATGTTAATAAAAACTCTTTATTATCTCTTGTTGTAGAGATTTTATACTCTGTTTTTCTAGGTTTGTCTGTAAAATTATATGATTTTGCAACAAAGTTAAAGTTTGTACCATCAATTGTTGATGGTACCTTTAACTCTTTATTTGATTTATTAAATACTATGTGAGGCATTTATTTACTTCATCTCCACTAACTTCGGTAAAATAAGCTCTGTTTCTTTTGTAATCTCAGAGTGAATTCCATTTTTATCAACTGCTTGAATAGCATAGCTATACTGCACACCTCTTACAATATCTTTATCTTCAAATCTAAGTGCTGTAATATCTTGGTATTTGATAGTTTTATCTTTGAAGAAACCTTCTTTAATAGTTTTATAAACAGTATATGAAACTGCTCTATCATCACCTGCTTGCCAGTTTAAAATAGCTTTAGCACCTTGAATTTGAGCAAGAGTCATTACAGGTTTTCTTAATTTATTTAAAGTAACACCCATTACAGAATTAACATTTAAATTACTTTCTAAACCATCTTTATCAATAGAGCTTACTTTGTAGAAATATACTTTTCCATCTTCATTAACAAAATCTTCATAGTTTAAAGTTTTAGCATTAACTGTTTTTATAACATCAAAACCTCTTTGGTCATCTGTACTTCTGTAAACATTATATTTAACTACATCATTAGATTTTGAAGGTTCCCAAGTTAAAGCAATCTTTCTTGGAAGGTTCGTTGTTGCTTTTAAACTTAAAATCCCTGCTGGTAAAGGTTTTGTTTGAGCTTTTACTAAAGCACTTGGCATAGTCTCTAAACCATCAAATGTTTTACCAATAACTCTATAGTGATAAACAACATTATCTTCTAAATTTAAATCAATGTATTCAGCTTGTAATCTACCATCTAAAGTCTCAATCTCTTCCCACTTGCTTGTTGCAGGAGTTTTTCTTTGAACTTCATAACTTTCAATTCTTTCACTACTATGAGGTCTCCATACAATTTTAATCTGTCTTGGAAGATTTGAAATAGCTTGGATAAAACTTACTCCTTCCATAAGTGGAAGAGTTGAAACCACATAGTCATTTGTAGTTCTTGATTCAAACTCTGTAGCAGTTGCAGAAGAAATTTTATAAACATATTTTGTACTAGGTTCTACATTTTCATCTACATAGTGAGTTGTATATCTATTTTCAACTGTATCAATTAGTGTTAGTTTTGCGCCATCTTTTTGAAGATTCGCTCTATAAAAGTGGTATCCAGTAACTCTAGGATCATCAACCTTTCTCCATTCAAAAGCAATAGCATTTATATCAGGAAGAGTTCTAATAGAAGCAGAGTCAACTACCTCAAGAGTCTCATTTATTTTTGGTTTTGTATTATCAAAGTTTTTTAAACTACATCCACTAAGAAGTAAAATTAAAGCACTTAATGATGTTAGCTTCATCAATTTTGTCATTTACAAGCTCCATATTAAAATTGTTTGTTAAAAAGTCATGCATATCGTCTGAAAGTTTTGCAGTAAAACTCATTTTTTCTTTTGTAATTGGATGAATTAAGTAAAGATTGTATGCATGCAAATAAAATCTATTTATTTTATTTAATTCGCCCTTAAATCCATATAAATTATCACCTAAGATATGCCTATTCATAGAGCCCAAGTGTACCCTTATCTGGTGTGTTCTACCTGTGAAAAGTTTACACGCTATTAAATCATATTTGTCATTATTTGAAGTACATAGTTTACTAAAAGCAGATTTTGCATTTTTACCATTTTCTTCAATTGACATTTTAAGTCTATTATTTGGGTTTCTAGCTATTGGTTTTTCTATAATTACATCATCTTTTAGGGGTAAATCAATGATTGCCAAATAGTATCTTCCCATACTTTTATCTTCAAGTTGTTTTGAAAGTCCTGTATGAGCCTCATTTGTTTTAGCAATAACCATTACACCACTGGTACCCTTATCTAATCTATGAACAATACCATGTCTTTCTTCTCCACTTATAGTTGAAAGTGAGAAGTTATTTAGTTTTAACCAATCAACTAGTGTGGCATCTTTTACACTTGGAGCATCATGAACTGTTAAGTTATAGGGTTTATTTACTACTAAGATATACTCATCTTCATAGATTATTTCAATATTTTTACCCTCTAAAGATTCCTTTACAAAGCTTTCATCTTTTACGGGATTTATTTCTGCCTCAGGGAAGTGAACTTCTACTTCTTGATTCTGCTTTAATTTTAAACCTCTTTTTGTACAGGTTTTACCATCTACTTTTACGTACTCTTTATTTACAAGCTGTTCTATTTGATTTCTTGAAGCATCAATTTTAGAACTTAAAAATTTATCCAATCTATTTGTCTCTTGAACAATAAAAAATTTATCCATATTTGGGTACTCTTTCACTATGCGTTTATTTGATAAAAGAATTATTTCACATTTTGATTATTTAATAGTTATATTTGTATTGCCGTTAATATTGTTATCGTACAATCTTATAAGTGAAACAAATCGTATATTAGCGAATAAACAATTAATTTATTTTACGATTTCATTAATTGTTTTCTTTATAATATTTATCTTGCCAATTAGAAGAAATATTAGACTAATTCCTATTTTGTATTGGCTTGGGATATTTTTGCTTTTAGCGGTTGAGTTTTGGGGTGTTACAAAATTAGGTGCAAAAAGATGGCTTAGTTTACCATTTTTAAATATGACAATTCAGCCAAGTGAGTTGTTTAAACCTGTATTTATACTTATGCTTGGACATTTAATACATAGTAAGCCACCAGAAGATAGAGGATATAGTTTTAAAGACTTTATATATTTCTCTTTTTATATTTTACTTCCTTTTGTTTTAATAGCAAAAGAGCCTGATTTGGGGACTGCTTTAGTATTATTATTAGTTGGTTATGGAATTTTATTTATAGTTGGAGTAAACTGGAAAATATGGGCTACTATTTTTGTAACCATTGCTTTAGCTTCACCTTTTATTTATACTAATTTGATTAAAGATTATCAGAAAAAAAGGATTAAAGATTTCCTTTCTGAGAAGCCTAGTTATCAAGTACAACAATCTATTATTGCAATTGGAAATGGTGGTTTAGTTGGAAAAGAAGCCGAAGAAGCTACACAAACACAATTAAAGTTTTTACCTATTGCAACAAGTGATTTTATTTTTGCATATTTTGTAGAAAGATATGGATTTTTAGGGGCTATTGGACTTATATTTATTTATGGTTTATTGATTTATCATCTACTGTCCTTTAATTACTATTTCCATGATGATTATGTAATTCGTTCCTTCGCCTCCGGACTTGGACTTCTCATATTTTTAAATATGAGTATTAATATTTTGATGGTTATTGGTTATGCACCTGTTGTTGGACTTCCTTTACCTCTATTTTCATATGGTGGGAGTTCCTTTATTAACTTTATTGCACTATTTGCTATATTAGAAAATCTATTAGCATTTAGGTATATGGATATGTATAATTTTGAAAGGCGATTATAAAATGGAAGCACAAAGCTCTACTTTTATAGGATTTGAAGACTCTTTTGAAGAGTCAAAGGCAGTATTATTTGGAGTTCCCTTTGATGGAACAACATCTTTTAAACCAGGAACAAGATTTGCACCAAGTGCAATGAGAGAAGACTCTTGGGGACTAGAAAGTTATAGTCCATATTTAGACAAAGATTTAGAAGATTTAAAACTTTTTGACTATGGAAATTTAGAAGTTCCTTTTGGAGATAAAAAAACTGCTCTTAGAATGATTCAAGAGAAGACTCAAGAAATCATAGATGCTGACAAGATTCCAGTTATGATTGGTGGAGAACATTTAGTATCTCTTGGACCTGTAAAAGCATTATCAAAAAAGTATGAAGATTTACATATTATTCATTTTGATGCTCACACAGATTTAAGAAATGATTATTTAGGTGAAGCTTTAAGTCATGCAACTGTTCTTAGAAGAATTTATGACCAAATTGGTGATGGTAGATTAAATCAGTTCTGTATTAGAAGTGGGTTAAAAGAAGAGTTTGAGTGGGCAAAAGAGCACTCTCACTTAGAAAAGTTTACTTACAATACTTTAGAAGAAAGAGTTGAGCTTTTAGTTAATAAACCAGTTTATATCACTATTGACTTAGATGTTTTAGACCCTTCAGTATTTCCTGGAACTGGAACACCAGAACCAGGTGGAATTGATTTCCATGATATGATGAAAATTATTTCTATTCTTTCAAGACTTGAAAATGTAGTAGGGCTTGATGTAGTAGAACTTAGTCCTAAGTTTGATGCAAGTGGTGTTTCAACTGCTGTGGCATGTAAGACTTTAAGAGAGTTAGTTCTAGCAACTATAAAATAAGTTTTAAAAAGAATCTAAAAAAGAGAAAGTTGACCAAGTTTATCTTGTTCAACTTTTTTTATACATGAACTTTCATCAAATAAAACTTTGTTTACATTTGAAGAGACTTCATAAAGTTCTAGTTTTTCATTTTCATAGATATTAAATAAAGAGTTTATCTCTTTTAAGTTTTGGCTATAAAGCCATCTTTGAAAATCTTTTTTCTCTAAAACTACTGGCATACGGTGATGAATTTCTCCTAGTTTTTCATTTGCATCACAAGTAATTAATGCAACAGTTACTATTTTCATATTTAACTCAATATCAAAATATTCATCCCAAATACCTGCAAGAGCTAAATAGTCATTTTTTATATCTTTTACAAAATAGGGTGTTTTCTCTTTATCTTCTATTTTCCACTCATAAAAACCATTTATAGGAATAATACATCTTCTAAATCTAAATGAATCTCTAAATGTCTGTTTTTCAAAGATAGATTCACTTCTTGCATTTATATTCATTCCTTTTTTATCTTTTGCCCAAGAAGGCAAATATCCAAAGTGAGTATATAAATAGTTTCCATTGTTTAAAAGTGCAGGTATGGGAAGGGTTGGAGGAAGGTTATATCTTGGATTCAAGGTTTGAATCATATCATTTTTTATAAGAAGCTTTGCATCTTCTTTAAAAGATATATCATCATAAATAGCTAAACGACCAGGCATGAATTTTCTTAAGAAAGAGGTAGTAAAACTACCTTTTATTTCTTATTTATTATCTTTAATTATTTGTCTAATTTCTTCTAGTAGCTCAACTGAAGCATCAATTTCAGCTTTTCTAATAGCTACACTCTCAATATTACAACCAACTGGAATACCTCTTTTTTTACCATATTTAAATAGGTCTTCAAAGATATCCCTTGAAAGTTTTACTGAGTCAGATAAAATATCACCAGACTCTTTTAAATCCTCTTCTAAATAGTTTGGAATATTGATTCCTAACCACTTCATAAAATCAAGTGTTTTAGAACTACCACAAGGAGTTAAAGTAAAAATAATTGGCACAGGCTCAATATTATTTTCTTTTGCATATTTTGCATAGTCTGTTAAAAATGTTTTTGCAGCATGTACATCATAAACACACTGAGTAATAAAATACTCACACGAACTATTTTGTTTAGAAAATACTCTTAAGTGTTCATCATGTTTTTTCATATGTCTTTCTGGAATTGCAATTCCACCAAGGCAAAGATTATCATTTACCTCTTTTTTTATACCATATGCTTCTTTTAATGTGATATTTGTTTGTTGCTCATGACTTGCTGCTCCAACAAATACAGAGTGTACTTGAGTTGCCTTTGTACTTTCAAGCCAAGTTGCAAACTGCTTTGCTGTATAATTTCCAACTGCTCTATAAACAATTCTTGGAGTTTTTAAATCTTGTAAATAGTTTTTTGAGTACTCACAAGGATTAATTGTTTTAATAAAAGGAAAAGGTCTTTTTTCATCTGTTCTATCTGATTCATCTTGAATATCATAAAGAACTAAACCATCAACATTTAGACTTGAAATTCTTTCAACATGTTTTTTAGCAATCTCTTTTATCTCTTCTTCTGTATGTTTTACTTTTGGCGGTGTAATTCCGTATAATAATATTCCATTCTCTTTATTTCTAATCTTATCTGTAAGCATTTAAAACCTTGATTTTAATTATATAAATTATAAATTTTTCGTATTATACATTAATACAACTTGTAGTAAACGTATATTTTTATTTTTGTAGCTGTTTTTGGTCTTGGATAATCTTTGTATGCATACTCAATTGTTTCCACCGTATTTTCATCTAAACTTGAGTACCCAGAAGTATTGCTAATTCTTAAATCCGTAATATCACCATTTGGATGAAGAGTAAACTCAACTATATTCATTCCTTGTTGACCAGTACGCACTGCAATATGTGGATACCTTAAGTAGCTTTGAGTAATTCTTCCTATATCTTTAAGATTTTTTTGTAAAAATACTTTTTGAACCTTTGTAAAAGAGTTGTACTCTTCCCCATAAAGATTGATGTAGCTTTTAGTTATATCATCAAGCATCTCTTTATCTAAAGGAACTGGTTCTGCAAGTAAAAAGTTCTCTAATGACCTTTTTTCTATATCTTTTTCCCTTTGTGTTTTTTTAGGAATATCCTTTGTAAATGTAGGTTTTGCCTCTACCTTTGGTCTTGGTCTTTTTTGAACCTTTTTTGGTTGTTTTACAACCTCTCTTTTAGTTATTTCTTTTTTAGGTAGTTTTACTTCTTTATATTTTTTTGGTCTATCTTGTTTTTTAGGTTCTACTTTCTCTTGTTTTGGTTTTGTTTGTTTTTTAGGCTGCGCTTTTGGTTGTAGTTTTACAAAGTGCACAGAAGATTTATCAATTTTTTTTGAGCTTGCTGGTTTGTCAGACATCTGCTCTTTAGGTGTTTCGATTTTAGTCAAAAATAAAAAGTGAAGAGTTATTGATAAAATAAACGCTAGTATAATAAGTTTCATAACGCAATTATAGTAGAATGTTGCTTTTAATTATAAAAAATAATGATAAATAGGATACATAATGTTTGAAAAATCAATTGAAGCTTATGAAGAAGCTTGCCAAGTAATCCCTGGGGGTGTTGACTCACCAGTTAGAGCTTTTAAAAGCGTAGGGGGAACACCACCATTTATTGAAAAAGGTGAGGGTGCTTATTTAGTAGATGTAGATGGTAACAAATACTTAGACTTTGTTCAAAGTTGGGGACCACTAATATTCGGACATTGTGATGAAGAGATTGAAGAAGCAGTAATTGAAACAGTTAAAAAAGGTCTTTCTTTTGGTGCACCAACAATTTTAGAAACTGAATTAGCAAGTGAAATTGTTGAAATGTATGAGAATATTGACAAAGTAAGATTTGTAAGTTCTGGTACTGAAGCTACTATGTCTGCAATTAGATTAGCAAGAGGTGTAACGGGAAGAAATGATATTGTTAAATTTGAGGGGTGTTACCATGGACACTCTGATTCTTTATTAGTTCAAGCAGGTTCAGGTATGGCTACATTTGGAAGCCCAAGCTCTCCTGGAGTTCCAGCAGATTTAACAAAACATACACTTCTTTGTGAATATAACAACATCGAAAGCTTAAGAAAATGTTTTGAAGAATCAAGTGATATTGCTTGTATTATTATTGAACCAATTGCAGGAAACATGGGATTAGTTCCAGCAAGTGAAGAGTTTTTAATTGAGTGTAGAGCACTTTGTGATAAACATGGAGCTTTACTGATTTTTGATGAAGTTATGACTGGATTTAGAGCTTCATTAACAGGGGCTAGTGGAATAGTTGAACCTGATGCTGATATTATTACTTTCGGTAAAGTAATTGGAGCAGGTATGCCTGTTGGTGCATTTGCTGCTTCTAAAGAAATCATGGGACATTTAAGTCCAGATGGTGCAGTTTACCAAGCAGGAACTTTAAGTGGAAACCCAGTTGCTATGGCAGCAGGACTTACAAGTTTAAGAAAATTAAAATCAATTCCAAACTTACATACAGAGTTAAATAGAAAAGCTGTTAAGTTAGTAGAGGGTTTAAAAGAAGTAGCAAGTAAAAACAATATTGGTCTTCAAGTTGATACAAGAGGTTCAATGTTTGGATTCTTCTTTGCTGATAAAATGCCAACAAACTTTAAAGAAGTAAGTGCACTTTGTGATTTTGAAAGATTTGGTAAGTTCCACCATGAGATGATTAAAAAAGGTTTCTATTTTGCTTGTTCTCAATATGAAGCTGGATTTATCTCAACTGTAATGTCTGATTCTATGATTGATGAGTGTATTGCTGCAGCTGATGAAGTAATGCAAAACTTATAAAAAGGAAAATATAAATGTCAACTTTTAAAAATGTTGAATTAACAAAAAAAGCAAATGTATATTTCGATGGAAATGTTACAAGTAGATCATTTATTGATGAAAATGGTGAAAGTAAATCTTTAGGTATTATGATGCCTGGAGAGTATACATTTGGTACAAATCAAGCAGAGCTAATGGAAATTCTTGCTGGAGAAGTAGAAGTTAAATTAAAAGATTCTGATACATGGAATACATATATAGCTGATACTTCTTTTGATGTTCCTGCAAACTCAAGCTTTGATATTAAAGTAAAAACAATAACTGATTATTGTTGTTCATATATTAAATAGGTAAATAAATGGAAAATAATAAAAATGTTGAAGAAACACCAAAACACCAAAATAAACTTAGAGCTTTAGATAATCTATCTTTAGGTATTTCACTTGTTGCAGCAGTTGCAATAGGTTTTGGTATTGGATATGGTCTTAAAACTTGGACAGGTTATGAATGGACTTTATGGCTAGGTATTTTTTGGGGTATAGCAGCAGCTGGACTTAATATTCAAAAAGCATACAAAAGAGCTAAAAAAGAGTATGAAGGTTTAGAAAATGACCCTAGATATGCTCACAGAGCAAAATATGGCGATAAATCAGAAGTAGATGACAAATAATAAATATATAATCAATTTTGCAAAGGTATTTTTAGTACTTGATGCAATATTAATAATTTACTCTTTAATCTTTCAAAGTGCAACTTGGGCTTTAAATACTCAAGTTGCTTTTTTAGGTTCTTTATTTGTAACACTTGCCTCATTTCTAGCTTATAGAAGAAATGTAAACAATCGACTATCAACATTTGAAGAAAAAAGTGAACATCAATCTTTAGAAGATAGAGACAAAGTAGATGAAATAGATGATCCCTTTGATTTATACTCTGAGTATGAAGAGATTCCAGAAGAGGAATTAACAACAGAGAAAATTAAAGAGATAATTAAAGATGAAAAATCAAAGGTAAAAAAGCACTCTATAAAAAATGCATTTACATCAGCAGGTGGTTTTGTATCTATATATAGAATACTTGGTTATGGTTCTTTGATTTTTGGTTTCTTTGCATTAAATAACAATGGTATTTTTCTAGCAGTTCCATTTTTAATTGGACTTGGTGTTGTCCCTTTAGGAACATTACTTTCAAAGCTTGTTTTTAAAAATAAGTTAGAAGAAGAGTAAAAAGTTTCTTGACCTTACTTTATAATTAAAGGAAGGTCAATAGAAACTTTATCTTGTAGTTTTGTAACTATAAATGAGGCTTGTTCATCTTCATAGTTAAATGAGTCTAAGTCTATATTGTTACTAGAACTTATCTCAACACTTATAATTGAGTATTTCTTTCCATCAATTTTAATATATTCACCAATCTTTAAAATTACAGATGTAGTTACTATTTCACTCTCATCAAATGCATCATATATAAGATTAAGTGTTTTAATAAACTCTTTTGCATTGATTTTAAACTCTGGAATAGAAGGGTCATAGTTTTTGATAAACTTACTAGCAGATTTTATTTTTTTACTTGAAATAGCTAAATCTACAAGTGTAAATATGTTTGTGATATTAGTATTTTTTGTACTTAATTGAGAGTCTTTTTTCACCATAGCACTTTTATAAAGTTTCATATGGATTTCATCTTCATTATCATACTTAACAGTAATAGCATAAAAAGTGTAGTTTTCTATACTTAAATCTATATATGTAGTTTCTACACCAAAAGTCTTAGGTGCATATTTTAAAGTTAAATCAAAAAGCTCTTTTTGTTTAATTCTATTAAACAAAAATTGAGCTTCATGATTAGAAAACAGAAGTTTTCCACTTGAGGAAAAGGAAATAACCGGATTTAAATCTAGTTCAACCCATTCTTCAAAAAAATTCATTTTATTAGCTTTCTACGTAGTTTTTAAGGTTTTTACCTACTTTTGGATGCTTAAGCTTTTTAATAGCACTTGATTCAATTTGTCTAACTCTTTCTCTTGTTACAGAAAGTTCTTTTCCAATCTCTTCTAGTGTTCTATCACTCGCATCTTCCATAAGTCCAAATCTCATTCTAACAACTGCTTGTTCTCTTTCATTCAGTTGTGCTAATATTTGATCAATTTGACCTTGTAAGTCATCTTTCATAATATTATCAATTGGAGTTGGAGCTTTTTCATCAGGTACGAAGTCCCCAAATTTACCATCATCATCAGATCCAATAGGAGCTTCAAGTGATACAGGTTCTTTAGTGATTTTAATTACTTGTTTTACTTTATCAACAGGTAATCCTACTTCTTTTGAGATTTCCTCTACATCTGGCTCTTTACCATTTTCTTGAATACCTTTTCTGATGATTTTATTAATTCTATTAATAGTTTCAATCATATGAATTGGAATTCTAATAGTTCTAGCTTGGTCAGCAATTGCTCTTGAAATTGCTTGTCTAATCCACCAAGTTGCATAAGTAGAAAATTTATAACCTTTTTTATATTCAAACTTATCAACTGCTTTCATAAGACCAATATTTCCTTCTTGGATTAAGTCTAAGAAAGGTAAACCTCTATTTGTATATCTTTTTGCAATAGATACAACAAGTCTAAGATTTGATTTTGCCATTCTAGTTTTAGCTTGGTCAGTAATCTTCTTACCTCTTTTGATTTGTTCTAATACATCCACAAGTTCTTCAGGCTCTAAATCAAATCCACCTTTAGAAGCTTCTGCTGTTTGGAACAGTTTTTTGATTTCCATATAAGTAGAAACCATAGTTGCTTCAGGAACCATAGAAGTAATTTGTGCTTTTGATAAATTAATAATATTATCTAAAATCTTTTGGTGGTTTTTTAATAAAATATCATTGAATAGAGGTAATTTATACTCTAATTTTTTTAATTCTGTTTCAAAACCAGTATCTGATTTAAGTGCTGTTTCCATTGCTTTTACAATCTCAGAAATAAGCTTAGAAGTAGGTCCTAAGTCAGTAAGAGCATCTTTTACAACTCTCTTTTTAAATGCAGCAGCAAGATTAAATTGCATTTGATCTTGTTCTGTATCTGATTTTGCTTCTTCTTTAGTTTGGAATTTAAGCCAATCTTTTTTTGCTTTTTCTAAAACTTTAAATGCTGCAATAATTGTTTCAGCTCTTTTATCAAGTTTTTTAGTTTTTTTAGAAGATTTTTCATCTTCAGTTTCTTCTTCAGTCTCTTCAACTTCTTCCGTTTCTGAAGAGTCATCAGAGTCTTCATCATCAAAGTTTCTGAATAATTCTTTTACTTTTCTTTCTCTGTTTACTAAAGGCTCTTTATATTCTAAGATGAAATCAATTAAGTAAGGAACATAACAGATTGCATCAAGAATGATATCTTCACCCATTTCAATCTTTTTAGAAATTTCAATTTCTTCTTCTTTTGTAAGAAGTGGAATTTGACCCATTTCTCTTAAATACATTCTAACCGGTGAATCTGATCTTGACCACTCTAAAAGCTCTTTGTTTTTAAGTAAGTCGAAAACATCTTCATCGTTTTCTTTCATTTTGTTTCTTAGGTCTTCTTTCTTTTTTGCCTCTTCAGCATTCATTCTTTTTGCTTGTTCTTGTGAACTAATAAGTGTTACGTTATATAGTTGCGTGAAAGCTAAAAGTTTTTTAACGTTTGCAGCTGAAGGAGCTTTTGGAAAGATTTTAATAAGTTTCTCATACGTTAGAACAGATTCTTTGTATTCTTTTACCGTCTGTTCAATCTCTTTATTTAAATCTTTTGCGCTCATAAATGGAAATTCCTCATTTGTTTTAAAGATAAGGTATATATTATACCGAAACTATTTGAAATTACCTTTAATTTTATTTACTTAATCTATTATTTTTTAATTTTTAGATAAAATAACGGACTTTATAAAAATATCCAAGAAGTTTTGAGATAAAAATTTATGGTAAGTAAGGAAGTTTAAAATGAGTAAAATAACGGGAAAAGTTTGGAATTTTGGGGCAAATATTGATACAGATGTTATCATTGCTGCTAGATATTTAAATAGCTCTGATCCAGAACATTTAGCTAAGTATGTAATGGAAGATGCAGATCCTGATTTTCCAAAGAAATTACAAAAAGGTGATATTATTGTTGCTGGAGAAAACTTTGGTTGTGGTTCTTCAAGAGAGCATGCACCAATCGCTTTAAAAGCTGCTGGAGTTGCAGCAGTTGTTGCTCCATCATTTGCAAGAATCTTTTATAGAAATGCATTTAATATGGGATTACCAATTTTTGAACTACCTGAATCATTAGAGATCAAAGAGGGTGAAGAAATTTCAATTGATTTAGATGCAGGTGAAATTACAAATAATACTACAGATAAAACATATAAATTTATACCAATCCCAGAGTTTATGCAAGAGCTAATCTCTACTGGTGGTTTAATTAATTTTGCAAAAGCTGAAATGGGAGTTGAAAAATAATGAAAAAATATAATATTTCAATTATTAAAGGTGACGGTATTGGTCCAGAGATTGTTGATGAAGCAATTAAAGTTTTAGATGCAGTTTCTTATTCTTGTGGGTTCTCTTTAGAGTACAAAGAATATTTAATGGGTGGTATTGCTATTGATGTTACAGGTGATCCATTACCAGCTGAGACTGTTACTGGAGTATTAAACTCTGATGCTTGTTTATTTGGAGCAATTGGTGGAGAGAAATGGGATACTTTACCAAGGGATAAAAGACCAGAAACTGGACTTTTAAAATTCAGAGAAGCAATGGAAGTTTATGCAAACTTAAGACCAGCAATTATTTATGATGAGTTGGTAAATGCTTCAACACTTAAGCCTGAAGTTATTGAAGGTGTTGACATTATGATCGTAAGAGAGCTAATTGGTGGAATCTATTTTGGTCAACCAAGAGAAAATGATGGTTTTAAAGCTTACAATACTATGGTTTATACTAAACCAGAAATTGAAAGAATTGGTAAACAAGCATTTGAATTAGCAATGAAAAGAGATAAAAGAGTTTGTTCTGTTGATAAAGCTAATGTTCTTGAAGTTTCTCAATTATGGAGAGACACTATGGAAGAGATTGCAAAAGATTATCCAGAAGTTGAATTATCTCATATGTATGTTGACAATGCTGCAATGCAGCTTGTAAGAAACCCAAGACAATTTGATGTTATCGTAACTGGAAATATCTTTGGTGATATTTTATCTGATACAGCTTCTATGGTTGTTGGTTCTATTGGATTATTACCATCAGCTTCAACTGGAGACAAAACAGCAATCTATGAGCCAATTCATGGTTCAGCTCCTGATATTGCAGGACAAGGTATTGCTAACCCAATTGCAACAATTGAAAGTGCTGGAATGATGTTAAGATACTCTTTAGGAGAAATTGAAGCAGCAGACAAAATTGATGCAGCAATTAAAAAAGCATTAAAAGATGGTTATAGAACTGGTGATTTAGCTGCTTATGATGCTAAAGAAGTTGTTTCTACTGCAGAAATGGGTGATGTTATTGCAAATAATATAAAATAAATTTAGGAGTTTATGGTTATGTCTAAAAAGTATAGATTAGTTACAAGAAGTGATATGGATGGTTTAGTGTGTGGAACACTAATGAAATACCTAGGTATTATTGATGAAATAACTTTTGTTCACCCAAAAGATATGCAAGATGGAAAAATTGAAATAACGCAAAACGATATTACAACTAACTTGCCATATGTGGATGGTGTTTATCTAGCTTTTGACCATCACTTTTCAGAAACACTAAGAAATGAAAAAAGAGATAACCATATAATTGAAGCAGATGCACCAAGTGCTGCTGAAGTTGTATACCAATACTATGGAGGAGATGAAAAGTTTCCTGCAAGTTTTAGACCTATGATGGATGCAGCAAACAAAGCAGATAGTGCAGCTTTTACAAAAGAAGACATACTAAATCCTCAAGGATGGGAGTTATTAAGTTTCTTAATGGACTCAAGAACTGGGCTTGGAAGATTTAGAGAGTTTACTGTTTCAAATTATCAATTAATGATGGATTTAATTGACTATTGTAAAGACCATACAATTGAAGATATTTTAAAACTATCAGATGTAAAAGAGAGAGTTGATTTATACTTCAAATATGAAAAAGAGTTTGAAGAACAACTAAAAAGATGTACAACTATAAAAAGTAATCTTGCAATTATTGATTATAGAGATGAAGAGACTATTTTCCCTGGAAATAGATTCTTAGTATATGCTTTACATCCTGAAATTAATATCTCTATGCATGTAGTATGGGGAAGAGAAAAGCAGAATGTTGTATTCTCTCCTGGTAAATCAATTATTAATAAAACTTCAAAAACAAATGTTGGTGAGTTAATGCTTAAATATGGTGGTGGTGGTCACAAAGCTGCTGGTGGTTGTCAAATTGACCATGATAAAGCAGAGCAAGTATTAGAAGAGTTAATTACTCAAATTAACGCTGACGGTTAATCTTTAACCTTTTATAAATAAATAGGATAAAATCCTATTTATTTGTTTCACTTTCATTATCTAATAAATCATCATGTTCATCCATATCCCAAGGGAGTGTTGCTGGTGTAGTATGAATGAATCTTAAATATCTTTCAAATTGAGTAATAATATCATTGATAATTGTATGTTCTTCATATCCGTATAAATCATAATGTAATGCTCCTCTTTTTAAGAAAGCTTCAGCATTATAATAATACTTTTGTTTTTTATTTGCATCTTCTAAGTGAGCGAAATCAGGCATTTCATACTCTCTTAGTCTTACTTCATATGTAAACTTAATATTTTCATCTTTATAGATTGAGATAATAGCTCTTACAAACTCTTCATCATATTCAATATCACAATCCCATTCAGATTCATTAAGCTCTTTTTTTATTTTGTTCATACTATTTAGTACATCTTTTTTTATAAAGTTCTCAACAACATTTTTCTTAGGAAAGTTAATTAATTCTTGTAATCTTCCTTTCCAGAAATCTTCATTATCAATACTTGGATGTTGAAAATTCATATTTACATTGTGTTGTAAACTATCTTCTCTGTGGTTTTCAATAATTAGTGCTCTCCACATTCCAATAGCTGCTATTATCATAATAATAGCAAAGGGTAGGGCACTAACAATGGATGCTGTTTGTAAAGCTCCCAAGCCACCTGCAACTAAAAGTACAGATGCTACAAGACCTTCTAAGATTACCCAGAATGATCTTTGCCAAACAGGAGTATGAATAACACCACCTGAAGCTAAAGAGTCAATTACAAGTGAACCTGAGTCAGAAGAGGTTACAAAGAAAGTGATAATTAAAAATACAGCTATAAATGATAAAACATCAGTTAAAGGTAGTCTTTCAAAAAGTTTGAAAAGTGCAATTGCTTTGTCATTTTGAACTTCTGTAATAAGTGAATCATAACCTTGAATCATAACCATATGTAAAGCAGTATCACCAAACACAGAGAACCAAAGGAAAGTAAAGACTGTAGGAACTAACATAACACCTACTACAAACTGTCTTATTGTTCTACCTTTACTAATTTTTGCAATAAACAAACCTACAAAAGGTGCCCAAGCAATTGTCCAACCAAAAATAAATAGTGTCCAGTTTCCAATCCAATCATTTGAAACATAAGCTTGCAGACTAAAAGTTCTTTCTACAATATTACTTAAATAACTTCCCGTATTTTCTAAAAAAGTATTTAATATAAATATCGTAGGACCTACAACAAATACAAAAGTCATTAATGCAATAGCTAAATAGATATTTAATAATGACAATCTTTTTACACCCTTATCCATACCTGCAAGTACAGAAAAAAGGGCTAATCCTGTAATTATAACAATGGTAATAATTTGAGTAGTGATACTCACTTCTATACTAGGCCACAAGTAGTTTAATCCTGCATTTATTTGTGATACAGATAAGCCTAAAGTTGTAGCAATACCAAATAATGTTCCTAAGATTGCAAAAGTATCAACAGTATGACCTGCTGGACCATGGATTTTTTCACCAATAAGCGGATATAAAGTTGACCTCATTGATAATGGTAAACCATGTCTAAATGCAAAGTAAGCAAGTGATAAACCAACTAAACCATAAATAGCCCAAATATGGAAACCCCAGTGAAAATATGCAATTTGCATTGCTTGTTTTGCTGCTTCAACTGTTTGTGCTTCTCCAGAAGGAGGTTCTGCATAGTGTAAAATAGGTTCTGCCACACCAAAGAAAAGCAAGGCTATACCATAACCTGCTGAAAACAACATAGCAAACCATGAAGAAAAACTATATTCTGGTTCAGAATGATTAGGGCCAAGTTTTATATCTCCCCAGCCTGACAAGGCAATTGATACAATAAAAATTAGAAATAATGCAACAGCTAACATATAAAACCAACCAAAGTCATTTGTTATATATGTTAATGTTGATGAAAACACTTCACCCATAAGTTTAGGGTTACTTATAGTTCCAACAACTAATAGAAATATAACTATTACAGCTGGAATAAAAACCGGAAGAAGAATAGTAGAATTTGATTTTTTTAACTTCTCTAACATAGATTATCCTTTATTTTAGGAGTTAATCTATGTTAACGAAATAATCTTAAGAAGCTAATTTCGTTAGAAGAGATGATACAAATTTATCAATAGAAGGCAAGTTTAAATCTGTTTCTCTTTGCTTTTTACCCCACATAGGTTCAGGAAAATATGAATCCTCTTTAAATCTAGCCATTACATGAAAATGAACATGGGGAACATAGTTTCCAAATGAAGCAATATTAATCTTTTCTGGGTTGTAGTATTCGAGCATATGTTTTTCAATAATATCAAGGCATCTAAGTATTTCCATTTTTGTTTCATTATTACATTGTGAAAATTCTTTTATATTTTTATTTGTGAAAATAATTAGCCATGGAATTTCACTTGTCTCTACTTTTATATTTATTAAGTCATTTTTATATATCATTATATCTCTTATTATTAAATTTATATTTGTATCTTACCACAGCACTAATTAAACTACATTTAAGCAAGAATTAATTATAATCCGAATCCATTTTTCCAACCATAGAGGAATTTTTTATAAAATTTTTGTGTTTTATAAAGGGTTGGGCAGAACCAGAAAAAAGCAAATAACCCTTGTCTCAAATGAGATACAATGGTTGTTTTGTCTTGGCTAGGCCGATTTTTATTGCAATGCAATATTAAAAAATCGGGGCGAACTACGAAAAAGCAAAGCAGTTTGCTTTTTTCAATAGTAGTTCTTCCCTGTTGGAATGTGGTAATAAACACAAAAGAGGAATGACTGATGAAAGTTAGAGCTTCAGTAAAAAAAATGTGTGATAAATGTAAAGTTATCAAAAGAAAAGGTATCGTTAGAGTAATCTGCGAAAACAAAAAACATAAACAGAGACAAGGATAATCGATGGCAAGAATTGCAGGTGTTGATTTACCAAATAAAAAAAGAATGGAATATGCATTAACGTATATTTACGGAATTGGTTTACATAACTCTAGATTAATCCTAGACGCTACTGGTATCTCTTATGATAAAAGAGCACACGAACTAACAGAAGACGAAGCAGCAGCAATTAGACAAGAAATCCAAAAGAACTACATGGTTGAGGGAGATCTTAGAAAGAAAATTGCAATGGATATTAAAGCTTTAATGGACTTAGGTTCATACAGAGGTTTAAGACACAGAAAAGGTTTACCTTGTAGAGGGCAAAAGACTAAAACTAATGCTAGAACAAGAAAAGGTAAAAAGAAAACTGTTGGTGCAGCAACAAAGTAAGGATAACTGATGGCAAAAAGAAAAGTAACTAGAAAAAAAATAGTAAAAAAGAATATTGCTGACGGTATCGTACATATTGCAGCTTCATTCAACAATACAATGGTAACAGTAACTGACTCTGCTGGTAATGCAATCGCATGGTCAAGTGCAGGAAACTTAGGATTCAAAGGTTCTAAAAAATCTACTCCATTCGCAGCTCAAGCAGCAGTAGAAGATGCAATGACTAAAGCTATGGAACATGGTATCAAAAATGTAGGTATTAAAATCCAAGGACCAGGTTCAGGTAGAGATACAGCAGTTAAATCTGTTGGAGCTATAGAAGGTATTTCTGTTAAGTGGTTTAAAGATGTAACACCTTTACCACACAATGGTTGTAGACCTCCTAAAAGAAGAAGAGTGTAAGGAGTATAGGTATGGCAAGATATAGAGGACCAAGAGAAAAGATTGAGAGAAGATTAGATGCAGACCTTGGATTAAAAGGTGAAAGAAGACTTAACGGTAAATCTGCATTAGAGAAAAGACCATATGCTCCAGGACAACATGGACAAAGAAGAACTAAGATTTCTGAGTATGGTTTACAACTAAGAGAAAAGCAAAAAGCTAAATACCTTTACGGTGTATCTGAAAAACAATTCAGAAAATACTTTAAAGAAGCTGCAAGAAGAGATGGAAACACAGGTGCAAACCTTATTTCATTAATCGAGCAAAGATTAGATAACGTTGTATTTAGAATGGGATTCGCTACAACTAGAGCGAGTGCAAGACAATTTACAACTCATGGACATATCCTTGTTGATGGTAAGAAAGTTGATATTCCTTCTTACGTTGTTAAACCAGGACAAAAAATTGAGATTAAAGAAAAATCTAAATCTAACCCACAAATCGTTAGAGCATTAGAATTAACTAACCAAACTGGTATGGTTGAATGGGTAGATGTAGATAAAGATAAAGTATTCGGAATTTTTACAAGAATCCCAACAAGAGAAGAAGTTGTTATTCCTGTTGAAGAAAGATTAATCGTAGAGTTATATTCTAAATAATAAATAAGGTTAGCTATGAAAAAATTTGCAGACACACCGTTTTTACCAACAGAAGTTGAGATAGAAGCTATCAGTGATAATGAGGCTAAAATATCAGCATATCCATTTGAAAGTGGTTTTGCAATTACTTTAGCACACCCTTTAAGAAGACTTCTTCTTTCTAGCTCGGTTGGATACGCTCCAATCGCAGTTAAAATCGAAGGAGCTTCGCATGAGTTTGACTCATTAAGAGGAATGCTTGAAGATATAGCTATTTTTATAATTAATCTAAAAAATATTAAGTTTAAAATCAATGGTGATGAAGATCAAGTTGTAGTTGAGTACTCTTTTGATGGACCAAAAGAAATCAAAGGTGAAGACTTAGTAAACTCTGATGTAGAAGTTGTTTCTCCAGATGTTCACTTAGCAACTATTAACTCTGATTGTAACTTAACTTTCTCTGTAATTATCCAAAGAGGTATTGGTTATATGCCTTCTGAAGATATCAGAGAGATCGTAGGATCAGATTATATTCCAATTGACGCTTTCTTTACACCAGTAAAAAAAGTTGTTTACGATATTGAAAAAATGTTAGTTGAAGATAATCCTAACTTTGAAAAAGCTGTATTTAATGTACAAACTAATGGACAAATTACTCCAATCGCTGCATTCAAAGAAGCAGTATCAGTTATGTACTCTCAAATGTCAGTATTTAACAAAGTATTTGATTTATCAGAAGTAACTGTTAGCGATGCTGGTGAAGAGCCAGTAGAGTTAAAAGATTTAATTGTAAAAATTGATGATTTAAATCTAAGTGCTAGATCATTCAACTCTTTAGATAGAGCTGGATTAAAATTCTTAGGTGAACTAGTACTTATGAGTGAAGTAGAAGTAAAAAATATTAAGAATCTTGGAAAAAAATCTTTTGATGAAATCTCAGAGAAATTAGAATCTTTAGGTTTCCCAATTGAAAATACACTTCCAGAAAATGTTGCATCGGCTTTAAGAAGAAAGCTTGAGCAACTTAAAGCATAATTTAAGGGTTTGATATGAGACATAAGCACGGATATAGAAGATTAAACAGAACATCTTCTCATAGAAAAGCATTACTAAAAAACTTAGCAATCGCTATCATTGAGAGAGAGAAGATTGAAACAACTGTACCAAAAGCAAAAGAGTTAAGAAGATATATTGAGAGATTAGTAACTACTGCTAGAAATGCTGATTTTAACACTCACAGAGCTGTTTTCAAAGCATTACAAGATAAAGAAGCTACTAAAAAATTAATTAATGAAATTGCACCAAAATACGAAGGTAGAAATGGTGGATATACTTCAATAATTAAAACTAGAATCAGAAGAGGTGATGCTACTCAAATGGCATTCATTTCTTTCGTATAATCTACAATAGTTATTATACACTCTTCAAAAGGCAGAAGTCATTGACTTTTGCCTTTTTTTATTTCTAAAAAATTACACTTTTTAAATATCAAAATTTCATTTACCAGATTTTAATCATTTTTTTTGTATAATGGCGCGTTATACTATATATTTGTAAAACTCTAGGAGAAACATTTGATAACTCTAAAAGAAGCACTAAAATTAAATAGTGATGAATTAAAGAAGCTTAAAGAAGATTTGGCTTCTAAAGCAAAAGAGAGTAATATTGGTGCTTACGTGGAACAGCTAACAAATACTGATATAACAGATTCAAGCAATGGTGTTCCAATTGCTATAAAAGATAATATAAACGTAAAAAATTGGGAGATTACTTGTTCAAGTAATATTCTAAAGGGATATAAATCACCATACAATGCTACTGTAATCAATAAGCTTGAAGAGGCTGGATTATGTGCATTTGGTAGAACAAACATGGATGAGTTTGCTATGGGAAGTTCTACAGAGTCATCTTGTTATGGAAAGACTTTAAATCCTGTTGATAATACAAAAGTTCCTGGTGGAAGTTCGGGTGGTTCTGCAGCAGCTGTTGCTGGTGGAATTGCTATTGCAGCTTTAGGAACAGATACTGGTGGAAGTATTAGACAACCTGCAGCTTATTGTGGTGTTGTTGGTATGAAACCAACTTATGGAAGAGTTTCAAGATATGGTATTACTGCATACTCTTCATCTCTAGATCAATGTGGTCCAATCACTCAAAACGTAGAAGATGCTGCTATTTTATATGATATTATTTCAGGAAATGATCCAATGGATTCAACTTCTGCAAATGTTGAGTATGAAGCAGTTGCTCCAAAACTTGATGGAGATAGAAAATTAACAATTGCAGTTATTGATAGTTTTGTAGAACAAGCAAGTCCAGCTATCCAAGAAGGATACAAAAAAGCTATAAAAGCTTTTGAAGATGCAGGACATACAATTGTTCACAAAAATATGTTAGATACAAGTAAAATCCTTTCATCTTATTATATTGTTGCTACAGCAGAAGCTAGTGCAAACCTTTCTAGATTTGATGGTGTAAGATATGGAAATAGAAAAGGTGATGGTGGATTAAAAGATATGTATACTCAAACAAAATCACAAGGATTTGGTGAAGAGGTACAAAAAAGAATCATGCTTGGTTCTTTCGTTTTAAGTTCTGGTTATTATGATGCATATTATATTAAAGCTCAAAAAGTTAGACATTTAATTAAAGATGAATATGAAGCAATTTTCAACGATGCTGACTTAATCCTTTCTCCAGTAGCTCCAACTACTGCTCCTGAGTTTGGAAGCTTTAAAACATCACTTGAAATGTATTTAAGTGATATATATACTATTTCTGTAAACCTTGCTGGCTTACCTGCAATTTCATTACCTGTTTCAAAAGATGAAGATGGTATGCCCGTTGGATTACAGTTAATTGGAAAAGCTTATGATGAGCAAACTGTGTTTGATGGTGCTTTAGCGTTAGAAAAAGCTGTAAATTATACAAAATAGATATTCAATAGGGGTTATATTATGAGAATTAAAAAAAGAGCGTTAACATTTGAGGATGTGTTATTAGTACCAGCAAAATCTGAAGTACTACCAAAAGAAGTTTGTATCAAAACAAAATTAACAAAAAAAATTGAATTGAATATTCCTTTTGTATCTGCTGCAATGGATACAGTAACTGAATACCAAGCTGCAATTGCTATGGCTAGACTTGGTGGTATTGGAATTATTCACAAAAATATGGATATTGAGTCTCAAGTATTACAATGTAAAAAAGTTAAAAAGTCTGAGTCTGGAATGATTATTGACCCTGTAACAATTACTCCAAATCAAACTTTACAAGATGCAGAAGATATCATGGCATCTTATAAAATCTCTGGTGTTCCAGTTGTAGATGAAAATAATAAATTATTAGGTATTTTAACAAACAGAGATATGAGATTTACTAAAGACTTCAGTGAATTAGTAATTGACAAAATGACTAATATGCCTTTAATCACTGGAAAAGAAGGTACTACATTAGAAGAAGCTGCTGATGTAATGCACCAAAATAAGATTGAAAAGTTACCAATTATTGATGAGAATGGTTTCTTAAAAGGTCTTATTACAATTAAAGATATCAACAAAAAAAGAGAATATCCAAATGCAAACAAAGATGAGTTTGGAAGATTAAGAGTTGGTGCTGCAATTGGTGTAGGTCAAATGGATAGAGCAACTGCATTAGTTGAAGCTGGTGTTGATGTTTTAGTTCTTGATTCAGCTCACGGACACTCAAAGGGTATCTTAGATAGCGTTAAAGCTATTAAAGAAGCTTTAGACGTAGAAGTTATCGCTGGAAATGTTGCAACAGCTGAAGCAACTGCTGATTTAATCGCAGTTGGTGCTGACGCAGTTAAAGTAGGTATAGGACCTGGTTCTATTTGTACTACTAGAATCGTTGCTGGTGTTGGTGTTCCTCAGATTTCTGCTATTGATGAGTGTGCTGCTGAAGGAGCTAAACATGGTGTTCCAGTTATCGCTGATGGTGGTATTAAATACTCTGGTGATGTTGCGAAAGCTCTTGCTGTTGGTGCATCTGCTTGTATGATGGGTTCTGCTTTAGCAGGTACAGATGAATCTCCAGGTGAAGTTGTATTATTCCAAGGAAGAAAATTCAAAACTTATAGAGGAATGGGTTCTATTGGAGCTATGACTAAAGGGAGTAATGATAGATATTTCCAAGAAGGAACTGCTGCTGATAAACTAGTACCAGAAGGAATTGAAGGTAGAGTAGCTTACAGAGGAAGTGTTCAAGATATTATTCATCAAATGGTAGGTGGACTTAGAGCTTCTATGGGTTACTTAGGTTCTAAAGATATTCCTACATTCCAAGAGAAAGCTGAATTTGTAGAGATTACATCTGCTGGTTTAAAAGAAAGCCACGTACACGACGTAACGATTACTAACGAAGCTCCTAACTACCACGTATAATATAAAAGTTTTATAACTTTAAATATTCTACGTTCAACTACATTTTTAGAGACAGTCACTTACTACTTGTAAGCTCCTGCCTCTAAAAACTTGTCTGCCTTGACTTTTTAAATTCTAAAACTTTCTATAATTAGAAAACATAAAGTTATATAAACTTTTAATTAAAATAATCTTTTAACCTTTAATAATTTTCTATTATGTTATTTTATATGTTATTTAAATATAATGTATTATTAATGAAAAAGAGGTTGTATGACGAGAACGATATTTGAGTTTGTAAGATATCTAACATATTTCATTTGGTGCATTATTGGTCTGATTTTTTGGCTTCCATTTTTGATTAGAATGATTGCCTTTTTTGTTGGCTCTATTCTTGTATCAGTAAGTGGAAAAGCTGATATGACAGTAGCTCAAGAAGGTCTTGATAGAGCAGTAAGGTTTTATCCAGATGGATTTGTTCATATTAGGGAATCAATTAATAATCTAATAAATGAAAAGGTAATAGAAAATAAAAACTATGACTCTAAGATAGATTTTTGGATGCCATTATTGGAGCATTTTATTTTCGCCTTTATGTTTTGGGGACTTAGTTTATTAATGTTTGTAAAAATTTTACAGGTTAATTAGTGTTTTTATTGAATGGAGTCTTATCTTATAACGGATTATAGATGAAAGTATAATTGCTCGTTCAGAATAATTTTTTTATTTTCCCCTTTATTCCTATTTCTAATTTATATATACAGATAATAGACCATTTTTAAACTCGAATAGATATAATCACTTTCCAAAATTTTAATTAGGAAAAATAATCTATGAATGAAACGTTAATCTATCCAATTCTTATAATAATAGCTTTCATACTTTATAAAAAATATACTCAATACAAGATATTAAAACTTGTGCCATCTTTTTTAGAAGAGGGTGGACAGATTATTGATGTGCGAACAAAAGGTGAGTTTACACAAGGCAATAAAGAAGGAAGTATCAATATTCCGCTAGACTCTTTAAAAACAAGAATAGATGAGTTAGACAATAGTAAACCTATAATTGTTTGTTGTGCAAGTGGTAGTAGAAGTGCTTTAGCTAGACGACTTCTTATCACAAAGGGCTTTGAAAATGTACATAATGCTGGCATTTGGAAGTCTCTTTTAAAGTTTTAAAAGTGTGGAAATGATGAAACTAATATATGTAATGGACCCAATGTGTGCTTGGTGTTATGCTTTTAGCCTAGAGTTAGAAGAGTTTTTGCAAAAGCATCCATCTTTTGAAGTAGAGTACATCATGGGAGGATTAGCTCCTGATAATGATACACCTATGGATGAAAGTATGAAAAAAACTATCTCCTCATACTGGCATGATATAGAAAAGAAAACAAAGGTAACTTTCAATCATGATTATTGGAAAGAAAATTCTCCTTATCGTTCTACTTATCCAGCTTGTAGAGCTGTAATTGCAGCTGAAACTTTACAAGCTAAAAGCTCTGCCAAGATGGTAAAGGCTATTCAATCAGCTTATTACAAAGAATCAAAGAATCCCTCTATAAAAGATATATTAGTGCAGTGTGCTATTTCAATTGGATTAGATGAAACAAAATTTCTACAAACTTTTGAGTCAAAGAAGATAGAAGAAAAATTGCAAGAACATTTAAGTATCACTCACCAATTACAAGTAAGAGGTTTCCCTGCACTTTTTTATATAAATGACAAGAATGAAGCTTATCCTTTAACTTTAGGATTTACAATAGCTTCAAACTTAGAAAATCAGTTACTGAGGATTTTGTGAAAAGTCGTGAGTAACTGCAAAGTTGTTTAAGTGCTCTTCTAAGGCTAACTTATACTCATTTACAAAGTACTCCATTATCTTCTCTTTTTCAGCTAACATTTCTTCTGCATTGTCAAATGATGTACACGTCATATAAGTAGTGAATCTAGCTGAACCATACATAAGTGAAGCACTTACTTCTCCTAGTGTTAATCCTCTTTCTAACTGTTTATTTGCAACTTCAATATGTTCATCTGCTCTTTGTAAAAATTCGTTTGTTTTTTCGCTCATAAATTTTCCTGTTTTTATTTGAATTATAGTGAAAGAATATTTATAAAAAAGAATTTAGGTAAAATATTTTTTACCTATAACTATTGAAGTAACTTTTATTAACTTTTCACTACAATACCAAACTCAAAAATCTAAGGGTTAACAAATGGCAAAAAGTCAAAATAATAACAGTGTAAAAAATTCTAAAGTTGATTTAATAAAATTAGGTAGTAACTCTACTCCAAAAGCTTTTTTAAAAGATACAACAGTAAAAGAACAAGTAGTAAATGCAAGAAAAGCTGCTAGTCAAAATAAAGCTAAAGCTAAAAAGAAAGCTAAAATGGCAAAGGCTTCTAGAAAAAAAGCTAGATAATAAAAAGTCTTTCTAGCCTAAATCTATAGGCATGAAATTTTTTTGAAGCTCTATACTTGTAAAAAGTTCATTTTCCTCTTCTAAAACTTTCTTTACTTTTTCTTCAATAGCATCAAGAAACTCTTCTTTAGTATTATAGTTTAGCGTGTCTGCTTCTATATCATTAGCTTTTTCTTTGATAGTTTCTAAACTTTCATTTTCTAAATCATTTTTTACTTTTAAAGCTAAAACATCTTTTATACAGTCTTTGTCATAACCACAATCTTCAATATTAGCTCCAATTTTCTTGGCTTTTTCTTGTAATATTTCAAAATAGGTATCCATAATAGTCCTTTAGAAAGAAGTAATTATAAAACAATAGTATAAAGAGTTTGTAAATAGCAATATAAGTGAATTTTTTAATAAAATTAATAAAGCTTTTATTAAATTAGAAAACTCGCTATAATGCCTAAAATACAAGGACATATATGCCAAAAGGTAAAAAAACAGTTATTAAAGAAATTAAATTATTAGGGGACAATGAAATCCTAATAAATGGAAGAGAATACATTATTCTTGAAACTACAGAAAATATTGAAACTGCAAAGACTATGAAAGTATCTTCAAATGGAAATAGAATTCTAAGATTTGAAGACGAAACTAAAAAAGCTAGAATTGATTTAAAAAGGTCAATTGATATTATCAAAATAATTTTCAAAGATGAACAAAGAGCAAAAAAGTTCTTTAAAACAAAAGACAAAAAACTAATCTTACCTGCAGATACAAAAGAGATTATTGCAACGGCTAATTCATTTATTCAAGCACGTTCTATTGTTTCTGATTATCAAGATAAAAAGAGTAAAAATTATGATAGTCAAATAGGTGTTAATACTTTCTATTTATTTGAAGAGTAGGTTTAATCTAAATTCAAATTGCAGTTTGTAATATTTTTAACTATTCACTTTTTTTTCTTATATACTTCATAAAATAAAATAGAGGTTTTACCTTATGAAGGAAAAAATAGTGAATGGAAATATAGAAGTTACATACAAAATAGTAAATGATAAAGATTTAAATCTAACTCTAAGCCTAGCCGAGCTTTTAAAAAATGAGAAGATAGTAAAAACTATCAAATCAGAGTTTGCAAAAGGCTATAGGAATATTGATATTAAAACTGACCAAGAGTTAAGTGATAAGTTTAAATTAGAGACTATAAAAGAGCACCATAGTTTAGTTGTATCAAAAGATGATTTTGCAGATATTGTAACTTTTGCAGAAGATGATGCTACTACAAAAAAACTTCTAAAAAAAGACTCTTTTGTAGAACTTGTAGATATAAAGACTATAGAGTAAATTTAGAAAAAACACTTAGGAGTATATTGATGTCTTATTTTGTATATATCTTAGAGTGTAGTGATAAGAGCTTGTATACAGGTATTACAACTGATGTAAAAAAGCGTTTAGATGAACATAACACTTCAGAAAAAGGTGCAAAATATACAAAAGCTAGACGTCCTGTTAAACTTATATATTTTGAGGAATCACAAGATAGAAGTAGTGCTTCAAAAAGAGAGTATGAAATAAAAAAGTTATCACGCTCAAAGAAACTTCAACTTATACAAGGATATTAGATTTAATAACTTTTTAAAGCATATAAATAGTCTCGTATTAGCTGTTCTTAACGACTTTTTTTATACAATCACAACAACGAAACACACTAAGGAAATTGACTATGAATTTAATGGTATTTGGTGCACCTGGTGCAGGAAAAGGTACACAAGCTAAATTTTTAATTGAAAAGTATGATATCCCACAAATCTCTACAGGTGATATTTTAAGAGCAGCAATTGCTGATAAAACTGAAATGGGTATGGAAGCTAAGAAGTTTATGGATGAGGGGAAATTAGTTCCTGATTCAACAATCATTGGTATTATCAAAGATAGACTTGCAGAAGAAGACTGTAAAAAAGGTTTCATTCTTGATGGTTTCCCAAGAACTTTAGCTCAAGCAGAAGCTTTAAAAGAGTTAATGGCAAACATGAATATCTCTTTAGATAAAGTTATTTCATTAAACGTTCCAGATGAGCTAATTGTAGGAAGAATCACTGGAAGAAGAGTTTGTCCAGACTGTGGAGCTTCATTCCACGTTGACTTTAACCCATCAAAAGAAGAGGGTAAATGTGACTACTGTGGTGGAGAATTAGTTATTAGAAAAGATGACAATGCTGAAACTGTAAAAAGTAGACTTGGTGCATACCATGAGCAAACTGCACCATTAATCAAATTCTATACTGACATGGGTGTTATGGTAGAACTTGATGGTACAAAAGATGTATCCGAAGTAACTGCTGATATGTTCGCATCTATCGAAGGATAATTCTTCATATAAAAGAAGTTGATTTTCAACTTCTTTTATAAATCTCACTTAACTCAAAGTTAGTTTTTTTCTCTAACTCTTCTATTTTTTTGATAAGCTCTTCTTGAGTCTCGAATTCACATTTTTGACAAATAGCTTCTATCAAAGCATATTTTGTTTGTGGTGTTTCATCTAGTTTTAGTTTTGATTTTTCTTGTTCTTTTTGTATCTCATTTCTTTTAGTAATAACTTTTTTAAGATACAAGTCAACTGCTTTTAAATCAAGTACTCCATCAACCATAAACATATCTACACCGTTTAATATCAATGCAACTTTTTGTTTTAAAGTATCAAAGTTATAAAGTGTCTTATCTTTAATTAACTCATCTATTTTTTTATCAATTACTACAATATCATCGGTGTACATATATTTCCTTATTTATTTTATCTTAAATGTTTATCATAAAAAAACTGAAATTTAAGAAAAAATCCTTATAATAAATCAATTTCATTTTAGGGAAAGACAATGAAAAACATTTTGATTATAGGTATGATTGTAGTTGCAATTGCTTATATGTTTGTTATTATGAAAGATAAGTATGACAATATACAAGAGACAAATGCTAAAATAGCTCAGCAAAAGAGTTAAAAACTAGGATTAAAAGAGAGTTTCCTCTCTTTTGATTTTATATATTTATTTTGAAGCTTTATAGTTTTGAATTGCATAATAGATATTTGCAATAAGTGTAATAATCCATCCAACAACTGGAATAAAAAATAAAATACTACATACAAAGTGAATTAAAGTTGGTGTTAGTTTTCCAAACTCTTCTTCTTTTTCTTCTTCCATTAATGCAAATCTTGTTACAGCTGTTCCAATAAAACCAAAAAATAATGTTATAAGAAGAGCTATTATTGCTTTAGGAGTATTATCTTGAGTTTGTTCAAGTACGGGTTTTGTTATGTTAAATACTTCAATTGCTTTATTGTCTTCAGAGATATTAAAATCTATAGATTGTCCTACATATGGAGTTTCTTCACTTTGCCATTCACTTTTAACAAATGTGTATCTTTCTCCATTTTGGGCTCTTATGGTAAACAAATTACCATTTTTATCAACACCAAGAATTTTACCTTCCATTTAAGACCTTTATAATAAAATAGGACATTATATAAAAAATAACATTATTAAGGTATAAAGTAAACTTATAAAAGGTATATATATGTTAAGTAATATTTTCAAAGATATAAAAATTGATAACGAAAATGAACAATTCATTGATTTACTAAAACATGAAAATGTCAGAATAGAAAGAATAGTTTCAAATGGACAATGTTCACCTATAGATTTTTGGTATGAACAAGAAGAAAATGAGTTTGTTCTTTTATTAAAAGGAGAAGCTATTTTGGAGTTTGAAAATAAAGAAGTTATTCTAAAAGAAGGGGATTTTATAAATATTCCCTCAAAACAAAAACATAGAGTAAAGTATACTTCAAAAGAAGCTCCTACTATTTGGTTGGCAGTTTTTTATAAAGATTAAAAAAATATTGATTAAATATTCCCATAAAGGGAATATTTGTTTATAGTACTGAGTGAATAGTTACTTTAAAGTCTAAATCACAACCTGCAAGAGGATGGTTATAATCAATTGTAACTTCATCTTTAGTTACTTCTGTAACAGTTGCTTTAATGATTTCACCTTTTTCTCCATCAGCTTCAAGAACTAATCCTATTTCTAAATCAATTCCTTCAAAGTCAGCTATCGGTAAAGTCTCAGTCAATTTTGGGTCATGCTCACCATAAGCATCAATTGCAGCTACTTTAATATCTTTTGTTTCTCCTGCTTCCATTCCTACAATACCTTTTTCAAGTCCTGCAATAATTTCACCAGTTCCATGGATAAATTTAATAGGCTCATTGTCTTTATTGCTATCAATTACTTCGTCATTTAATCTTACTTCATAAGACATAGATACAACACTATTTTTACTTATTCCCATAATAATCCTTGTAAGAGTTTTCTAAAAACTAACTATACCCTAATAGACTAATTATAAGGTAAAATAAAAAGTGACTATAAAACGTTTATTACATTTTAAACTACTTTATATATAATCAGTGTTTATATCTTTTGAAGGACAAAATAATATGAAAGTTGCAGTATATTGTGGCTCAAGTAGTGGTGAATGTTCTATGTATGTAGAAGAGACTAAAGCCCTAGGTGAATTTTTAGCACAAAATAATATTGATGTTGTTTATGGTGGTGGAAAAGTTGGATTAATGGGAATCATAGCAGATACTATTATGTTAAATGGTGGAAATGTATATGGTGTTATTCCTGAGAAACTAAAGGAAAAAGAGTTAGCTCATACAGGAATTACAGAGTTAACAATTGTAAAAGATATGCATGAAAGAAAAGCCAAGATGGCTGAAATGGCAGATGCTTTTATAACACTTCCTGGTGGAGCAGGGACTTTAGAAGAGATTTTTGAAGCATGGACATGGGCACAACTTGGTTATCACAATAAGCCTTGTGCTTTTTATAACATAGGTGGTTTCTATGATGATTTATTTAATATGATAGAAAAGATGACAAAAACAGGGTTTTTAAAAGAAGAGTATTTAGATATGCTTATTAATACTTCAGATTTAAAAAGCTTAATTGAGTCAATTAAAAACTACGAAGCCCCTAATGAAAAATGGGACTAAATAAGAAGGTTCAATTAAAATGAACCTTCAATATCTTTTACCCAAGCTTCAATTCTCTCATCTGTTAACTCATCTTGGTTAACATCATCAATTGCTAAACCAACAAACTCGCCATCAATTACAGATTCACTCTCATCATAATGATATCCATCTGTTGAAGTTTTTCCTACTACATTACCAGCTTTTACATGAGCATATAGATGTGATAATGAGTTACAAAAAGTGTCTGAATAACTCTCTTGGTCACCAAGTCCTACTAATGCAATAGTTTTAGAAGAGAAATCTATCTCTTGTAGATTGTTTTCAAAGTCTTCCCAGTCTGCTTGTAAATCACCACTTCCCCAAGTAGGTGAAGCTAGAATTAACTTATCGTATTTTTCAATATCTTCTTTTGATGAATCAGCAATATTATGTACTTCTATCTCTTTTGAAAAAGCATTTTTAATTTTTTCAACAATATCTTCAGTGGTCCCAGTGTCGCTACCATAAAATAATCCAATTGTTTCCATGATAATATCCTTGTTAATTTATTTATACTAAAAATATAACATGATTATATTAAAATAGTATAAAATTGTTTTATTATTTCCAATGAGTTAGAGACTCTTTATTTGTATTTCTTTCTACTTCAATGCAAAGTTGTGGGAAAAACTCTAAAAAGTCTTTTTCTATTTTATCTATATTTTCACAAACTCTTTCATAGTAGAATGAAGCCTTATCTCTAGTGGCTAACCTTGGTGATAATCTTTTATCTACTCTTAGAAAAGCTTCATTTAACTGCTCTAAACTTTGATATTTATTTAGTAAATCAAAATCAATCATTCTTTTTAAAGGAAGTGCTGCATGAGTAGGTAAAGATGGAAGAATTTTATGTGAATTTATATAGAACTTATTTAAAAACTCATCTAAGGGTATTTTAGAAAATCTATTCCAATTTTTAGTAAGTAAATAATCATATGTTAGGTCAATAACAACTGCTTTTAAAAGCCCTTTTTTTCCAAGTCTATTTTTACTCTTTTTAAAAAGTATATGAGCATCTGTATATGAGTCTATAAGTTTGTGGATTTTCATTCCATTTTTAATATGAATACTTGAATTGTCCCAAGCTTTACCCTTAAGTGGGTCTGCAAGATAGTTTGCCACTTGAAACTCAATATTATATTCTGATAAAAAAATATGTGCTAACCAATTCATTGTTTATTTTACCATATTTGATATAATAGTAGTAGCAAAGGAATAGTTATGAAAATAGATATCTATTATGATAAAGAGTGTCCTTTTTGTAATAAATATACACAGATACTAAATCTTCGTAAAGAACATGATGTAAGTATAAATAATGCTAGGGATGACTTAGAAAAGCTTAGATATTTTTACTCTTATGGTTATGATATAAATAATGGAATAATCGTACAAATAGATGAGAAAATATATCAAGGTAGTGATGCAATAATAGCTATTGATAATCTAAGTGAAAATAGCTCATTTTTTTATAAAACAAAGATATTTCAGAACTTTTTATATCCAGTTTTAAAGATTATAAGAAAGATTGTTTTATTTATATTAGGTAGAAACTCTAATATAAAGTTTGAAGAGTAAACCTAAGCTAAAAAGCTTAGGTCTTTTATTAGTTAATACTATTAATAGTAATTGAGAAGTTTAATTCTTTTCCTGCTAATGGGTGGTTGAAATCTACTTCAACAGAACCATCTTCTTTAATATCAGTTACGATTACTTGGATAGGTTGACCATTTTCACCTTGACCTTGTAAAGGCATACCAACTTGAAGTTCTAAGTCTCCAAATTGCTCTTTTGGTAAAACTTGTTTTGCTTCTTCGTTGTACTCACCATATGCTTCTGCTGCTGGTACAGTAATATCTTTTGAGTCACCTTCGTTTAATTCTACGATTCTTGACTCTAAACCTGGAATAATTTGTCCAGTTCCATATGTGAACTCTAAAGGATCTTTGCCAATATTGCTATCAACTACCTCTCCATCTACTTTTAATTCATACATCATTGCTACAACTTGATTGCTTTCTATAGCCATATTGACGCTCCTTTATTTGTTTTTTAAACTAAAACTCTATCGAAATAAAATAACACAGAGGTAAAATATGACTATATCAGAAATAAATCTTAAAATTTAGATTTGATAGTCTAAGTTTGAACCTTTTGAGTCTTTGTCATTCCACTCAAAGATGAAACACATTGGTAATTCATTTCTTTTATTTAAGTAGATTGCAGATACTAGTCCACCTACGAAAATAGATACAATAGCTACAGCTGAACCGAAGGCTAAAGTAGAAAGTCCAGTTAAGCCTTGTCCTACTGTACAACCAATTGATAAAACACCACCTGTTCCCATAAGTGCTCCACCAATCATGTTATTTCTAACTCTATTTTCACCCTTTGCAGCAGTACAACCAAAGCTATATCTTCTATTGAACTTAGACATTGTAAATGCTCCAATAAGAACACCAAGAATAAGAGAAATAGAGAATGTTAATTCATTTACTTGATAAAGCATAAATAGTTCTATTGTCTTTCCAGTTGGATATACAAAACTGATACCTTCAAAACTTATTAGTCTTTCAATGCTCTCTTCTCCTAAAACTCCTGTTACAGTCCAAGCAGCAGCTACAAGAAGCCCAACTAATACTCCATCCCAAAGTGAAAATACTCTTTTTATCTTTTTTGTTAATGCAAATAAAATTACAAGTAAAATACCTACAACAACATAGATATTCATAGTTTTTTCTTCAATAAAAGCTGACCACTCGATTAAAGTAGGGTTATTTGTAATAGGATTTAAATATCCACTTAGAAAACCTCTTGCAGTAGCAAAGGCAAAAATTCCAATAAATACAATACTAATTAAAGAGTTTTTATCCCCTTGTGCAAACTTGATAAGATGTCTATTGCTACATCCATCTGCAAGCATCATTCCTACACCAAACATTAAACCACCAAGAATGATTACAAAATAGTTAATATTTTCT
Source organism: Arcobacter sp. CECT 8989 (assembly GCF_004116715.1). Classification (NCBI taxonomy): domain Bacteria; kingdom Pseudomonadati; phylum Campylobacterota; class Epsilonproteobacteria; order Campylobacterales; family Arcobacteraceae; genus Arcobacter; species Arcobacter sp. CECT 8989. The sequence continues at coordinate 55,229 of NZ_PDKE01000001.1, read as the reverse complement.
TTATAATATGGTGTATCTGAAAAATCTAGCTCATAGTGTGAAGAGATAAGTGCTGTTGAAACAATAGCAACAATCATTGCCATTACAACAGATGCGCCTCTCATTGTGGATTTTGTTAACATATAATCTTTAATTGACCCACTAAAACAAAATTGTCTTTTTTGAGCAATCATCCCAAAAATAGCACCTATAGCAAAGCCTAGAATATTTACTATTTGAAAGATTTCTAAATCCATTTAAATCCTTAGTTAATTAATATAGTTTAAATTAATCAAATATTATCTATAAATATTTAAATACTATATTAATGAGACTTTTTAATAAAATAATTAAGTAAAAATAAATCTTTACTAAAAAAGTAAAGATTATACTTCTTGGTTTTCAGCTCTCATATCTTCAAGACCTTCGATAATATCTAAAGCCTCTTCTTGAGAGATTGTGTTGTTTGCAATGTCAGCTAATACTTCATCAAAGTATTGTTTAATTTGTTTCATATACTCTAACTCTTCTTTTAAGTCATTTGTACTTTTTTTAGATAATTCAGCTCTAATTTCTCTAATGTTTTCATTTACTTCAACTAAAACATCTTCTTTTACTAACTCTTCTAATTGTTTAATATAATCCATAATTTACCTTTGTTGTCTTGATTAATTCTAATATTATATCTAGTTGATTTAAAGAATTAGATATAATGACGTTAAAATACAGTTATTTAGGTTTATTATGAAAGATATTAAAGAGTTTATAAAAAAGCTTCCTAAAGCAGAATTACACTTACATATAGAAGGTTCCCTTGAACCAGAGCTAATGTTTAAATTAGCAAAAAGAAATGGTATTGAAATTCCATACAAAACAGTTGAAGAAGTAAAAGAAGCATATAATTTTACAAATCTACAAAGTTTTTTGGATATTTATTATGCTGGAGCAAAGGTACTTATAGAAAAGCAAGATTTCTATGACATGACTTGGGATTATATTTTAAAATGTAAAGAAGACAATATCATACATACTGAAATATTTTTTGACACTCAAACTCATACTCAAAGAGGAATCTCTTTTGAAACAGTTATCTTAGGAATAAAAGAAGCCTTAGATGATGCAAAAAAAAAGTTAGGAATAAGTTCAAAGATAATCATGTGTTTTTTAAGACACTTAAGTGAAGAAGAGGCTTTTGAAACATTAGAGCAATCATTGCCTTATAAAGATTATATTATAGGAGTGGGATTAGACTCTTCAGAGTTAGGAAATCCTCCTAAAAAGTTTGAAAAAGTATTTAATAAAGCAAAAGCACATGGATATAAATTAGTTGCTCATGCAGGAGAAGAGGGTGATATTTCTTATATTGAAGATGCTTTAGATTTACTTCAAATTGAGAGAATAGACCATGGTGTTCAAGCAATAAACTCAAGAACTTTGATGAAAAGATTAAAAGAAGAGCAAATACCTCTTACAGTTTGTCCAAACTCAAATATAGAGTTAAAGGTATTTGAAAACTATAAACAACACAATATAAAACAACTTTTAGATTATGGATTAAATGTTACAGTAAACTCAGATGACCCTGCATATTTTAAAGGGTATATGAATCAAAACTTTTTTAATCTAGTTGATAATATAACCCTAACAAAAGAAGATATTGTTAAACTAGTAAAAAACTCTTTTAACTCATCTTTTATTGATGAAAAGTTAAAACAAGAGTATATAAAAAGAGTTGATGAGGTTGTAGAAAAGTATGAATAGTATTTTAAACTATATAAAAATAAATGAAAATATCTCAACAGCAGGGCAACCTAATGTTGAGCAGTTTCAACAAATCAAAAATGAAAACTTTGATGTAGTTATAAACTTAGCTTTAAGTAGTGCAACAAATGCTTTAGAAAATGAAGATAAAGTAGTAAGTGAACTTGGAATGACTTATATTCATATTCCAGTAGATTTTGAAGAACCAAAATTAAGTGACTTGAACCTATTTTTACGAATAATGAGTGGTATTAAAGATAAAAAAGTATTTATTCATTGTGCTAAAAACTATAGAGTAACAGCTTTTATGTATATATATCATAAGCATGTATTAAATACTCCTTTTGAAAATATTGATGTCTCTATATTTGAAGAGTGGTCACCCTCTCAAAACTGGCAAAATATTATGAAAACAGATTTCCAAAAGTTAGAATTGTTTTAGGAAAGTACCCATTAAATCATCTTCTTAGATATTTTTTGTTAGTATAAAGCGATATTATAATAAATGGATTAAGTTTGAAAATAGAAACAAAAGTTGCAAAATTTGATGAACCATTATATTTAGAGAGTGGTAGGATTTTAGAGTCTTATGAACTTATATATGAAACTTATGGTGAACTAAATGAAGATAAATCAAATGTTATTGTAGTTTGCCATGCTCTTGCAGGAAGTCATCATGCTGCTGGAAGATATGCCGATGAAGCAAAGCCTGGTTGGTGGGATAAGCTTATTGGTGATGGAAAAGCAATAGATACTACAAAATACTTTGTGATTTGCTCTAACAATATAGGAAGTACTTTTGGTTCAACAAATGCACTAAGCATAGACCCAAGTACAAATAAAGAGTATAGATTAAAATTTCCTATACTTACAATTTCTGATATTGTAAAAGCACAAATAAATCTTTATAAAAGTCTAGGAATAGAAAAAGCTAAAGCCGTAGTTGGTGGAAGTATGGGTGGAATGCAAGCCCTTTGTTACTCAATAGAGTTTCCAGATTTTGCAGAGCAAGTATTTGCATTAGCAACAACAGCATATACAAGACCATGGGCAATAGCAATAAATAAAATTGCAATAGAATCAATAAGACATGACCCAGTTTTTAAAGATGGCTTTTATGATAAAGATGATTTAGAAGCACAAGGTTTACCAGGTCTTGCTATTGGTAGAATGGCAGGATTAATTGCATACTTAAGTCCAAATCTATTTAATAAAAAGTTTGGAAGAGACTATGCTAGAACTGATGGTTTATATGAACTTTTTGGAAGATTTGAGGTTGAAAGATATTTAGAGTATAACGCTTACTCTTTTCCAAAAATATTTGACCCACTTTCATATCTTTATATTTGTAAAACAATGAATATTTTTGATGCAGGAAGAAATGAAGATACTTTAGAAAACTCTTTTCAAAAGGTTAATTGTAAACTACACTTAATCTCTTTTTCTGATGATATGCTATTTTTCCCAGATGAGATGGAAGAGATAAGAGATATCATGGAAAAGATTGGAAAAGGTGACCAAGTAACATATAAAATGATTGAGAGTGAATCAGGACATGATTCATTTTTAGTTGAAGTAGAAAAATTTGATGAATATATTATAGATTTATTGGAGAATAAATAATGAGTGAAATAGAAGAAAAAGAAGAATTAGTTTTTGAAAAGAAGATTGAGAAAGCAAAAGAGCTTTTAGAAAAACTTTCAAACCCAGATATAACACTAAGTGATTCACTTGATGTTTATAAAAATGGAATAAAAGAGCTAGAAGAAGCTCAAAAACTTTTAGATGAAGCAAAACTTGTATTTACACAAGAAGAAAAAACTAGCAAAGAAGAACCTTTTTAATATTGAAGCTATACTTTAGCTTCAATCTGTACTAAAAAACTCAAGATACTAATTGATAAAAGTCAATCTAATTTAAACTATTTGTGCTATCATTATATTTAATATTAAAAATAAACCATACTTAAATACTTAGGATTAACAATGAGTGAGATTCATGAATATTTTAACAGACAAATAAAACTTTGGGGTGAAGAGGTACAAGATTCACTACAAGATAAAAAAGTAGCTATCATCGGAAGTGGTGGTTTAGGTTGTACTTTAGGTATTGCTCTTGGAGCTTCAGGAATTGGAGAGTTTGCTCTTGTAGATTTCGATGAGGTTGGAGTTCACAATATTCACAGACAAATTGGATTTAAAGTTGGTGATGATGGGAAATACAAAGCTGAGGTTCTAAAAGAGCTTATGGAATCAAGATGTCCATATACTAAAGCAACTGCATATGTAGAGAGTTTTGATGAGTTTGCAAAAAGAAATTTAGAGTTTGATTTAATCATTGATGCAACTGATAACTTACCAAGTAGGGCAGCTATAAATAAATATTGTATTGAAAAAAAGCAACCTTGGATTTATGGTACAGTTGAAGAGTTCCATGGACAAGTATGTTTCTTCGAAGAAGCATCATATGAAGCAGTATTTAAAATAAATGATAGAAAGCCAAATGGAATTGCTTGTCCAATTGTTATGCATATTGGTTCACTTCAAGCAAATTTAGCAATTAGATATTTAACAGGATTCCCTGTACAAAAAGATGTATTATACTATTTATCATTTGATGAAAATGGTGTTTTACAAAACCAAAAATTCAATCTTCCTAAAAACTAAAATCTAGTACCTATGAAGGTACTAGGTCGCCTAACAAAATTTTAAGCACTTCTTAGATATACTATCCAAATTTTTAACTACACTACGGGGAACTTTATGCCAAAAAGAGAAGATATTAAATCTATTTTACTTATAGGTTCTGGACCTATTATTATTGGACAAGCGTGTGAGTTTGATTACTCAGGAACTCAAGCTACGAAAACGTTGAAAGAATTAGGATATAGAGTTGTACTGATTAACTCAAACCCAGCCACAATTATGACTGATCCTGAATTCGCTGATAAGACTTACATTGAACCTATTACAGAAGAAGTTGTTGCAAAGATTATTGAAAAAGAGAATATTGATGCTATTTTACCAACTATGGGTGGTCAAACTGCATTAAACGTAGCAACTACTATGTATGAAAAAGGTATGTTAGAGGGAGTAAAATTCCTTGGAGCTCATCCTGATGCAATTAAAAAAGGTGAAGATAGACACTTATTCAACGAAGCTATGATTAAAATTGGTATGGATTTACCAAAATCTGCAAATGCTTATACTGTTGAAGAAGCTATCAAAGTTGCAAAAGAGATTGGATTCCCAGTTATTTCAAGAGCATCATTTACTCTAGCAGGTGGTGGTTCTGGTGTTGCTTATAATATGGAAGAATTCAAAGCCCTAGCAGAAGCTGGTATTGAAGCATCTCCAATCAATGAGATTGAGATTATGGAATCAATGCTTGGTTGGAAAGAGTACGAAATGGAGGTTATCAGAGACAAAAAAGATAACTGTATTATCGTATGTTCTATTGAGAACTTAGACCCAATGGGTGTACACACAGGAGATTCAACTACTATTGCTCCTGCATTAACTCTTACAGATAAAGAGTACCAAGATATGAGAAATGCGTCTTTTGCAATTCTTAGAGAAATTGGTGTAGATACTGGTGGTTCAAACGTTCAGTTCTCAATTTGTCCTAATACTGGAAGAATGATTGTTATTGAAATGAACCCAAGAGTTTCTAGATCTTCTGCTCTTGCTTCTAAAGCTACTGGTTATCCAATCGCTAAAGTTGCAACACTACTTGCAGTTGGATTTACTCTTGATGAAATCACAAATGACATTACAGGAACTGCTGCATCATTTGAGCCAGTTATTGATTATGTTGTTACAAAGATTCCAAGATTTACTTTTGAAAAATTCCCTAAAGCTAACTCAACACTTACAACTGGTATGAAATCAGTTGGTGAAGTTATGGCTATTGGTAGAACATTTAATGAGTCTATTCAAAAAGCACTTTGCTCTATGGAGACTGGAATTCATGGGTTTGACCCAATCAGTGATGATTTAGAAAAAATCAAAGCAGAGATAAGAAGACCAAACGCAGATAGATTAAGATACTTAATGGACGGATATAGACAAGGTCTTACAAACGAAGAGATTTTTGAGTTATGTAATATTGACCCATGGTTCTTATCTAAATTTAGAGAAATCTATAATATTGAAACTTCAATGAGCCAAGCTATCTTAACAAATGAAGAAGCTATGAGAGAAGCAAAAACAAATGGATTCTCTGACAAGATGATTGGACTTCTTATTGGTAAAACTGAAGAAGAAGTTTATCTTGCTAGAAAAGCTTTAGATATTGATTTTGAATACAATGAAGTTGATACTTGTGCTGCTGAGTTTAAAGCTTTAACTCCATATCTTTATTCAAGTACAAATATTACAAAACTACCAAAGGTAGAAAAAACTTCTGATGAGAAGAAAGTTCTAATTATTGGTGGTGGACCAAACAGAATTGGTCAAGGTATTGAGTTTGATTATTGTTGTGTTCATGCATCATTTGCATTAAATGAAATTGGTGTAAAAACTATCATGTATAACTGTAACCCAGAAACTGTGTCAACTGACTATGATACTTCTGATATTTTATACTTTGAACCAATTGATTTTGAACATGTAAGATCTGTAATTGAGCAAGAAAATCCAGATGGAATCATCGTACACTTTGGTGGACAAACTCCACTTAAACTTGCAAATGCTATTACTGAAGCTGGTGGAAAAATCATTGGTACAACTGCTGAAGTTATTGATTTAGCAGAAGATAGAGAAAAATTCTCAACTTTTGTTGAAAAAGTAGGATTATTACAACCAGATAATGGAACTGCTGTATTAGTTGAAGAAGCAATTGAAATTGCTGAAAGAATTGGATATCCAGTACTTGTTAGACCATCATTTGTACTTGGTGGTAGAGGTATGAGAATTGTTTACTCTACAGATGAGTTAAAACAATATATGGACGAAGCAGTTTCAGTATCAAATGATGCACCTGTACTTATTGACAAATTCTTAGATAGAGCAATTGAGCTAGATGTTGATTGTATTTGTGATGGAAAAGAAGTATATATTGGTGGAATCATGCAACATATCGAAGAAGCGGGTGTTCACTCTGGGGATTCAGCTTGTTCATTACCTCCTGTTTCAATTCCAGAAGAGCTAATCAAAGAATTAGAAGAGAAAACAAAAGCTATGGCACTAGGACTTGGTGTTGTAGGTCTTATGAATACACAATATGCTATTCATAAAGGTAAAATCTTCTTAATCGAAGTTAACCCAAGAGCATCTAGAACAGTTCCATTTGTATCTAAAGCTACTGGTATGCCTTTAGCAAAAGTTGCTACAAGAGTTATGTGGGGTGAATCATTAAGATCTGCACTTGATACTTATAATTCTGAGATTGTTTATGAAGATAATGGTGTATTAAAACCAATCTTAAAAGGTCATATTGCAGTTAAAGAAGCAGTATTCCCATTCAATAAACTATCTGGTTCTGACCCAATCTTAACACCTGAAATGAAATCAACTGGTGAAGTTATGGGTATTGCTGATAACTTTGGTGAAGCATATGCAAAAGCACAAAGTGCAGCTAAAAATGGACTTCCAACAGAAGGTAAAGTATTTATCTCATTATGTGATTTAGATAAAGAGTTTGCACCTAAAATTGCACAAGGACTAGTTGACAATGGATTTACAGTAGTTGCAACTGGTGGAACACACAAAGCTATCACAGAAGCTGGAATTGAGTGTGAAAAAGTACTTAAGATTTCAGAAGGAAGACCAAATATTACAGATGCTATTACAAATGGTGAAATTGCCTTAGCATTTAACACAAGTGATGGAAAAGAGTCATCAAAATCAGATGGTCAAGATATTAGAAGAGCAGTTCTAAAAGAAAATGTTCCATATGGTACAACAGCAGCAACAGCACTTGCTTGTATTGAAGCTATGAAAGCTTTAAGAAAGAAAGATGGATTAGGTATTAAATCTATCCAAGAATTTTTAAATGACTAATGGATACTAATTTAATATATTTAGTACAAACTGACACTACAGTAGGTTTTTCATCAGCAAATGATGAAAAACTTGCTACTGTAAAAAGAAGACCCAAATCACAAAAAATATTACAAACACTTGACTCTTTTACTACTTTAAAAAAGTTTACAAGAGTTCCTAAAAATCATAGAAAAAGAGTTAGAAACTCTAAAAAATCTACTTTTATTTATCCTAATATGAATTCATACAGAGTTGTTGATAGAAATGATAAGTTTTACTCTTTTATTAAGAAGTTTAAAGCACATTATTCTACATCTGCAAATCATACAAAAAAGAGTTTTGAAAAGGATTTTGCATTAGCAAATAGTGATGTAATAGTTTCTTCAAAAGAAGGTTTTAGTGAAAAAGTATCTTCTTCTATTTATCTTTTAAAGAAAAATAAAATAAAGAAAATAAGATAAAAAATGTTTATACATAGAGAAGCAGAACTTGAAAAGTTAAATAACAGTTATTCGAGTATTAACTCTGCTTTAGACATTATTTATGGAGCTAAAAATATTGGTAAAACTGCTTTAGTAAATGAGTTCTCAAAAAACAAATCATTTATTTATTTTTCAAGCTATGAGATGATATCTAGTCATTTCTTTACTAATATGGCTAATACAATTTCAAAACACTTTTATGGTGTTAATACTGTAGGAAAACCTTTTAACTCTTTTGAGGAAGTATTATTATTTTTATTAGAACAAGATATAAAAGAAAAGCTTATTCTTATATTAGATGATTTTCAAGCTATTTTAAAGACAGATAAACAAGCACTTGATGTTTTATGTAAATATTGGAAGAAAGAGCTTAAAAAGAGAAATATTCATATTATAATAACCAGTTCTTTACAGTTTTTAGAGTTTCAAGCTAAAAATGAAATAGAAGCCTTTGCAAATAATATTATAAAATTAGAATACCTAGAATTTTTTGCAATAAAAGAGTTTTTCCCAAGTTTAAACAAACTTGACCAGTTATATATCTATTCATTATTAGGAACTACACCTGCTAATTTAAAATATTATAATCCTAAAATAGACTTTACTGAAAATATTGTAAATCTTTTTATCTCTCCCAATGCATATCTTTTTGAATATGGAGTAAGGTTTTTAAAAAATGAAATTACAGAGGTAGGTACATACTCTTCCATCTTACATGCAATTGCAAAGGGTAATAAAAAAATAGGAGATATTGCAAAATATCTAGATGTAAAATCAACTTATCTTACTAGATACCTATTAAAACTTTCTGATATGATGGTCATTAAAAAAGTGATTCCTTTAGGTGAAGAAAAAAATAAAAACTCAAAGTATGGAAGATATGAGATATCTGATAACACTTTAATATTTTGGTTTTTATATATCTATCCAAATCTTTTATTACTTCAACAAAATAAACTAGAAGAAGTAAGTCAGATTATACAAGAAGAGTTTATTAAAAAAACAGTCTTTCAAAGCTATAAGAAGTGTATCAAAGAGATTATTTTTAGTAAGCAAGAAACTATTTTAGGTTATCTTCCTAAAGCAATTGGTTCTTGGTGGGATAATAGTGATAACAATATTGATATAGTCGCACATAATAATAAGGTTATAACCTTTATTCAAATTTTATGGGAAGACAAAGATATTGCAAAAATTGCTTATGGGAAATTAAAAAGTACTTCAGATAAGTTTGAAACTTCACTTGAAAAGAAATATATAATAGTAACAAAAAATACATTTTTTAATATGAAATAAACAATTATATTTAAATATAAGTAAAATAAATTTTTCTCTAATATTCCCTTTATAATGCAGATTTTAATAATTATATGTTTTTAAACATAATTAAAATAAATTAATATAAAAAAACTTAAATTACATATGAGTTTTTAGCTATAATTTATCTAATTTAATACTTCAAGGGTAAATTATGGCAACTACAGATAACAAGTATGTTAAGTATCAAGAAAAAAGCGTAAAAATTATTGATAAACCAAAGGTAAATGAAAATGTTTCGGTTTATGTAAGACCTGGAGATTTAGTTGATTTTAAAATACCAGGAATTAATCTAGAAGATTTAGAATATGAACTTGTAGGGGGAGATATTGTAATTGATATTCCAGGAAATGGTACTTTTACTTTCGTATCTATGGCTCTTATGGGATATAACGATACGCCACCAAAGTTTGCTAGTAACTCTGGAAAAGAATTAAGCCTTGGAGATATTTTATCTGAAGTTGAAGAAATCAATTCGTTGCCTATTGATTCTTTAGTTTCAAATATTGATGTAAATATCCCTGATAACACTGCCAAAGAGAATGAAGAAGGAAAAGAAACACAACAAAATTCTCAACAAAACCCTCAAATAATTATCCAAGAAGTTGAAGTAACAGAAGAACAAGAAGCTCAAGAAGATAGCGTAAATGACAATGAGTTTGAAATTCCACCAGTTGAGGCTCCTGAAATTATTGTAGAAAACGACTTTACAAGTTATGAAGAAGCAAGTGATACAAGCTCAAAAAAAGAAGAAGAACAATCTGTAACAGAAGGAACTAAACCTTTACTTACTTTTGATATAGATATTCAGCATTTAGACTCTAGTGATAGTTTATCTGGAACTGTTTTAACTGTAGAAGGTGGAGGAGGTACTACCTATGATAACATCCACCCTGGAACAAATGCAAATGCAGATAGAGCTGGAATTGTACGACAAACTAATGCAGAGATAATAGACTATAGACATGTATCTAGTACAGATGCAAGTAGTTTAGTAATAAATGGTGATGATTCAAACTATTTTAATGCAAATACTATTTCACGGACAATTAAACTTTCTCCTAATCAGCCAATAGGTTTTGCTATTGAGAGTATTACAATTTCAAGTGCAGATTTTCCAGCAGGATTTAGTATTTTAAATGCAACTCAAAATGGAGATTCTTGGACAATTACAAAGGATGACCCTGATACACCTGCTATTGAAGGTTTTACACTTGATGAAAATGGAAATATTGAAATAAAAGTTTCAATGGATAAAAATCAAGAAACAAACTTTGAGATGAAAATAGAAGCTACTTCAGAGTTTAATATAGAAAATATTTCAGAAGAATTAAGAGAAGGTGTAGAAACACCTGTGGAAACTACCCTTGATTATTTTCAACTTTATGGTGTAAATGTTAAAGAAATTAATGACTTAAGTGATCCAAATGAGTATCTTTTTGAACAATTCCTTGATGGAGCTGGACAAACTATTGAGTCAGGATTTGTTATTTCTACAAATATCAATGATAATATTATCTATGGTTCTCAAAAAGAGAATGTTTCAAATACAATAACAGGTGGTTTAGCAAATGATACTATAACTACTGGTATTGAAAATGACATAGTAGATGGAAATGATGGAAATGACACTTTAGACTATTCGACTTATAATAATATAGATAACGAATTAGGGGTTATAGCAGACTTAAGTGCAGGAAGTGTAACTAAAAAATATGCTTCAAATAATACAGATACTATTTCAAATGTTGAAAATGTTACTGGTACACAAGATAATGATACTATCACAGGAAATGCAGAAACAAATACATTATTAGGTCTTGATGGAAATGATACTTTAAAAGGTATGGCAGGAAGTGATACCTTAGATGGTGGATTAGGAAACGATATCTTAGAAGGTGGAGCTGATGCAGATATTATAAAAGGTGGTTCAGGAAATGATACTACAAGTTATGAAAATGCAAGTGGTTCAGTAAATGTTGATTTAGATGATGGCAATGGTAAAGGTATAGTTTCAGGTGCAGATGGAAATGATACTTTATTTGATATAGAAAATGTAAGAGGTTCTGCCCATGATGATACTATCACAGGGGATAATAATAGTAACATTTTAGAAGGTCTAGATGGAGATGATACTTTCTTTGTAAGTGGTGGTAGTGATACTATTTATGGTGGAAGTGGAAATGAAACCAATGGTGATACTTTAAATGCTTCAAATTCTGATGTAGCTCATAGAATTGATTTAGAAGGTGGTCAAGTTATTGGAGAAGGGACTTCTCAAGCTTATGGTATAGAGAATGTTGTTGGTTCAAATGGTAATGATTTTATTTCAGGAAGTAGTGTAAAGAATACATTACAAGGTGGAAAAGGTGATGATACTATAAAAGGTCTTGGTGGAGATGACTTTTTATATGGAAATGAAGGAAATGACACAATAAGTGGTGGAGCTGGAAATGATTTCATTGATGGTGGAAATGACGCTTTAGAAACTACAGGAGATTTCGTAGATTATTCTGATGTAACTGCTGGTGGAGTTAGAGTTGACTTATCTATTCAAGATGGAACTACTTCTCAAAATACAATCAATGCTGGTGAAGATACATTAGTAAATATTGAAAATGTAATTGGTACAAATAGTACTGATATGATAATTGATGATGGGGCAACTTCAAATACTATTTTAGCTTCAGGTGGAGATGATTACATCCTTGTAAAAGGTGGAGATGATGAAATCAATGGTGGAGTTGGAAATGATACTTTAAGTTTTGAAGAGTTTGATAACTCAGTAACTTTTGATTTATCTTTAGGAAGTGAGCAGTCAACAGATAATGGAAATATTAAAATTTCAAGTATTGAAAATGTAAAGGGAAGTATATTTAGTGATAATTTAACTGGTTCTTCTCAAAAAAATGAACTTTTTGGAAATTTTGGTGATGATGTTCTAGATGGAAAAGAAAATGATGATACTTTATATGGTGGAGCAGGTAACGATACACTAATTGGTGGTACAGGAAATGATACTTTAGATGGTGGAAAGAATAGTGATTATTCTAGATTAAGTGGTATTTCTGTTTCTCCTTTAACAATTGTTATTGCAGGATTAACCCTTACAGCTACTGGTGCAAATGCAAGTGAATTAATAGCAAACTTTTTAAAAGAGTTTAAAGAAGCAAATGCCACTAGAATTTTAAATGGACAAGAACCTTTAGGTGATATCTATACTGATGATACTAATATTTTTATTGATAGTTCTGAAACTATCACTTCTTCTACAAATGTAACTATTAATAATAACTTCACTTTTATAGATACAGCTGATTATTCAAATATTGGTTCTGAATCAATTGAAGTAAATATGAAAGATGTAGGTGATTCTACAGTTGATGTAAGTGATGGTTCAACAGACATTTTAATAGATATTGAAAGAGTAGTTGGTTCTTCATCAAATGATATTATGAATGGAAATAGTGATGATAATATCTTTGTAGGTGGAAAAGGTGATGATACTTTCTTTGGAGGAGCAGGAGCTGATACCATTTATGGTGGAGATGATAATGATGTTATAAATGGTGGAACAGGTGTTGATATCTTAGATGGTGGAAAAGGTAATGATACTTTTATTGCTTCTTTAAATGATGGAATAGATACAGTTGATGGTGGTGAAGGAAGTGATACTTTAAACTATTCATCATATACAAGTGTTGATGGAGATATTTCAGTTTCTTTAAATGGTGCATCTGAAAGTAGAGTAAAAATTGGTGGAACAGATGAAGACCATATAAAAAATATAGAAAATGTAACTACTGGTGCAGGAAATGACACATTAAAAGGTGATGATAATAACAATACCTTTATATCAAACGCAGGAAATGACACTTTATCAGGTGGAAAAGGTGATGATTATTTAAACGGTGGAGCTGATATAGATACTGCTGACTATACTTATATTGATGGTGTAGGAACAAATACAAAAGGTGTAGTTGTTGATTTAGCTAATAATACAGCAACAGATATGAGTGGAAGTCTTGAAAACCTTGTTGGTACCGATACTTTAATAGATATTGAAAATGCAAAGGGTTCTAAACATGATGATTCATTACTTGGAGATAGTAATGTAAATACACTTTTTGGTGAAGCAGGAAATGATTTTATCTCAGGTGGGGCTGGAAACGATACTTTAAATGGTGGAATTGGTAATGATATCTTAAAAGGTGGAACTGGTGATGATGAATTAAATGGTGGAGATGGCATAGATACTGCTGATTTCTCTGATGCAAATGATAAGATTAATGTAGATTTATCAAATAGTGGTTCAGTTGATATTGGAGCAGGTCTAGGAAGTGATACTTTTAACTCTATTGAGGGTGCTATTGGTGGTAACTATGACGATACACTAAAAGGAACTGCTGATGCAAATACTCTTATTGGTGGAGCAGGAAATGATACATTATTAGGAAATGGAACTGACTCTTTAACAACTGCAGGAACATATGATTATCTTGATGGTGGGGCAGGAGAAGAAGATTTTGTAAGTTTTGAAGGAGTTACTGGTGATGTAACTGTTAATTTAGGACTTAACTACTCAAATGACTCTTCAGATGGTCACTTATATAATGATAGTGATAATTCAGTTTACAACTATCAAGATGGTGGTGCTGCTGGAAATCTTCAAATTAAGAATGTAGAAAATCTTCAAGGTGGAGATGGAAATGATACTTTTATAGGAAATAGTTCTTCAAATACTTTAGCAGGTGGAGCAGGTGACGATTGGTTAATAGGTAAATCTAACAATAACCTTTTAGATGGTGGAGCTGATATAGATACTGCTGATTATTCAGGTATTACTTCTGGTGTTGGTATTAAAGCTGATATGAATGCTGGAATAGATGGTGCAAATGAGTTTGGTGAAGTAGAATATAATGCAGAGTTTGTAGATACATTAAAAGATATAGAAAATATAAGAGCTTCAAAAAATGATGACCAAATTATTGGTGATACTGATGATAATATAGATAACCTATTTGAAGGAATGGGTGGAGCTGATACAATAAGTGGTGGAGCTGGTAATGACACTATTTATGGTAATAATAAAACAAATGATAATTCAAATGATGATTCAGCAGATGTTCTTTCTGGTGGAATAGGTAATGACACTATTTACGGTCAAGCAGGAAATGATACTTTAAGTGGAGATGAAGGAACTGACACTCTTTATGGTGGAGCTGGAAATGATAGTGTAAATCTTTCATATCTAAATACCACGGCAAATGGTGCAACGGTAGATTTCACTACTTCTACTACAAATGATGGAACTGATACAGATACTTTAGATTCTATTGAAAGTGCAATTGGAAGTGATAATAATGATACCTTTATTATGGATAGTTCTAAAACTACTGATACGAATACAATAGATGGAAAAGATGGCGTTGATGTATTAGATTATTCAAATTACACTTCAAATGGTATTACTGTAGATTTAGGAAATGAAAATGAACAAACTATAGTATCAGCTACATCTGATAAAGATACTATAAAAAATGTAGAGAATCTAATTGGTGGAACAAAAAATGACACAATAACTGGTTCAAATGCAAACAACAGCCTTGATGGAAATGAAGGTAGTGATAGATTCTACGGTTCTAATGGAACTGATATTATCAACGGTGGAGTTGATGGCGATGGTACAAATGATACTGATATAGCTGATTACTCTAATATGACTGCAAAAGTAGTTGTAACAGGAAGTGGAAATAATTATTCAGTATTAAAACCAGATGGAAATAGTGATACTTTAACAAACATAGAAGAAGTTCAAGGTAGTGACTTTAAAGACACTATGATTGGAGATGCTTCATCTTCAAAAGATGATATTTTTAGAGGTGGAGATAATTCAGATTTACTTGTAGGTAACTTAGGAGCTGACTCTTTATATGGAGAAAGTGGAGATGATACTTTAAGAGGTGGAGCTGGAGACGATTATTTACATGGAGGAATAGGTGGTAGTGATACTGCTGATTTCTCAGATGCTACAGGAAGTGGTATAGATGTAGATTTATCTCAAACTGGAAGCCAAAATATTGGTGGAAACTTAGGAAGTGATACTCTTGTTGATATAGAAAATGTTGTTGGTTCTGATTTTGCAGATACAATTACAGGTAATGATAGTGATAATATTATCCATGCAGGAGATGAAGACGATACTTTATCAGGTGGACTTGGAGCTGATGATTTATATGGCGAAGCAGGAAATGATACTTTCAATTTCTCAAATGCAGTTGGTGAATCAACAGGAGATTATATAAATGGTGGAGCAGGAGTTGATACTGCTGATTATAGTAACTTAACATCAAATATAAAAGTAGATTTAAATGAAGAGAATAATGGTTCTACTTATGTACAAGTTGGTTCAAATACAATCGACCATCAAATTGAAAATGTAGAAAATATTAAAGGAACTTCACAAAATGATGATATTTCTGGGAATAGTAGCCAAAATATCATTGATGGTGGAGCAGGAGATGATATCTTAGATGGAGAAGGTGGAGTAGATGCTTCAAATCTAGATACACTTATTGGTGGATTAGGAAATGATACTTTCATTGTAAATGATAGAGGATATACTATATATGATGGAAGTACAAATGAAGGTGTAAACTTTATTGATACAGTAGATTTCTCTCAAGTGGCAAATCAATCTTCTGATAAAGTTAATGTTAATTTGCAAGATGGAACATTTACTTTAAATGGAAATAATATAAATGAGACTACTTTTAGTGGTATCGAAGGTGCCATTGGTGGAGCAGGTGATGATACTATTATTGGTACTACTGAAGCGAATACTTTAATTGGTGGAGAAGGAGATGATACTCTTTTAGGAAATGGTGCTTCTAATGGAATTGATTATATTGATGGTGGAAATGGAAATGAAACTAATGGAGATTTTGTAAGTTTTAATTATCTTGATAATAGCTCTACAAATGGTGTAACAGTAGACTTATCAGATGCTTCTGCACAGGATATAGATGGTAATAATGATGATGATTTAATAATCAAAAACATTGAAAATCTTGAAGGAAGTGTAAGAAATGATAATTTAACAGGTAATTCATCAAACAATACTTTAAAAGGTTTAGATGGAGATGATACTTTCCTTTCAAGTTCAGGAAGTGACACTATTTATGGTGGAAATGAATCAACAGATAGTAATACTTACACTGATACAGTAGATTATTCAAGTGGCTCAAAAATAGATGTAGATTTAGAAAAAGTTAATAATCAAGTAGTAAAAACGAGTGGTTCTGATACTTTATATGGTATTGAAAAAATCATTGGTTCTTCTGAAAATGATGTTATGAAAGGTGATGCTAATAACAATACCTTTGAAGGTGGTGCAGGAAATGATACTTTAGAAGGTAGAGCAGGTGATGATACTTTAGATGGTGGAGCAGATGATGATACTTTAAGAGGTGGAATAGGAAATGATGAATTAATTGGTGGTGATAATGGTTCTAATGGAGATACTGCTGATTACTCACAAAGAAGTGAAGCTATTTATGCAGACCTTTCAAATGCCTCACCTGAAGTAATTGTTGATACAAATGATGCTGCAAGTGACGGGGATATTTCCCATGAATTTGATAATAGTGTGGATGAAACAGATACTTTATCTGAAATTGAAAATGTTACTGGTGGTTCAAACGATGATACATTTATTGGTAATTCAGATAAGAATACTTTAAAAGGTGAAGCAGGTGATGATACATTTATTGTAAATAATACATCAAATGTATTAAATGACTTTATTGATGGTGGAAGTGAATCAAATGGTGCTAGAGGAAGTGATACTGTTGATTATAGCACACTAGGGACAAGTGAGAGTATAAATGTAAGTTTAAATGATACTGCAATTACAAATGTTACTCTTTCAGGTACTGGAAATCATCATCAACTAACTGATATTGAAAATATTATAGGAACAAAAGGTAGTGATACTATCCAAGGTGACAGTGCAAACAATATTTTAGATGGACATGATGGTGAGGATACTTTATCTTATTCTAACTCTTCAAATGGTGTTTATGTAAACTTAAGTGATTCTCAAATTACAACAGATATTTCTGGTGATAATGTAAATGATGAGATTAATCAAAATACAGCACAAGGTGTAGTAGATAATAGTGAAATAGGTGTTGATACTGTTACAAACTTTGAAAATGTTCTTGGTGGTATAGGAGCTGATACTATTATTGGAAATAGTGGAGCTAATACTCTTACTGGTGGAAATGGAGATGACTTACTTCTAGGTCTTGATGGGGCTGATAGATTAGAAGGTGGTATTGGAAATGATACTGTTTCATACTTACTAGATACTGCAGGAGTAAATGCAAGTTTAAGAACTGCAACAGCAACTGATGGATGGGGTAAAACAGATACTTTTGATAGTATAGAGAATATTATTGGTTCTAATCAAAATGATACTATCGAAGGTGATGCAGGAAATAATACTCTTGATGGAGCTGGTGGAAATAATACTTTAACTTATGAAAATGTAACTGTTGGTGGAGTAACTGTAAACTTATCACAAGAAGTAAATAATACAGGTAGTGATGGGATAGATACAATTAAAAACTTCCAAAACTTAATAGGATCTTCTACTCAATCAGACAACCTTACTGGTAATGATGAAGTAAATACTATCAAAGGTCTTGGTGGAAATGACACAATTGATGGTGGAACAGAAAATGATTTCCTTTATGGTGGTGCAGGAAACGATACTTTCAAAGTAAATCTTGGTGATGGAAATGACACAATTGATGGTTTTGATGAAACAGCTTCTGATGACATAAACGATATTTCAAACAAAGATACAATAGATTTTAGCTCAATTGATTCAGGTTACCATGTTGAAGTTGATTTACAAACTACAAATCAGGCAGTAGTTACAAATGGAACAAATACAGACCAAACTGATACTTTATCAAATATTGAAAATGTAATTGGAACTTCACAAAATGATATTATCATTGGAAATGATGAAGTTAATGTAATAGATGCTGGTGCTGGAAACGATACAATCACTGGAAATCTTGGAGCTGATACTTTAAAAGGTGGTACTGGTGAAGACACTTTTAAAGGTGATAACTTTACTGGGGATATTATAGATGGTGGAACTGGACTTGATGGTAATGGCGACACTATTGATTATACAAACTTAAATAATAAAGTAACAGTAACTTTAGCTGAAAGTGGTTCTTATACTGATGTTCAAGTAGGGACTGATTTATCTGACCATAAAATAGCAAATATTGAAAATGTGATTGGTTCAAATACACAAGATGATACTATCACTGGAAATAGTGAAAACAATACTATTTTAGGTCTTGGTGGTAATGACACAATAGATGGTGGACACGGTGATGACTCTTTAGATGGAGGAACTGGAACAAATACTTTATCATATGCAAGTATTAGTTCAGGTGTAAATGTAAACTTATCTACTGGAAATGCTATTTCAAATGTAGATACAGATGGAAATGGTACAAATGATACAGATAGTGTTTCAAACTTTGATAACCTTATTGGTTCAGGTGGAGTTGATACTTTAACTGGTAACAACAATGCAAATGTTATTAAAGGTGGAGCAGAAGGCGATACAATAAATGGTTTAGGTGGAAATGACACTTTAGAAGGTGAAGCTGGAAATGATCTATTTATTATGGGAGCAGATGATGGAGCTGATAGTGTTGATGGAGGAAGTGGAAGTAGTGATACTATCTCTTATGAAAATTTAGCTTCAAATCAAGGTATTACAATAACTCTAGACCAAGATACTAGTAATCAAGTAGTTATTGAAAATGGTACAAATGATACTGGTGTTAAAAATGTAGAAAATGTAATTGGTGGAGCTGGAAATGACACGATTACAGGAGATGCTTTAAAAAATAAACTAGAAGGTAATGCCGGAGTTGATATTATAGATGGTGGTGCTTCTGATGATACTATTTTAGGTGGAGCAGGTGATGATATCATTAAAGGTGGAGCTGATGATGACATCCTTTATGGAGGAAGCCAAGAACATGATGAAAACACTACAGAATCTGGAACTGGAAATGATGATATTAAAGGTGAAGCAGGTGTTGATATTATCTATGGTAGAGATGGCGATGACACTTTAGATGGTGGAGCTGACGATGATACTTTATTTGGTGGACTAGGAAGTGATAATCTAAGTGGTGGTGATGGAAATGACACTATAGATGGTGGAGAAGGAGAAGAAGAAAACGGTGGAGATACTGTTGATTACTCTTCTAAAGTAGGTGATTACTTAGATGTAAACCTAAATGCCACTACAAATGGATATGCAGATGCTGTTATTGGTGCTGAAACAGATAGATTAAAAGATATTGAGAATATTAAAGGAACAGTTAAAAATGATAATATCTCTGGAGATAATGATTCAAATCTTTTAGATGGTTTCCAAGGCGATGATACATTAGTAGGTGCAGCAGGAAGTGATACATTACTTGGTGGTGACGGTGATGATACTTTCAAAGCAGGACTTGATGATAATGGTGATGGCATCTTAGAAAATGGAGACGATGGAGTTGATTATATAATTGGTGGAGAAGTAGACGAAAACAATGGTGGTGATACTGTTGATTACTCAGCTTTAGATTCAGCTATTAATGTGGATTTATCTAATATTGATACTTCAAATGATAATTATGTAACAGTAAATGTAGATAGCTCTTCAAATGATTATATAAAAGAGATAGAAAATATTACAGGTTCATCACAAGATGATACTATCAAAGGTGATGCAAATGCAAATACACTTAAAGGTGATGCAGGTAATGATACATTAAGTGGTGGTGCTGGAGCTGATACTTTAGATGGTGGAAGTGGTACAAATAGAGCAGACTATTCAAATGCAGCTGGAAAAATTGTAGTTGATATGGAAAATGCCATAGAGGTTTCAAATGATGGAGATGGTTCATCTGATGATTTAATCTCAATTCAAGAAGTAGTAGGAAGTGATTCAGGGGACACTATTTATGGTTCAGATAGTGAAAATGAACTGTTTATTGGTGGTGATGCTTCTGATACTTTTATGGGTAGAGGTGGAGATGATACTATTTATGGTGGAAGTGAAGATAGAACTGATAATTTCTCTGATTTAGTAACATACGAATATTTATCAGATGGAACTAACCATGTTGTTGTAGATTTAGAAAATGAAAATGCAAAAGTATATGATGGAAGTTCAAATCTTTTAGAAACAGATACTCTTTATGATGTTGAAAATATTAAAGGTGGAGAAGGTAACGATACTTTTATTACTAAGTTTGATGAAATAAATGTAATCAATGGTGCAAATGGAAGTGATACTTTAGACTATTCAAGTTTAGATACAAACCATTCAATAAATGTTAATTTAGAAGATAATGGAGCTACTACAACAATAGATGTAAGTGATACTATAAATGATGACACTATCTCAAATATTGAAAATATCTCTGGTTCAAATTTAGCAGATACTATTTCAGGGAATAATTTAGCAAATACTTTAAAAGGTAATGCTGGAGATGACATCTTAGAAGGTGAAGGTGGAAATGATATCCTTGATGGTGGAACTGGAAGTGATACAGCAAGTTATGAAAACTCAAGTGATGGAGTTACTGTTGACTTAGGATTATCTTCATCTCAATTTATCTCAACTTCTCAAGGAAATGATACTTTAATTGATATTGAAAATGTTAAAGGGTCTTCTTTAGATGATACATTCTATTCAGACCATACAAAAGCAAACAACTTTAATGGTTTAAGCCATGGAACAAATGGTGATACAGTTGATTATACTAACTTACAAAATGATAAAGCTGGTTCAAACTATACAGGAACTGAAAATGTAGATTATATTATTGCTGATTTATCAGGTGCAAACGATACTGTAACCATTAAAGGTTCAGGAGCTGATGTAGTAGATACTTTAGAAAATATTGAAAATATTACTGGAAGTCATGGTAACGATACTATCACAGGTGATGGAAATAAAAATACACTAAAAGGACAAGAGGGAGATGATATCATAGCAGGTGGTGCAGGAGATGATATCATTGATGGTGGAACAGATACAAATGGAGATACAGTAAATTATTCTGATGCAATAAGTGGGGTAACAGTTGATTTAGGTATTGATGGAGTCTCTCAAAATGTTGGTGGAGGTCAAGGAAATGATACTTTAACTGATATTGAAAATGTAATTGGTTCAGCTTATGCTGATATGTTTAAAGGTAATAATAGTGAATCAAATACTTTTAATGGTGGTATTACAAATTTAGCTAATCCAAACTCTGAACATGTAAATGATGAAAATGATACTGTTGATTATTCATCTTTAACGGGAGCAAATGACAGTATCATAGTTGATTTATCAAATACTTCAAGTGCAAATGTAGATGTAACTTTATCAAGTGTAGCACAAGGAAGTGATACTTTAATAAATATAGAAAATGTAATTGGTACAGCAGGAGATGATACTTTTACTGGTAACTCTGATAGTAACTCTTTCCAAGGTGGAGATGGAAATGACACTTTCTTTGTAAAAGAAGCAGCAGTAGGTAGTGAAGCGGATATTATCGTTGGAGGAAGTAACTCAAGTCTTGGAGATACAGTTGATTTTAGTTTAGTTAGTGATAATACTTTATATGTAGATGTTGATTTAAGTTCTCAGAGTTTACTTCTTAAAAACTCTTCAGACTCAACTGTTAGAAATGATAGCGTTTCAGGAATTGAAAATATAGTTGGAACTCAAAATGAAGATACCATTACTGGAGATAGTTCGAATAATACTTTAAAAGGTGAAGCTGGAACGGATACTATTAAAGGTGAAGCAGGGGATGATGTAATCCACGGTGGAGATAATACTGATAATAACACTAGCTCTACACAATATGAATATTTAGATGGTGGAGAAGGAGCTGATACTATTTATGGTGGAGCTGGAAATGACTCTATCTTAGGTGGAATTGGTGATGGGAAAGATACTCTTTATGGAGAAGCTGGAAACGATACTATTTATGCAGGTGCCGGAGTAGATAGAGTTTATGGTGGAGCTGATGATGATTCTATTTTAGGAGAAGCTGGAGAAGACTTACTTGTAGGTGGACTAGGTAATGATGAAATCAAAGGTGGAAGTGAATCAGATACTATTTATGGAGATGATGAAGCTAGAACTGATGTAAATGGTGGAGATGATATTCTTTATGGAGGAGATGGTTCAGATACTATTTATGCAGGATATGGAGATGATACATTATTAGGTGGAGCAAATGATGATATCCTTCATGGTGATGCGGGAGTTGATACAGTTGATTATTCAAATGCAACAAATGGTGTAACTGTTGATTTTGTAAATAACCAAGGTACTGGTGAAGGTGTAGATGAACTTCATAATATAGAAAATGCAATTGGTTCTAAATATGATGATACTTTTGTTTCAAAACTTGATGTTTCAAATAGATTTGATGGAAATGATGATGAATCAGGTGAAACAAATGGAGATAGTATCTCTTATGAGGGAATCACAGTAAATGATGCAACACAAGATAAAGTTGTAATTGATTTATCAAGTGGAGCAGATGCAGATGGATACTATAGTGCTGATATTTATCAAGGTGGTTCATCAACAGTTACTGATTATTTAAAAGATATGGAAAATATCACAGGAAGTAATGGTAATGATACTATTACTGGTGATGACGATGTAAATACTTTAAGAGGTCTAGATGGTGATGATTTAATCAGTGGAAAAGGTGGAAATGATTATATAGATGGTGGAGAAGGAAGTGATACTGTTGATTATAGTGATGAAACTCTTTCTGTAACTGTAGATTTTAAAAATAACCAAGCTTCTACAAATGCCCCTGAAGTTGATACTATTATCAGTATAGAAAATGCGATTGGTGGAACTTCAAATGATATGTTCATTATGAATGAAGACCAAAAAACAAATACTATAAATGGTGGAATGGGTGCAGGAGATTTAAATGATACAATCTCTTATGAAAACTATACAAACTCTATAAATGTAAATCTAGGAACGACAGACTCTCAAACTGTTTCAACTTCTGATACAGATACAATCTTAAACATTGAACATTTAATTGGTTCACAAAATGATGATACAGTTATTGGTTCAACTGCAAATAATAGCATTGAAGGTGGAAAAGGTGATGATACTTTCATTGCTGGGGCATATGATGATACAAATGATACTTTAACTGGTGCAGAAGATGGAGCTGATTATTTTGATGGTGGAATTGGTACAAACGATACAATTGATTATTCTGCTATAGATAGTGCAGCTGCAAATGCTCAAGGTATAACAGTAACACTTGATGGTGCAAACGAAAAAACAGTAACAGTTCATAGTCATTCAAACAATGATGAAATTTTAAATGTAGAAAATGTTGTTGGAACACAAGATGATGACTATATTAAAGGTGATGTTCAAAATAATACTTTCTTTGGACAAGATGGAAATGACCAACTATTTGGAGAAGATGGAGCTGATGACTTAAGAGGTGAAGCAGGAAATGACACAATAGATGGTGGAAGTGGAGATGATACTTTACGAGGTGGAAGTGGAGATGATACTCTAACTGGTGGAGTTGGAGATGATACTATTTATGGTGGAAATGAAACAACAGATACTGGAAATGATACAGTTGATTATTCAAATGCAATTGAATCTTTAATCATTGATTTAGATGTGTCTTTAGCTGGTGGAATCTCTGGAACTGAAACTTATGGAAAATCAGATGGAAATAACTCTGAACAAGGTCAGGGTGATGATATTTTATATGGAATAGAAAATGTTATTGGTTCAAATGATGAAGTAAGATCAGACTCTATTTACGGAAGTAATAGTAATAATATTATCAATGCTCAAAGAGGTGATGATTATATCGAAGCTAGAGATGGAGCAGATACTGTTCTTGCAGGAGAAGGTAATGACACTGTAAAAGCAACTAGTGCAAATGACGGAGCTGATTCATATGATGGAGCAGCTGGAAATAGTGATACTTTAGATTACTCAAATTTAAGTGAAAATATCTCTGTAAATATTGGTCAAAATGCAACACATGAATTTGAAAGTGGAAGTGGTACTAATGATGCTTGGCAAGTAGAGGTTGCAAGTGGTGATAATGATATTATCAAAGGATTTGAAAATATTATTGGTGGAAGTGGAGATGATACAATCTATGCTGACTTAAATGATAACTCAATCTTTGGTGGAGCAGGTGCAGATACACTTTTAGGTGGAGCAGGAGCTGATACAATTAATGGTTCAACGGGTAATGATACTATTAGTTATGAGTATTTAGATAGTTCAAAAGATTTAAGACTAGACTTATTAAATGATAGCTCAACAGTTCTTGGAGACTCACTTGATGATGATACTATTTATAGTATAGAAAATGCAATTGGTGGAGCTGGAAATGACAGTATGCAAGGTACAAATGATGCAAACATCTTACAAGGTGGAAATGCGGGAGATGATACGTTTGTAGGTCTTGGTGGAGATGATACTATTTATGGTGGTTCATATAATGGAGCAACTCATACAGATAGTGGTAGTGATACAGTTGATTATACAAATCAAAATAAAATCTCTGTAACTTTAGAAGATAATGAAAATACAGTTTCAACAGTAACTATTGATAATGATGGTGATGGAAGTTTTACAACAGGAAGTGAAGAACAAGATTCATTATATGGAATTGAAAATATTATAGGTTCTGATTCAGCTATAAATGGAGCTGATACAATTACTGGAAATAGTGCTTCAAATACTATTTATGGGCAAAGAGGTGATGATACTTTATCTGGTATGGCTGGAAGTGATGAACTTCATGGTGGAGATGGAGCTGATACTATTATTGGTGGTGCTGATGCAGATTACTTATATGGTGATGCAGGAAATGATAGCTTCAATGTAGGCTCTACAGATATTTCAGATTATAGTGGTGATGTAATTGATGGTGGAAGTGAGATAGATACTATTGATTATAGCACTATAGATACATCAGGATTTTCTACTGATAGAGGTGTTGATATTGTACTTCAAGCAGGAAGTCCTGCAAATGTTTATGTTGATGGTGATACAACAAACGTACATCATACAATTACAAATGTAGAAAATGTAATTGGTACAAACTTAAAAGATAATATCACAGGTGATAATCAAGCAAATACTATTTCAGGTATGGCAGGAGATGATACTTTAAGAGGAAATGCATTAAGTGATACTTTATATGGTGGAGCTGATAATGATGAACTTTGGGGTGAAGAAGGAAGTGACCTTTTAGAAGGTGGAACAGGTGATGACATCATAAGAGGTGGTTCAGGTTTTGATATTTTAAAAGGTGATGCTGGAGCTGATAGTATTTATGGTGGAGCCGATGCTGACCAAATTTATGGTGGAGCTGATGATGATTATATTGAAGGTGGAGATGATGCTGATACAATTATTGGTGAAGCTGGAAATGATACTATAAGAGGTGATAAAGGCGATGATATTATTGCTGGTGGAACTGTTACTATAAGTGGAGGAAAAGTTACAGCAAGTGTTGATGATGGAGAGTCTGATACAGTTGATTACAGTGGTGCTCTTACAAGTATGACTGTTGATTTAGAAACTGATGATACTACAGATTTAGCTTCAAAAGGTGGAGCTTATAGTTCAAACTTAAATGATCAAGGAACAGATGAACTTTATGATATAGAAAATGTAATTGGTTCAGAAGAGAATGACACTATTAAAGGAAGTAGCGAAAATAATATCTTAGAGGGTAGAAGTGGCGATGATACAATCTGGGGTGAAGCAGGAAATGATACTTTATTAGGTGGAAATGACAATGATACTTTATACGGTGGAACTGGTACAGATAATATCTCAGGTGATGAAGGAAATGACAATATCTATGGTGGAGCAGATGCTGATACTCTAAGTGGTGGAACTGGAAACGATACATTCTTTGCAACAGCACAAGATGATGGAGCTGATACTATTGATGGTGGAACAAATGCAAATGATAGTGATACTATTGATTATAGTGCATTAACTAATTCAAATAATAAAATTGTAGCAACTTTAGCAGAAACTACAGATACTGATTCAAGTGTTCAAGTCTATGATGACGCTGGAAACTTACAACACACAGATACTATTAGAAATATTGAAAATATAACTGGAACTAGTGGGGATGATACTTTTACTGGAAATACAAGTGCAAATATTTTAAATGGTGGAACTGGAACTGATAAAGCAAACTATAATTATGCTGCTTTAACTGCTGGTGTTACAGTAAATTTACATGCAGGAACAGCAAGTGATGGAGATACATTAAGCTCTATTGAACATATAGTTGGTTCAGATTACGATGATACTTTTGTAACTGCTTCAGGGGTAAATAATACTATAGAAGGGGGAAGTGAAACTTCAGAAGTTGCAGGAGATTGGATTGATTATAGTTCTAACTCTTCTTCAGATTTAGTATTAGATTTAAGTACCCTTGATGGTAATAACTTTGCCACAGCACAAGTAAGTGGAAACTCTAAACAAGACTTATTAAAAGATATAGAAAATGTAATTGGTACTTCTGGAAACGATACGATTACAGGAAATGCAGAAGTTAACACAATCCTTGGAAATGATGGGGCAGATACAATTAATTCTGGTGCTAGTGCTGATAGTGTAGAAGGTGGAGCTGGAAACGATATCATTGATGGTGGAAGTGGAGCTGATATTTTAAAAGGTAATGAAGGTGATGACACTTTTGTAGGAACTGACTTTGATGGTGATAATATTGATGGTGGAACTAATACAAGTGCAGGAGATACAGTTGATTATTCACAAGTTCTTACTCATGGTGTAACTGTTGACTTAACAGACATTGATGGAGATAATGTATCAATAAATGGAAATACTCACACTGTAAGTAATATTGAAAATATTAAAGGAACTGAACAAGCTGATGATATTACAGGAAATAATCAAAATAATATCTTAGAAGGTAATGCTGGTAATGATACAATCTCTGGTTTAGATGGTGAAGATACTTTAAAAGGTGGAATTGGAGAAGACATTTTAAAAGGTGGAGCTGGTAACGATAGACTTGAAGGTGGAGATGATGATGATACTTTAGAGGGTGGAACTGGTGATGATGACCTTTATGGTGGTGAAGGTTCAGATACAGCTGATTATTCTAATGCTACATCAACTATAGAAACAGATGGAAACTTCATTTTTGTAGGAACAGAAAGAGATTACAGAAATAGTATAGAAAACATTATTGGTTCTAATATTAGTGGAAGTGGTGATATTATTGTTGATATTGACTCAAATGCAACTTCAAATGCTTTCTATGGTTTAGCTGGTGATGATACTATTACTGAAGGAGCAGGTTCTGATATTGTAGAAGGTGGAGCTGGAAATGACTATATCTATGCAGGAACTGGTGATGATATCATTGATGGTGATGATAGTGATGCTGGAACGCCAAATGGTGCATCAGATACTTTAGACTTTACAAAAGTATTAATCAATGATGATACAGGTGATACAAGAGTTGTATCTGCAGAAACTTATAATGGTGGTGACTTTACTGGTATAGAGATTGACCTTTCAGATACTTCTTCTCAAAGAATCCATGAACAGTTTGGGACAGATACAATTTCAAATATAGAAAATGTAATTGGTACTGGAAAAGCAGACTATATAAAAGGTAATGATTCTGATAACTTAATAGAAGGTAGAAGCGGAAATGATTATCTTATAGGTTTAGATGGTGCAGATACTTTTAAAGGTGGTGATGGACAAGATACTATTGATTTCTCAGATGGTAGTCAGAATGTTGTAGTTGATATGACAAAAGAACAAACTATAGGAGATGATGCTTCTTATAGAGTTCAAAATGATGGTTATGGAAATAAAGAGTATATTGATGGAGTTGAGCATATTATAACAGGAAG
Source organism: Arcobacter sp. CECT 8989 (assembly GCF_004116715.1). Taxonomy (NCBI): domain Bacteria; kingdom Pseudomonadati; phylum Campylobacterota; class Epsilonproteobacteria; order Campylobacterales; family Arcobacteraceae; genus Arcobacter; species Arcobacter sp. CECT 8989. The sequence continues at coordinate 26,665 of NZ_PDKE01000001.1, read as the reverse complement.
TGGAAATGACACAGTTTATGGTGATGCCCAAGGGAACTCTTTAATTACAGCAGCAGGTGATGATATTATTAGAGGTGGAGCAGGAAGTGATTATATTGATGGTGGAAGTGAAGGTGCAAATGGAGATACAGTTGATTTCTCTGATTTAAACTCTTCTGTTACTGTAACACTAAATGGTACAGGCACTGGTTCTGCAATCTCAGGTGTTGATACTGATACTTTAGTAAATATAGAGAATGTAATTGGTACTTCTAAAGATGATATTATCACTGCAGATAATAGAAACAATACAATTATTGCAGGTGATGGTAATGATACTATCAAAGGTCTTGATGGAAAAGATTATATTGATGGTGGAGCAGGACTTGATGATACAGTTGACTTTTCAGATGGTACACAAGAAATTAATATTGATTTAACACAAGTAGATCCAAATAACAGAGTTGTTAATGATGGGTTTGGACATAGTGAATATCTTGATGGAGTTGAGAATATCATTGGAACAAACTCTGCTGATACAATTATTGGTGATGGTGCTGATAATGAGTTCTTTGGTGGACAATCTGATGATATTCTTTATGGAAATGCAGGAGATGATACTTTAGTAGGTGGAACAGGAGCTGATACATTTAGAGCTGGTTCTGGAAATGATATTATCTATGGAAACGAGCAAAATAGCTCAAGTTTTGATGCGTCAAGGGATGTAATAGATTATTCTGATGTAAATGTTGATATGACTATTAACCTTGAAAATAACCAAGCAAATGGAGTAGGTCAAGGTGTAGATACTCTTTATGATATTCAAGATGTATTAGGTTCAAGTGCAAATGATACTATAACTGGAAAAACAGGTGAAGCAAACTCATTATTAGGTCTTGATGGAAATGATACTTTCCATGCAACATTAGATGGTGATTTCATTTATGGTGGAAATGTAAATACGGGAACTCATACTGATAGTGGGAATGATACTGTTGATTATAGTGCAATTGATTCAAATGATGGTAGGGCTATAAATGTAGACTTATCAAGGGATGATAATGATGCTACAACTAATAATGAACAAGAAGTTCAACTAGTAGGTGATAATACTAAATTTGATAATTTAGAAGGAATTGAGAATATCATTGGTACTCAAAATGATGATATTATCAAAGGAAGTGATATTGCAACAGAAATAAACACTTTAGATGGAGATAAAGGTGATGATACATTCTACTCTTCAAATGGAAAAGATAGCTTCATCGGTGGAGAAGGAGTTGATACTTTAGATTTCTCTACAAATGGAAATGTAAGTGTAAATGTTGATTTAGACCAAGATAAAACTATAGATGATGGATTTGGTTACGAAGATTATATTGCAAATGATATTGAAGTAATAATTGGTAGTACAAATGATGATAATATAAAAGGTGATAGTGCAAACAATACACTTCTAGGAAATGATGGTGCAGATACAATCTTAGGTGGAAGTGGTAATGATAGTATTGAAGGTGGAGTAGGAGCTGATACTTTAAAAGGTGATGAAGGGGCTGATACTATTTTAGGTGGTGCTGATGGTGACTTCATTTATGGTGGAGAAGGTAACGACATCTTAGATGGTGAAGCCGGAGATGATACTATCTATTTTGATAAAGGTGATGATAATATCACAGGTGGAAGTGGAGCTGATACTTTAACATATGAAGAACAAATAATCACAAGTTCAGGAATTGTAGTAAATAGAACGGATACTGGGGCAACAGTAGATGTAGGTACTGATGGAACAGATACTTTAGCTGACCATATTGAAACAATTATTGGAACAGGATTAAATGATAGATTTAATGGTTATGTAGGTACAGATAATGGAAATGACTATAAAGATACATTCTTTGGACTTTCAGGAGATGATATCTTTGATGGTGGTAGAGGTGATGACTATATTGATGGTGGAACTCACTCTTCTGGAGATACTATTACATTTGAAACAGTTTCTACAGATGTTGGTGTAGATATAAATTTAGATAGAGATCAAACTGATACAGCTGGGAAAACAGATTTTGCAGTACAAGAAGATGGGTTTGGTGGAAAAGACTATGTTACAAATGTAGAGCATATAATTGGTTCTAAAAATAATGATAAGTTAGCAGGAAGAGATGACTCTGATAATACTATCCAAGGTGGAGATGGAGATGATACTCTATATTATACTGATGGAAATGATAGATTATATGGTGGGACAACTACAGCAGCTTCAGGAAATGATTGGCTAAGCTTTGAAAATAGTAATATAGGTTCAACATATGTAAATCTTGATGAAGGTGGAACTGTAGGGAGTACAAGAGTTTATGGAATTGATAATATTATAGATTCAACTACTAATACTGGAAGTAGAAACTTCTTTGGTAACAGTAATGCTAATAGCTTTATTACCTATGGTGGAAATGATAGAGTTAGAGGTGAAGCTGGAGATGATATCTATGATTTAGGGGCTGGTGATGATAGAATTGAATCCGCTTATGGTAATGATACTATTATTGGTGGAAGTGGAACAAATACTATTGACTATAGAGAATATGAAGGAACTACTGGAATTATTTTTGATGCAAATGTTACTCAAACAATAGATGTTGATGTAAATAAAGATGGAGTAAATGACTATACAGGTGTTACGTTCCAAGAAATACAGAATGATGGAACAGGAAATACAGATTTAGTATATCAAGTACAAAATATTTATACTGCTGATCATAATAGTAGAGTAGATATTATTAAATTTGATGACCAAAATAATGAGATAAGAACATATGGTGGAAATGACACCATTGATGGTAGAGGTGGTGATGACCTGATTTATGGTGGAAATGGAAATGACCTTATTAATGGTGGAGATGATAATGATGAAATCCATGCTGGAAATAATAATGATACAGTTTATGGTGATGATGGAGACGATGAAATATATGGTGATGCTGGAGATGACTATATAGAAGGTGGAATTGGTTCTGATAACATAAATGCAGGTAGTGGTGATGATATTATCTTAAATGATGAGGGAACAGAGACTATTAATGGTAGTACTCATGATGCTGATGGTGATACTATGCTATTTAAAGCAAATGGTTCAAATGGTGTTGTTGTTAACTTAAGTGGTACAACTTTAAATTATGACGCTACATCAATTGCAGGAAATAGAACAATAGATACATTTGGTAATACTGAAACAGTAACAAATATTGAAAATGTTACGGGAACAGCGAATAAAGACATTGTTCAAGGAAATAGTTCTTCTAATAGTTTAGTTATGGGAAGTGGTGATGATACAATTTATGGTTCATTAGGTAATGACTTCCTTAATGGTGAAGCAGGAATAGACCTTTTAGATTATACTAATTTAACTGGTGGAAATGGAGTAACCTTACAATTAGGAGATAATGCAACAATTGGTTTAAATAATCAAACTGTAAGAAATATTGAAAATGCAAAGGGAAGTCAATATGAAGATGATATCACAGGTGATAATGGAGTAAATACTCTTTGGGGTGGAGACTCAAATGATATTATTGACGGTGGAGACAATAACGATACACTTTATGGAGAATCAGGAGATGATACTTTAATAGGTGGAGCAGGCTCAGATGTTTTAGATGGTGGAGCAAATGGAACTGGTGTAGGTACAGGAGATACAGCAGACTATACTGATATTGGAGCAAAGGTTGTAATTAACTTAAATGATTCTGGTAATGCAACAGCATATGTAACAGGTGATGGTAATGATACTTTAATAGATATTGAAAACTTAACAGGAAGTGCTGTTGGAGATGAACTTTCTGGAAATAGTAGTCAAAATACAATTTTTGGAAATGCTGGAGAAGACATAATAGATGGTGAAGCTGGAAATGACTATATTGATGGTGGAGCAGATAATGATACTATTATTGGAGGCGTAGGAGACGATACATTAAAAGGTAGTACTGGAAATGATGTATTTGTTGCTTCAACAAATGATGGAGATGATAATATTGATGGTGGAGATGATATTGATATTATCGATTATAGCAGTGTAAATGGACCTTTAGATGTAACTTTAAATGCTTCAGGTGGTACAGATAGTGTTATTACAATTGCAGGGAATGATACTATTACAAATATTGAAGGATTTATTGGAACTTCATCAAATGATACTATGGTTGGTAATGATGAAAATAATGTATTTGAAGGAAGAGATGGTTCAGATACTTTAATTGGTAATGCAGGAGATGACACTTTACTTGGTGGAGAAGGTGATGATACTTTAATTGGTGGCTCAGGAAATGACATTATTGATGGTGGAAACGATGGCGTAAATGGTGACTGGGTAGATTATTCAGGAAGTACAAATGCTATTAATATCAATCTTAGAGCTGATGCTGATCATGCAACAGGTGATGGAGTAGACCAAGTAAGATATATAGAAAATATTGATGTATCAAATAATGAAAATGGAAACATTGTTCAAGGTGATGCAAATGATAATATCTTTAAAGCAGGAACTGGTGAAGATACATTATCTTACGATGGTTCTAGTACAGGAATCACTTTAGATTATGATGCAGGAACAGTAAGTGGTGATGGAGAAGATAGTTTTACAGACTTTGAAAACTTTATTGGTACAAATCAAAATGATGTTTTAATAAATGATTCTGTAAAAGATGATACTAACTTTAAATCATTTGATGGTAAAGGTGGTATTGATACAGCTGATTATTCTGCTTCAACTCAAAATATAACAGTTGATGTAAATGGTAATACTCAATCAGTATTAACTATTGGTGGAACTACAACTGATGAATTAAATAATGTAGAGATTTTAAAAACTGGTTCAGGAAATGATACTTTTGTTGTAACATCAACAAGTGGACTTGATACTTTAGATGCCGGAAATGGATCAGATACTTTACAATTAAGTGGTAACTTAGATTTATCTTCTGTAACACTTTTAAACTTTGAAAATATAGTAGTAGCAAATGGCGATACTTTAACATTAAGTGCAACAGATTTAGATAATGAGACTTTAAATATTGAACTTCAAGGAAATGCAAACTTAATCATTGAAGGTACTTCAAACAGTGCAGATTTTGACTTTGATAATATAACAATAAATAAAACTGGAACTGCAAATGGTCTTGTTACTTTAGAATTAGATAATACAATTGATTTAACATCAAAAAATATAAATGGTACAAATAATATTTTAGATGTAATCTCAGTTAATAATGGAACTACTACTATTTTAGAATCACAAGCTACAACTTTAGATGAGGTAAATGGAAATGGAAGTGTAGTTGTAGAAGTAAGTAGTAATAGTTCAAGTGATTTTGGAGCTATTTTAAATTTAACTAACTCAGCAAATGAAACTATCAAATTTACTGGAAGTTCTACTTTCACAGGAAGTTTTGGTGATTCTACAGTTGAAGTTGGTTCAGGGTTTACATTAACAACAGCAATTGATAAACTTGACTCAGTAGATGTTTCAGGTGCTGGAAATATAGCATCAACTGGTAACTCTTCTACTGTTGATTTAAGTGCAGTTCAAAATGATATCTCTTTTGATGGAACAGTAACTTTAGGGAATAATAAAGTAAGTCAAGGAGATATTGCTTTAGGAAACAGTGCAGTACTTACAATTGAAGATGCTTTAGATATTAGTTCTAAAGTTATTACTGGAACAGGAACATTAAACTTACAAGGTGGTGGAACAGTTGATTTATCAAATGTAAATGTATCTACATTAAATGGTAATTTTACAACTGCAACAACATTAAATGGTTTAGGAGTTGATATTGATGCTTCAGCTTCAAGTGCAAATATTACAATAAATGCTCAAAATAGTGTATCATCTATTCAAACAGGAAATGGTAATGATATTATCAATACTGCAAATGGAGCAACAGATATTGATGGTAGAACTGGAAATGATACTGTAGTTTATACTGCAAATACTACTTTATCAGGAACTTTAACTTCTATTGAAACAATTACTATTAATGGAAGTAATTTAACTTCAAATGTTTCAAATGTTTCAGGTGCTACAGTAAATGGAACGGGAACATTAACTATTAATTCAACTGGAATATTAGATGCAAGTAATATCTCAAACAATTTAATTCTTGATTCAAGTATTACTTTAAGTGATGCAGGAACAGGTATTATTACTGTAAGTAATGGGCAAATATTAACAGCAGATGCAAGTGTGTTAGATGGTCTTACAATTAATGGTTCTGGAAATGTAGTTGTAACAGGGACATCAACGACTGTTGATTTAAGTAGAATATCAAATGATATAACAGTATCAGGTACAGTGACGTTAGAAGATAGTAAAGTAAACCAAGGTGATATTACAGTAAATGGTTCTTTAACTGTATCAGATGCAACAGATATAAGTGGCAAAACAATTGATGGTACAGGAACATTAAACTTACAAGGTTCTGGAACAATTGACTTAGCTAATGTAACAGTTAATACTTTAACGGGTGACTTTGATTCTTCTTCTACAGTTTTACAAAATTTAGGGGTAGATTTAGATGCTTCAGCTTCATCTGCAAATCTTCAAGTGCAAACTGATGATGGTAGTTTAGATATTTCAACGGGAAGTGGAAATGATACTGTTGTTTATACTTCAAATACTACTTTAACTGGTACTTTAACAAATGTAGAAAATATTTCATTAAATAATGCAGTTGTATTAACAACAACAATTGCAGCTTTAGGAACTATGGCAGTAGCTGAAACTGGAACAGCAACAGTTCAAATAACTGATGCCAATGGAACTTTAGACTTAAGTAATATTTCTACAAATATAATCCTAGATGGAACTGTGACTGTAAGTTCTTTAAATGCTTCTGTTGGAACTATTACAACAACTGCAACAAAAACAATAAGTGTTGATGCAGATGTTATTTCAAGTAAAACTGTACTTGGAAATGGAATTGTTGATATTACTAGTGGTTCCGCATCTTTAATTGATTTATCAAATATTTCAAATGATATAAAAGTAAGTAGTGATTTTGAAATTAGTTCTGTAAATAATGGTTCAAACTCTATAGAAATTTCAGCTTCAAATACCTTAAGTGCTGATGCAACTATAATTAGTGGACATACTATAAATGGTACTGGTACATTAGCTTTAGATGGAAGTGGTGGAGTAATTGATATGTCAAATATCAGTTCTGTAGATTTAACAGCTAATATGACTGGAAATACTACTTTCAACAATTTATCAGTAGATATTAATGCTTCTTCTTCAACTGGAAATATCACTATAAATGAAACAGCAGGTAATAATTTATCTATAATTACAGGAAGTGGTAATGATGAAGTTAATTTAAGTAATGGAAATGATACTGTTGAATTAGGTGAAGGAAGTGACACTATTAATGTTTCTCATAATAATATTGATGTAAACGATAATATTTCAGATAGTGGAACAATAGGAACAGATAGTTTAAATATAACAAGCTCTGGGAATATTGATTCAGCAAATTTAATTGATGTAAGTGGTTTTGAAAATCTAAATCTTTCTAATGGAGATGATAATATCTCTTTTGATGATACAACTGAGTTTAATAACTTTATTAATGAGTTTACAAATATCTCTGATTCAGGAGGAAATGATACTTTATCATTTGGAACTAATTCTGTTTCAGGAGATTTAGACTTTAGTAAATTAGGAGATTTTGAAAACTTAAATCTTTCATCAAATGATGATAATATTACTTTAAGTGGAGATGAACCTTCAAATATAAATGGTGGAGCTGGAGATGATAACTTCACTTTAGATTTTGCAAATATTGATGACTTTGTTATTGATGGTGGAAGTGATACAAATGCTGATAAAATTACTTTAACCGGAACAACACAAAGTATTTCAACAGACACAGTATTTGGACATGCAAACTCATTTACAAATATGGAAGAAATAGACTTTACTAATTTAAATTTAGATAATGGTGGAACTGGTTCAGAGTTTGAATTAACAGCAGATTTACTTAACTCTTGGGCAGGTGATAGTTCATCTAACTTAAAACTTATTTTAGATGCAGATGCAGCTTCTAAATTAGAATTTACAGCTAAAGACGGTACTAAATACGGTGGTAATGATGGAGATACTACAGCATTAACTAATGGTGGTTCTTATACTCTTAATGATAATGGAGTAGATGTAACACTTGATATTGTAATTCAATAAATAGGAATATTATGAGCAAAAATGAAAATATAAAAGAATTATTAAAAAAAGCATATGAGGCTTACTCTAAAAGTGATTTAGAATCTTCTAAAAATCACTATTTAGAGGTTTTAACACTTGATGAAAAAAATAGTGAAGCATTAGGAAATTTAGGTGTAATTTTTAAAGCTTTAGGCGATAATAAAAAAGCCTATGATTTTTATATTAAAGCAATAAATACAAACCCTAAAAACTCTATGACTTATAATAATCTAGGAAATCTTTTAAAAGATACTAAAAACTATAAGGCTGCTTTAAAAGTTTATGCAGATGGTATAAAAGTAAATCCAAAAAACTATCACGCATACAATAATATTGGAATGGTTTTTGAAAATCTAAATGACAATAACAAAGCAATACAAGCTTATAAAGATGCAGTAAGAGTAAATCCAAACTTTGATAAAGCTGTAAATAATATTGGAGTAGTTTTATACAAACAAAAAAAATATAAAGAAGCAATAGAAATCTTTAAAATAGCCCTAAATATAAATCCAGACTATGTAGAACTATTTGCAAATATTGGAGCTTGTTATAACAAACTAAAAATGTATGATAAAGCTATTGAGAATTTAGATAAATCAATTGAACTAAATCCTAAAAATGCAGGAGCATATACAAACTTAGGAAATGTATACAACAAATTAAAAGATTATAAAAAAGCTGCAAAACTTCATGAAAAATCCATTGAACTAGACCCAAAAGGAGCAAATGCTTATAGTAATGTAGGTACTTCATATAAATATTTAGGTCAGGCTTCTAAAGCAATTGATTCTTATAAAAAAGCAATCGAACTAAATCCTACTTTTGAAAATGCCCACTTTGATTTAGCAACAATTCTTCTTGCAAAGGGTGACTTAAAAGAAGGCTTCAAAGAGTATGAGTGGAGATTTAGAAAAGATGAGATGAAAGGTCATATTCTAAATAACAAAGATATTTTTTCAAAGCTAATGTTTAAAGGAGATGAAGATGTAAGGGGTAAAACTATCTTACTTCACTCCGAACAAGGTTTTGGTGATTCAATTCAATTTATTAGATTCTTGCCTCAATTTAAAGAGAGATTTGGATGTAAAATAGCTGTTAAGTGTAGAGATGAGTTAAAAGAGTTATTTAAATGTATAGATGAGATTGATATTTTAACACATAGAAGTGAGCCATCACCAGCTTTTGATTATCATCTATCAATTATGAGTATGCCTTATATTTTAGGAATTTCTTCAAATAAAGAGCTTATAACAAATACTCCATATCTTTTTGCAACAAAAGATAAAGATTTAGAAGTAAAAGAAGAAAAAGGGAAAATCAATATTGGTATTTGTTGGTCTGCTTCAACTACTTCAGAGAGCTATGAAGAAAGAGTATTAGAACTTGAAAAGTTTTTACCTATAATAAATAGTGATAAAATCAATGTTTATAACCTTCAATTGGGTGAAGATAAAAAACAAATTGAAGAATTAGGTTTAACAAATAAGGTTATTGATTTAAGTGATAAATTAACAGATTTCTCAAAAACAGCATCATTAGTAAAAGAGCTTGATTTAGTTATCTCTTCTGATACTTCAGTTGTACATCTTTGTGGTGCACTTGATGTTCCAACTTGGGTTTTAGTTCCAAAAGTTCCAGATTTTAGATGGCAAAATAAAGGTGTGAATTCAGCTTGGTATAAAAGTGTAAAAATCTTTAGACAAAAGAGTTTAGGGGTTTGGGATAACGTATTTCAGTCTGTTTATGATAAACTATTTTCAAATTTTAAGATTAAAATAAAAAAATAGGTTAGGAATTTTTTGGAAGAGACTATTAGTAGAGACGAATACCCTTTAATATATTCATTAAAATATGTATTAGACTTTTATTTTGGGGATATTTCATTAGAGACAATATTAAATATTAGTGCATCTTCAAGGGAAGGTTTTACCAAAGAGTTAGCAATTGATGTTGCAAATGAAGTTGGACTTACAGCTGTTTCAAAAAATATAGAAGCAGGAGATATTCCTGCTCATTTTTTTCCTTGTGTTATTTTTGATAGAGAGGATAAGCCTTTTATCCTTTTAAAAAAAGATAGAGATGTTTATTTATATGACCCAGTAACAAATAAAGAAGTAAAAGAAAATAAAAGCTTTTTAGGAAATTTCAAAAAAGCTATCTTGATTTTTAGAGACCCTAAAAAAGAGAAACTAATAGAATCAAGTAGAACAAAAGATTGGTTTTGGTCTCCTGTAAAAACTTTTTGGCGTTCATATATTGAAGTTGGTTTCTTAACACTTTTTATAAATATGTTTGCCCTTGCCGTACCTCTTTTTACAATGAGTGTATATGATAGAGTTGTTCCAAATAATGCAACAGAAACTCTTTTTGTACTTGCAAGTGGAGTAGTTATAATACTTCTTTTTGATGTTTACTTTAAAAGTGTTAGAAATCATATTATAGAAAATGTAGGTAAAAAATTAGGCGTTTATTTAGAAGAAGAGTTGATGAAAAGAATGCTTAAAATCAAATCTGAGTATGATAATATGCTAGTTGGTTCAAAGGCAAACCTTTTTAGAGAACTTCATCAAATAAAAGACTTTTTTGCAACAAAGTCTATTTTGCAAGTTATTGATTTACCATTTTTCTTTATAGCTTTACTTGTAATATTTCTTATATCACCAGCAGTTGCAGCTGTACCTTTTATAGTTGCTATACTTATTGTACTTTTTAATTATTTTATGCAAAAGCCTATTGAAAATCTTAGTAAAAAGAATGTAGAAAATGTACAAGCAAAAAACTCTTATTTAGTAGAGACAATTCAAGGTAGTGAAATAATCAAACTTACAAATGCCTCTTCTACAAAACTATTTAACTGGAGAAACTTAGTTGCCAAAACTGACTCTATAGGACAAAGAATACAATCATTAAATGTATTTTCAATGAACCTTTCTCAAACAGTAGTGCAATTTGTGACGATGATGGTTATAGTTGTTGGAGTATTTGAAATTGCTTCAAATAATTTAACAGTTGGGGGACTTATTGCTGTAACTATTTTATCAAGTAGGGCAATGGTTCCTGTAATTCAAACTTCTATGATGGTTATTAGATTTAAAGAGATAAAAGAGTCTTTAAATAATATAAATGAATTCTGGCATTTACCCCTTGAAAATGATAATAATATGGAAATAGGTGTTGGAAAAATAAAAGGTGATATAGAGTTTTCTAATGTTGAGTTCTTTTATAAAAATAGTAAATATCCTTCTTTAAAAGATTGTAACTTAAAAATTAAACCAGGAGAGAAAGTAGGTATTATTGGACAAACTGGTGCTGGTAAAACTACTTTTTTAAGGTTGCTTTCTGGACTTGATAGTGCTACAAGTGGAAATATATATTTAGATGGACATGAGATTTCTACTATGCATCCTGTTGAAATTAGACAAAATATTGGTGTTATGACTCAAGAGCCATTTTTGTTTTCTGGAACATTAAAAGAGAATATAGAGTTATCAAATCCTATTAGTAAAGAAAGAATGATGGAACTTATTAAACTAACTGGTTTAGAAGAGTTAGTTAAAAAAAGTGGTCAAGGTGATGCTTTACAAGTAGGGGAAAGAGGAAGTAATTTATCAGTAGGGCAAAGACATTTAGTTGCTCTTGCAAGAGCAATATTAAATGACCCTCCAGTTCTACTTTTAGATGAGCCTACAACTGGACTTGATGTTGGATTAGAAAAAAAATTAATTATGCACTTAAAAGAGCTAATGAAAGATAAAACTCTATTTGTAATTACTCATAGGTTTGCAGCTTTAGATTTAGTTGATAGAGTAATTGTTTTAAATAACGGTCAAATAGTTGCAGATGGACCCAAAGATAAAGTGTTAGCTGCACTTCAAGGAAAGAGATAACAGATGAATAATAAGTTTTTTGAAGAGACTAAATGGAATTATTATGTATCTGTAGTTCCTATTATGCTATTTTTTATAGCTTTTATTACTTGGTCTTTTTTTAGTGAAATAGATGAAGTTGTAAGAGGTGCTGGAAAGGTAGTTCCTTCTTCTCAAACAAAAGTATTACAAAACCTTGAAGGTGGAATAATTTCAAGCATTAAAGTTAATGAAGGACAAAAAGTTGCTAAAGGTGATGTTATTTATACTCTTTCAAATAAGTTCTTTAAAGCTGATTTAAAATCAAAAGAGATAGACCTTTTAACTTACAGAGCCAATCTTATTAGACTTGAGGCATTAATTGATGAAAAATCATCTGTAGAGTTTCCTACAGAGCTTTTAGAAAAAATTCCAGATATCGTAGAAAATGAAAGAAGAATTTTCTATGAAGATTTCAATAACTCAATTACTAAGATTGAAATAGCAAGAGATCAATTAAAACAAAAGCAATACAAACTGAAAGAAGCAGAAAGCAAGTTTGAAAATTTAAGCTTAGAATTAAATCTTGCACAAGCAAATATGAAAATTTTAGAGTCTTTATATAAAAAGAAAGTTGTTTCTAAAAAAGAGTATTTAGGAGAGTTATCAAAAAAGCAAAACATTGTTACTAAACTTTCTGATACAAGAAACTCTATACCTATTATTAATGAAGAGATCCAGGAAGCTAAAAAAAGAATTCAAACAGTAAAATCTGAAATAAGAACAAAACATCTTCAAAAGTATTCAGCCCTAAAAGCAGAAATAAGTAAGTTAACTGAAAAAAACAAAGCAAATGCAGATAGAGAGCTAAGAAAAGAGGTTATTTCTCCTGTAAATGGAATTATTAATAAACTATACTTTTATACTATAGGAGGAATAGTTAAGCCTGGTGATAAGATGGCTGAAATAACACCTTTAGATGATTCTTTAACAATTGAAGCAAGAGTTAATACTTCTGATAGAGCACAGATTTGGGAAGGACAAGATGTTTCAGTAGAAATTACAGCTTATGATTTTTCTAAATTTGGATTGTTAAAAGGGAAGTTAATATCTATTTCACCTGATTCATTTGAGGATAGAAATGGCAACATATTTTATCTAGTAAAAGTAAAGGCTAATCATGACCAATTTGCTCCAGATTTACCTATTTTACCGGGAATGATTGCAAATATTAATATTTTAACTGGAAAGAAAACAGTTCTTCAATATATAATAAAACCTTTAAAAGATGTAAGTAAAAATGCATTAAGTGAACAATAAACTAGAAATAGTTAAAAAATAAATAATTTTCTAACTATTATTATGTAATTTTCAATTATTTAAAAGCATAAATTAACTATTATATAGCGTTTTATTAATTAATTATATATTTTAAGGGCTAGTTAATGTTTAGTTTTTTTAAGTTCCTACAAAAGTTTTTTAAAGATTTAAAGAGTAATAAAGGTTTATGGTTTACAACTTTAGCTGTAATGTCTGTTACAGGTATTTTTTTATGTTTGTATATTTTAACAAATATGACAGAATCAGTTTCAAAAGAAGTATATGAAAATATTTCAAAGAATTATAATAAGAATTATAAAAATAGAGTTCTAAAAAAAGAAGAGAGTTTACAGAAGATTATACTTTCTTTAAAGTCAAATGAAGAACTAATAACTAACATTGAAAATAACAACCTTGTAACTGTTGGTGAAGAAATTGCATTATTTAATGACACTTTTAAAAAAACAGGATTTACAAAGACTCAACTAAGCTTCTATCCAGTGATTAATCAAATCAATCAATATCGAAACAGTGTAAATACAGTAATAAATTCAAAAAATAGGATTTTTGGTTTAGAAGTATTATTAGATGGTATTTTTTATGTTTACATTGAACCAGTTATAAAAGATGATAGATTAATTGGTATTTTAGAACTGAAAGAAGAAGTTCATAGTTTTAAATCTGAATATTTGAAAGATGATCTGATTTATACATTCTTACTTGAAGAAAGAATGTTAAATAAACTATCTATTCAAACAAGAGGAGATAACTACAGAGAAGTTATTGAAACTGTTTATGTTGAAGAATCAAAGTACGATGGTCAGTTTAGCGCAAAAATTATAGAAGCTGGAAAAGATGAGTATAACCTAATGTTAGAAAGAGGTTATTCTGTTGATGATACTTATTTCCGTTCTGCTCAAAAGGTATCTGATATAAATGGTAATATCATTGGTGTAGTTTTAATTGGTGAAACAGTTGAGGGAAGTGGAGCTTTTGTTAATATTGTTGATAATATGACTAAAACTGTTACAACTGTTGCTCTTGGTTTAGTAATCTCAATTTTACTATTTATGTTTTAAGCAAAGGTAGTAAATGAGACGTATTAAAATATTAAAGATTTATTTCATCTTTATACTATTCCTAGTATTTTTAGTTTTTTCAAATATTCAATTAATTACAACATTCTTTATGGCAACACTGACATTCAATATTGCTATTTTAACAATCTTTTCAATTGGACTATTGATTCTTTATCAAGCAGCAGTAAAACTTACTATGCTTTCTGGTACTTTTGGTATTTTAGCTTATAAAAAAGGTAAAGCTTTAGAGTTTTATTTACATGGTATTACTGGAGTTTTTCCTGCAACTATTGCTCATATGTTTAATAAAAGAGCAAAAAAAGGTGTTTTATATTTTACTCAAAATGAAGCAAAAGATGTAAGTGAATGGTTAGGGGAACAATTCTTTAATCAAAAAGGATATACAAACTTCTTTGTGGGTACATCATTAATGCTTGGACTTTTTGGTACATTTACAGGACTTTTAGTTGCAATTGATGAAATGGGAGCAATTATTTTATCTTTTGGTGGAGATGATATTGATATTGGTGAAGTAATGACTAAGTTTTCAGGTCCATTAGGTGGTATGTCTATTGGATTTGCCTCTTCTTTATTTGGTGTTGCTTCAGCAGTTATTTTAAATGTAATGCAATATATCCTTACAAGAAATCAAGCTGCTTTTATGCATGACGTTGAAGATTGGATGAAAGGTAAAATTATTGAGTCTCAAAGTTCAGATATGCTTGAAAGTTTACAAGGTTCTGAAATCGCAGGATTAAGAAGTACTTCTCAATCAGGATCTGAGCAAAGTTTATTAAGTGCAGGCTTCTTAGATGTTTTTGTTGACACAATGGGTGACTTTACTGAGAAGCTAGATAAGTCAAATAAAGCATCAGAAGATTTACATAAACTTATTAGTCAAAATATAGCTCAATCAAGTAGAACTTCTGAAAAAGAGTCTGTATTGCTTGAAAGTATTGTAAATAACTTAAGAGAATTAAATGTAAATCAGTTCTCAAATGCTTCTATGATGGAAGAGTCATTACAAGAGATTTCAAATGTTATTTTGGCAGAACATAGGTCTGTTAAAAAGAATTTATCTTTACAAGAAGAGAATAATAAATTATTAAAAGAGTTAATCAATAGAATTGAGAGACTTGAGTCAAGTGAAAATAAGTAGTTAGGTTTAGTTTAAATGGCAAAAAGATGTGAAGACGAGTTTAACCCATGGCCATCATTTGTTGATATTTTTTCATCGGTTATTCTTGTAATGCTTTTATTTTTATTAGTTGTATTAGTAAACTTAGGGTATTACGCACAATTTAAATATAAAGTATCTTATACTGGAACTATTGCAACAGATGATTTAATAGTTAATGATAATCCAAGTGATGGTACAACAAAGTTATATCAAGAAAGCCAAGCTCAACCTAATAAAAATGTATCAATGATGCAACAAGAGATTATTAGACTTAGAAAAATTGTTGAAGAAAGAGTAGTTAAAGCAGAAGAAAAAGAAGAGTCAAAGATAGAGCATGGTGGAATTGATGTTGCCGACAGAGATGATACAGATAAGCCATCAAAACAGACTTTAATTAACTCAGATGATTATTATATAGTAACCTTTAAAGGCAATGAAATATTCTTTGATACAGCAATTATCAAAGAACTTAAAACTTTTATTGAAGATGTTAAGAAAAAATATGGAAATAACCATAAAATTTTAATTACTGCTGCTGATGTAGTTGGGCAAGCAAGTGCTACTGTTGCAAAACAGATCTCTTTAGCTAGATCAATTGGTGCAAGAAACCTAATTAGAAAATTTGGTTATGAGAAAAAAGACGTAAGGATTGATTTATTGGCAAGTACAGAGATTAAAGAAGAGATTAACAAACAAAATGGTTATCTTGTAATTAGGATTAAAAGATAATGAAAAGTACTGTTGTTAAGTCTCTTATTGCTTTATCGTTTGTTTCTTCATCTTTACTTGCACAAGTTGAAATTGATCCAAAACTATTAGTTACAGATGACAAAAAACTTTTAAAAGAGAATAAACTTAATCAAAAAGAGGGTAAAAAAGACTCTTTAGATGCCATCTCAAAAGATACATTAAATACAGTAACAAGTATTACTCAAAAGAAAAGTAATAAAAAACTTAAAGGTTTAGATACTTCTGTATACACTAAAGTTAAACTTATTGATGCCGTTTTAGAAACAATAGCTCAAAGTGAAATTTTAAAATCATCAAGAGAAAATGTAATTCAGTATGAACTAAAACTTAAAAATGCTATGGCTGAGTACTATCCAACTGTTGACTTTGAATATGTTAGAGGTCGAACACGAAGTAAACCAGGTGATGATGAAGATACTAAGTTCAAGTTTTTTAATGATGAATATTATAAGTTTGTACTTAGACAGAATTTATATTCTGGTGGCTCAACAAACTATATGGTTAAAAGTGTCTCAAAAAAACTTGAGGTAGCAAAAAATCAATATAAAATAAAACTAGATAGTGAAATAAAAAAAGCAATAAAAGCATATTTTGATGTAGTATTTGCAAATCGTTCTGTTATGGTAAATGAACGAAATATGAAAAAGTTAAATAAAATATTAGAGATTGTAACTATTAAATATGATAATGGTGCAGCTTCAATTGGAGATTTAACATCAATAAAAGCTAATGTTGCAAATGCAATGACTAAGCTTGTAAAGGTAAAATCTAAATTTATAGAGTCTCTTCGATACTATGAATATATAGTTGGAACTAGATTTGAAAAAACACTTCCCTTTGAAAAAAACTTTGATATTAAAATTGATGAGTTTGATAAGCTTTATGAAAGAGCTTTAGAAAATAATAAAAACTTGATAAACTACTATAAATCTATACAGTCTGAGAAGTTTAAGCATAAGAGTATTAGAGGTAAGTTTGAACCTAAAGTAGATTTTGAACTTTCTTATAAAGAGTCTATGCAAGGTGAAGAAATTGAAGAAGAGCATGAACAAGACATTAATGGAAAAGTTAGAGTTACATATAATCTATTTAATGCGGGAAGAGATAAAAATAGAGTACTAGAAGTTAATAGTGCTATTAGAGATTTAAATTATAGATTAGAAGAAGAGAAGAAAAAGATGAAGTGGAATTTATCTAAAATTCATACTTCAATTACTTCTGTTAGTGATGCTTTAAAAAGTACAATTGAAGAGGTTGTTGCATCAAGAAAAATGGTATCTTCTTATTGGGAAGCATTTAAGCTAGGTGAACAAGATTTACAAGCTTTACTTCAAGGACAGAAACAATTAAATGCTGCCGAAACAGAAGTAGTAAAATTTGAAAAAAATCAAGTTAATGACTTCTTCTCTATTTTAGAAATTACTGGTGATTTATCTGCATTTTTTGATGTAGACCCTGAAAATCCAAAATTTATAGATTTTTCTAAAAGTGATTATAAAAAAACTGTAGTAGCAAAAGATGGTCAAAAAATCTCTTTAGATTTAGGGAAAAAAGAAGAACCTAAGAAAGAAGAAGTAAAAGAAGAAAAACCTATAGAAGTAGTTATTCCTGAGCTTTCACTTGAAGAGAAAATAGATAATTTTGTTAAAGAGTTTAATAACTTTGATGATGAAAGTTATATGGTAAAAATTGAAAGCTTCAAAAATATTTATGAATCATTTTCTTTTATAAAAGATAAAAAGATAGATAATAACTCTTTCTCTTTTGATATTCTAGATAATCTTAAAATTAAAAATATAGTAGTTCATAATAACTTCAAAGATGAAAAGCTTGGTAAAGAGTATATTTTAAAATTTAAAAAAGAGAACTCTTTAGATAAAGAGGTTTCTCTTATTAAAGTTAAAGAAGTTAAATCATTATATAAAAACTATTTAGCAGGATTGGAAATTAAGAAGCCAAAAGCACAAGTTAAAGTTGTTGAAAAAATTAGACAAGAAAAACAAAAAGAAGAGTTTGTTACAAATGAACTATTTAAAGAGAAGTTTTTTAATTCAAATGATGATTTTTATACTATAAATATTTCATCTTTCGCTACAAAAAAAGAATTAGAAGATTTTGTAGTTTCAAATGATATTTATGAAAACTCATTTTTCTTCAAATATTTTAGTTCTGTTGAGCTATATAAACTAGTTTTAGGTATTTATCCAAGTTATAAAGATATTGAAAATGATATAAATGAATTGGCATTAAAGAATAATGGTATTTTCCCAATTGTAGAAAAAATAGAAAATATAAAAGCACAGTTCAAAGAGAATATTGATTTAAATATTGAAAAAGTAAAATCAAAAGAGTATGAATATATCTCTTTAAAAGATTTAGAAGTACAAAAGAAGAAAGAAGCAGAGAAACGAAAAAAAGAGGAAGAATTAAAAAGTACTATTCTAAATAAAAAAGAAAAAGCTAGATTAGAGGCAGAACAAAAAGCAAAAATAGAAGCTCAAAAGTTAGAAGAACAAAGATTACTTCAAGAAAAATTAGAACAAGAAGAGCTTGAAAGACAAAGAGTTGAACAAGAACTTTTAGAAAAAGAACAAAGACTAGCAAAAGAGAGAAAACTTGCTGAAGAGAAAGCTAGACTTGAAGCAGAAGAAAAAGCTAGATTAGAGGCAGAACAAAAAGCAAAAATAGAAGCTCAAAAGTTAGAAGAACAAAGATTACTTCAAGAAAAATTAGAACAAGAAGAGCTTGAAAGACAAAGAGTTGAACAAGAACTTTTAGAAAAAGAACAAAGACTAGCAAAAGAGAGAAAACTTGCTGAAGAGAAAGCTAGACTTGAAGCAGAAGAAAAAGCTAGATTAGAGGCAGAACAAAAAGCAAAAATAGAAGCTCAAAAGTTAGAAGAACAAAGATTACTTCAAGAAAAATTAGAACAAGAAGAGCTTGAAAGACAAAGAGTTGAACAAGAACTTTTAGAAAAAGAACAAAGACTAGCAAAAGAGAGAAAACTTGAAGAAGAGAAAGCTAGATTAGAGGCTGAACAAAAAGCAAAAATAGAAGCTCAAAAGTTAGAAGAACAGAGATTAGAAAAAGAAAGATTAAAACAAGAAGAACTTGAAAGACAAAGAGTTGAACAAGAACTTTTAGAAAAAGAGCAAAAATTAGCAAAAGAGAGAAAACTTGCAGAAGAGAAAGCAAGACTTGAAGCAGAAGAAAAAGCAAAAGAAGAACAATTAAAACTTGAAGAAATAAAAGATAAAACAGTATTTAAAAATAATATAGAAAATAGCCTACCAATAGAAGAAATTGACTTATCTGGTGAAAAGAAAGAAAAAAGAGAAGTAATTCCTTATAAAAAAAGAATAGAAAATTTCGAAGAAGAGTTTTCTAAAGCAAGTAGTAATAAATATACTTTACACTTAGCAACAATTAAAGCTGAAGAGTTAGCTTGGTATAGAAAAAGGTTTGCTTTAGAGCCATCTCATTTTTCAAAAATTGAAGGAAACAAAGCTAAAATCTATTTTGGTATTTTTGATACAAAAGAAAAAGCTTTAGAAAAAGTTGAATATTTACATCCAAAAATATTTGAATCTAATCCTCGACCTAAAACTATAGGAAGTATTAGATGAAAAAGGTATTAGATAAGTTTGATAAACAAAAAGTTAAGAACTTAAATAAGCTTATTGATACAGGAGCATCTAATACAATTATTATATTAAGCTTTTTTGCTTTTGTTTTTTTTATAACTTCTTTTTTATTTTTTAAAGACCACAAATCAAAACTTTTAGAACAAAAGATTAGCGCATATCATTTAAATATTGAATATTTTAATTCAAAACTTGAAAAAGAGATATTGAACCACAATGTTTCTAAAATAGAGGAAGAACTTCAGAAACTATATAAAACTGGTTTATTTGAATCTATAGTTCTAAATAATAAAAAATATGTGTTTGATAAAAATACCCTAGTTAATAATACATCAGGATTTGATGATAAATCTTGGAACTTAGCTGATGTAATCGTAGATATAAGAAATGGTTCTATACGAAAAATTGAAAATACTTCTTTATATCGATTTTATCCATCTGCTTTATATGATATAGAGCAACCTGTGAAAATAAGATATCAATTGTATAAAGATAGGCAAATAAGAAGTTTTGTTACTGAATTAAATTTTTCTAATTTTGATATTGAAAAAAACTACAAACCTAAAAGTTCTTTTATAAATTTAGATTTCAAGTTACCTATTGGTAATAAAACTTTAAAGCATGAAATAAAAGTTGATAATCAAATAATTGCAATAATAACTTATAAATTTAACTTAAAAGACTTACATCTTGAAATAAAAGATTTCCTTTTTAATCTTATCCTTTTTAATATAGTTATGTTTTTGCCTATTTTATTTGTTATAGGTTTTTATCATAGGTTTTTATTTAAAAAACATGTTACAAATCCAGTTAATAATCTAAATAAATACTTAGACAACATTTTGGATGATAAGTTTTCAATGCTTGATAAAAAAAAGTATGAAGGAACAAAAGAGGTTAAAGAACTTACTTCTAAAGTAGCTAAAATATCTGGAAAAATTGCATCTTTAAAAAATGAATTAAATATGAATAAAGAAACACTAGAGTTAAAAGCTTCTATGGATACTTTAACTGGATTACCAAATAAAAATATTTTTGATTTTGATATTAAAAGTATGTATGTTTCTTCTATTTCAGGATATGTATTTATACTTAGAATAGAGAAGTTAACTCAGATTAGTGAAAAATATGATGCAAGCTATATTAATAATTTTATTCAAAGTTATGTAAGTGTTGTGAAAAGAGTTATGGCAAGTGTTCATAAAACGGATATTTCTTTATATAGGTTTTATGGTTCAAAGTTTGCAATTATTGCAAAAAATATTGACATGGAACAGTCTAAAAAACTATGTGAAAATATAATCGAACAACTTCATGTAAATCTAAAGGATATTTACGAAATACCAGACGATTTAGTTCAAATTTCTGGTACCTTCTTTGATATATACGGAAGTCTTGATTCATTATTAAAATCGACAGATAAAGCCTATGAATTATCAAAGAAAAAAGGTAAAAACTCTTATCATATAATTGCCGAAGAAGAGCTAGAAAAGAACTTTACTGAATTAGATTCAAGTGTCGTTGACATTATTGAAAGAGCAGAGTTTAGTTTAGACTTTGTTTTAGACTCTTATTCATTTGATGAACCTGATAAGGTAGTTATGAATGAAGCTGCTCCTCAGTTATATGATAGAGAAGGAGAAAAACTACCAATAGGTTCATTTATTTCTGTTGCTGAGAAGCTTCAAATAGCTCATAAGTTTGATAAACTTGTTGTTGTTAAAACAATTGCTCATATTAGAGGAAATGATTTACAACATGCAGTAGCAGTAAACCTTTCAATGAGTTCCATAAATGACCCAAGTTTTATGACTTGGTTAGAAACTGTACTTCAAGCAAACAAAGATATTCTTGATAAAATAGTATTTAGTATCACTTCTTATACTGCATATTTAAATAAAGAAAGCTTTGTTATGTTTATTCGAAATATACATGATATAGGTGCAAGTATTATTCTTAAAAGATACAAAACTGATGAATATCCATTAGAAGAGTTAGAAGGTCTACAAATTGATTATATAAGAATGCATCAAGATTATACTTCTAACTTCAGTAATGATATGGTTAAAAAACATAAGGTTAAAAATATTCTGATTTTTGCAGAATTAAATAGTATAAATGTAATTGCAGATAGCGTAAAGCTAGAATCAGATTATGATTTATTAGAGAGACTAGGTACATATGCTACAAGTAGATAGGAAAAATGATGTATAAATATTTATTAGTTTTTATTTTAGTTTTTTTTACTGGATGTTTTAGTGATAAAAACCTTTCATTAAATATAGAAAAATTAGATGATAAGAATAGTACAAAAAGAGTTTATAAAGATATTTCAAAAGATACGATTTTTGAAGCTGCTAAAAGAACATTTATCTTAACAGGAGGTTATGAGTTTAGAATAGATTCATATAGGGATTCCCTAATTGTTTCAAAAACAAAACTTTCTCATTATCCTTTTTATACAAATGTTTCAGAAGATAGATGGCAAATCTCTATTGAAGAGAAAGATAGTTCTTCTTATGTAAAAATTTTAGCAAAAAGAGTAGATAACTTTGATGATAAAAATCCTATTTATTTAAGTACTAGTTTACATGAACTTTTGTTTGAGAGAATAGAGTTTTATTTAGGATTAAAAGATAGTTGGAGTAGTTGTTTAGTAGATTTTTCTTTAGATGATGCTCTTTGTGATATTATTGATTTAAAATTTTATTCAAATCCTACAAAAGAAGATGTTCTTAAAAATATTTATATCTCTCAGCGAAAACCTAGTAAAAAGTTAATTGATACAAAAGATATTTTACTTGAAGATATCTCTTTTACAGTTGATGAACAATCAGAAGATATTTTATCTCAAGAAGATGATATTGATACTAGTTCAGAAACTAGAGAGTTTGATGCAGAGATTTTAGAATTAGATAAAAAAGTTAATAGTAATTTGGATAAAACTTTAGATAAAATAGAAGAAAGTCTTGAAAATAAAGAAGAAATAAATGAGAGTACTAAATAAACTATTACTTTTTTTTATATTTTGCCTTTCTTTAAATGCAAATACACTTGAAGAAGCACAAAAAAGTTTAAATGAAAAAAAATATGCAAAAGCAATAGAGCAGTTTACAGATTTAGCTTTGCATGAAGATAGTGCTAAAGCTCAATATAATCTTGGACTTATGAACTATAAAGGTCTTGGAACAAAAGAGAACAAAGAGTTAGCCTTTTTTTGGTATGAACAAGCCTCAAATAATGGAAATGTAGAAGCTATGAATAACTTAGCTTATATGTACTCTATTGGTGAAGTTGTAGAAAAGAATTTAAAAAAAGCAAGAGAGTTATACGAACAAGCTGCAAATGAAGGTTATGCCCTAGCTCAATTGAATACTGCAATGTTTTATGAGAGAAATCCAACAAAAGAGAATCTAAATAAAGCTTTTATTTATTATGAAAAAGCAGCAAAACAAGGTGTGATTATTGCACAAAATAATCTTGCTTCAATGTATTATTATGGAAAAGGTGTTAAAAAAGATATAGAAAAAGCTTTTCAATGGTATACAAAGGCTTCAAATGCAAATAATGAAATAGCTTCTTATAATCTTGCGATGATGTATTATACTGGTGAGTATGTTCAAAGAGATTATGATATTGCAGTTTCATTATTGGAAAAAGCAGTAGAAAATGATTATAAAACGGCTATATTAAAACTTGCAGATATTTATAGAATAGGGAGTATTGTAAGCCAAGATTATAAAAAGGCTTTTTCTTTATATGAGCAAGCTGCAAAACAAAATAGTCTAAAAGCTATGTATTATCTAGGTCTTTTTTATTATAATGGATATGGTGTTTTAAAAGATAATGGAAAAGCAAAATTATGGATGAAAAGAGCCGCTGATAGCGGACACCAAAGATCAAAAAACTTCCTTGAATTAAATGAGTTATAGTTAAAAGGTTTTTAAAGACTTTTTATATATAATTCCTTTCTTTTTTGACCCCGTCGTCTAGTGGCCAAGGACGTCAGGATTTCCTCCTGAAGACGGATGTTCGAATCATCCTGGGGTCGCCAACTATTTTCAAGTATTTTATTATTTAAATAACTGTATCACTTTAATAATATTAAACAATAACCTATTCATTGATTTAAATCAATAATAATAGATATCAAAACAATTATACTTCCAAATAAAGAAAATCTACCTTTATATTTCAAATAAAAGCTATTTTAAACCTTGGATATTAATTCTTATATTTATAGCATAAAAGTAAAGATAGAAATATTACTAAGATATTAGGCTAAAGGAACATTCATGAAATATCCAATATTTTTTGACACAATTGAAACAATAAAACTACGAGATGATTTATCATCATTTTTAGGCTCATTAGAAGATGGTTTAGTAGAGTTTAGTTATTTAGATATAGTAAAATCAGCTGGTCACTCATGTCCAACTGTTGCAGGAGCTTATATTATGACTTTTGTTGCATTAAAAGAACTATATAGAAATGAAACTCCTAAAAGAGGAGAAGTTTCTGTAAGTTTTAAAGAAGATTCAAGTGAAGGTACAACGGGTGTTATTGCAAATGTAATCACACAAATAATAGGGGCAACTGAAACTTATGGATTTAAAGGGCTAAATGGAAAGTTTAAAAGATATGGACTAATGAAATTTAATGATGATATAAGCACTAGTGTAAAATTCAAAAGACTTGATACAAATAAAATTGTTGAAATAATTTATAATCCTAATCCCATTTCATTTAATCCCAAAGTACCTGTGTTAATGGAGAAACTCCTAAAAGGAATCGCAACAAATTATGAAAAAGAAGAGTTTGGAATTTTATGGCAAGAAAGAGTTAAAAATATTTTTGAGAATATAGACAAAGTAATAAAAACAGTATGATTAAAAATTATTTAAATAATTTAATATTAAAAAGGAAATTAAATGCTTAACTACAAATCATTATATTTAAGAATGACACTTATTCATCTAACAGGAATAATACTTTTACCAATAAATGCAATATTTTTTACAGAAGAGTATTTCTCTCAAGTAGTTCAAATTATAATTGCTATTGCACTTATATTTCATGAGCTAGATGAAAGAAAAAATGGTAATAATTTATCTAAAGAACTTATAAAATTTTTAAAAAATATGGATAAAAAAGATGTAACTTTTAAAATAAATACCTCAATGTCAAGTGAATATTCAAAAATAAAAAATATTATAGAAGAACGTGAAAAAGTATTAATAGAAAAAGAAAAAAAAGAGCATGTATTAATAGAAGAAGCTAAAGAAGTAATGCAAAAAGTTAAAAAAGGAACTTATTCAAATACAATTGTTTCAAAGACTTCAAATATTGCAATTGAAGAATTTAAAAAAACAGTTAACGATATGATAGATAATACTAAAAAAAATTATTCTATAATAAATACTGTCTTAGAAGAATACATTAATTATGATTATAGAAATAAATTAGTATTGAACGGAATAACTGCAGATAGTGAATTAAGCATTTTAGTAAATGCTGTAAATAAATTAAATGAAGCAATAACACAGATGTTATTAGAGAATAAAAGTACTGGTATAAATCTTCAGTCTTCATCTAAAAACTTATTAACAAATGTAGATAAGTTAAATATATCATCTGATGAATCAGTTACTAGTTTACAGAATACTACATCAGTTTTAGAAAAAGTTACAATAAACGTATCAAAGATATCAGAGCAAACTACTTCTATGTCAAAATTAGCTAATACTGTTGTAAAGTCTTCAAAAGATGGACAGGGATTAGCTAATGAAACTAATATTGCAATGGATGAAATTAATACTCAAGTAAAAGCAATAAATGAATCAATATCTATTATTGATGATATTGCATTTCAAACTAATATATTATCACTTAATGCTGCAGTTGAAGCTGCAACTGCAGGAGAAGCAGGGAAAGGTTTTGCCGTAGTAGCTCAAGAAGTAAGAAATTTAGCTAATAGATCGACTGAAGCAGCAAAAGAGATAAAAAACTTAGTAGAGTTAGCTAATAAAAAAGCTAATGAAGGTAAAGTTATTGCAAATAATATGATAGAAGGTTATACTAACTTAAATACAGACATTAGTAAGACAATTGAAATTATAGATAATGTTGCTAATATTTCGGAAGAACAAAGAAATGGTGTTGTAAAAATAAATGAAGCTATATCTATTTTAGAACAACAAATTAAGTCTAATAATGAAGTATCAATAGAAGCAAATAATATAGCTATTAAGACATTGGATATAGCTAATACTATTGTTGAGAAAGCTAATGAAAAAGAATTTGAAGGTAAAGAATCCATTAAGTGTGAAAAGTGTAGCTAAAGATATGATTATAAATAAAATTTTTTCTATACCACTAAGTTGACACTATTTAAAAATATAATCCTTTTAATAAAGGAGAAATATGAAAAGTTATACAAAAATCGAGTATGATTATTCTATTGTAAAACTATTTACAATGACAACGATTTTGTTTGGTATCATAGGTATGACTATTGGTGTTATACTAGCGTTTCAACTTGCATTCCCAGGTTTAAATAACCTAGCAGGTGAATATGGTACTTTCAGTAGATTAAGACCTTTACACACAAATGGTGT